>JBGSLW010000260.1:0-80676 GCA_041740495.1 Pirellulaceae bacterium
TGCGGTTTCTTGGAACCCGGCGCCCGGAAACCGCAGGCTAGCGCCAGGCGGCTGAACTCAATGGGACGCGGAACTGTGTTTTTCGACAAAGACTAGTCCGCACTTGCCCACGCTCATTTGGGCCCCCTCACCCTGTCCCTCTCCCCCAAGTCGCAATGGAAGAATGTCTGACAGGCTCACTTGGTAGCACTGGGACATGGGGGAGAGGGGAAGCAGGAAAGCGGAAGCGGCTGAGTAGCAGGAAGCGCAACGATCCGCACGACAAGCGTGCGGCATTTTCCTCTCCCAACCTGTAGACGATGCTTAGCAGGAAGCGCAACGATCCGCACGGAAGGCGTGCGGCATTTTCCTCAATCAACCTGGAGGCGATGACGAACCGTTTACGCAGTCCGTTGGGGGAGTCGGCGAGTCCAAACTTCGTCCTCGCCACGAAGATCCAGAGTCGTCCCGTCCGAGTCCGCGACGTAGACCAGTTGATCGCGCAGCTTGATCCGACGCTCTTCATCGGACTCGATCGCCGCCAGCTCGTATTGTAATTCCGGATCGAGCTCATCGACGCCCAGTTCCAGCGATGGTCGCACGGGGCTCCAATCGTGATCGACCGGCTGCGGCGTTTCCGGTTCGGCGGCCACCACCCACTCCGCCGGGCCGGCGGACGGGCGATGGTACCGATACGGAGTCGCCTGGGACTGCACCACGTCTTTGTGATGCGGCAGCACGCGGACATCGGCCTGCAAGTCGTCGAACATATCGCGGATATGGTCGTGGCAAGTGAACATCAGGACCTGATAGCCGTTGGCTGCAAAATCGCGGAGGACTTGGGCGGCGGCGCGAGCTCGTTCGCTATCGAAATTGACCAGCACGTCGTCCAGGACCATCGGCAAGGTCGCCCCGCGGCGTGCGTACGCGCCGACCAGGGCCAGGCGAAGGCTCAAATAGACCGCCTCGCGCGTGCCGCGGCTGAGCAACTCCACGCGAAACGTCTCGTTGCTCTTGTGGTCCACCAGCAATTCGGTCCCCACCATTCGAGTCCAGATGCGAGTGTATTGTCCGGAGGTCAGGCGTTCCAGGAAATACGAGGCTTCCCGCAAGGTCTCCGGCTGCCGTTTGGCTTCGTAGGTCGCCCGGAGCGTCTCCAGGATTTGACTGCTGATCGCCAGGACTTGCCAATCACGCTCGGTCCGCCCGAGTTGTTCGGAGACGGCGTGCAGTTCCAACCGCGCTTCCTCCAGGCGACGGTCGTCCCCCAGCGAAGCGATTTCCTGGCTGATCTTGCCGCGCTGCTCCTGCAGCTGGGCCTGCTGTTTCTTCAGCTGTTCGGATTCCGCCAGCCGCTCGCCCCACCGCTTCTCCAGACCGCTGGGTCCAAACTGCTCCAGGAGCGAGTCGACATGTTGCAGGGTGACCACGGCCCCCAAGGCCGCCATGATCTGTTCCTGCAGTTGCCGCCGCTTTTCCTGCAGCTTCTTGAGCTGTTCGTGTTGAAGGGCGAATTGCCGGTATTGCTCTTCATCGTGGGCCCCGACGATCGCCAAGGCCCGCTGCTTCCGACCCAACAACGCGTCCAACTCCCGCTGGCTCTTGTTCTGCTGCCCCCGCCAGGAACGGTACTTGCCTAGCAGTTCTTTGCGGCGGGAGACGAGCCGCCGCTGTTCGTTGATCGCGTTCTTGAGTTGCTGCAGGCGTTGCGCCGGATCGGTGGACTGGTAATCGAGTCCCACCTCGTCCAGCAGTTGATCGATGCGGCTGGTGACCGTCTGCAGTTCGCGGTTCCGTTCGTTCAATTCGTGCTGGTATTGCTCCAGCCGCGTGTGGATTGCAGCGATGCGTTCGGAACGTTGCGAGACTTCCTTCAATTGGTTGGGCTCCAGGGTCTCCGGCAAGCTCAGGCCGCGGAGCGCCGACTTCCAGCGGGCCTCCGCCGCGTCGACGTCGTTTTGCTGTTTCTGCTGCAGGCGCCGCGCCTCTTCGACGTTCTGCCGAGCGACTTTGACGCGGTTTTCCAGCGGCACCAGGTCCTCGATCCGTTGCAGATGCAGCTCGGCATCCTTCAGCATCCCTTCCCAGTTGGCGCTGCCCGCCGGCAAACTCTTGTCCAGCTCCTCACGTTCGGATTGCGCCCGCCGCAACTGTTGGCGGATCATCTCGAACTGGCTGCGGAAGTCATCCAGCTCCGCGCGGGCAATTCCCTCCCAATGGTACTTCAATCCAAACGAGAGCAAGCCGAACACGCCGCTCAAAACGATCAGCAGCGATCCGATTTGGGTGGTCGCCGCCAGCCCAAGCCAGATCCCGAATCCCAAAAAGACGATGCCAATGACGAACACAATCCCGATGATCGTCAGCTTGTTGACCGGCAAAACCTGATCGGCGACGACGTCGTCGATTTCCAGTTCCAGGTCCTGTTTGGCCTGGTTCATCTTGTCGATCTTTGCCTCCAGTTCGATCCGGCGGCGAAGCCGGTTGACCAGTTGTCCGTGGTCTTCGATCGTCAGCTCGCCATCTTGTCGCACGGAGGATTTGGCGGTTAGCCGCTCCTGATGCTCCTCCAGCTCGTACACGGCCCGCTGCGATTCGTCGGCAGCTCGCGCCAGTTGATCCCGTTGCTCCGCCAATTCCTTGGCGGCGCCCCGCAGCTGTGCCAACGTCGCTTCGTTCAGATCGCGTAGCTGTTTCTTGTGCAATTTCAGATGCGTCCCCAGACCATCGAACTCGCCGCCGAGATCGAGCTGGATCCCATTGATTTCTCCCTTCAATCGATCGACTTGTTGTTGCAGAGCGTCGATCCAGGGGAGGTGTTCGTGCAACGCGTCGACCTTGGGAGCAGCGGCCCACAGCCCGCGGTCGATTTTCAGTTGATCGGCTTCGCCGCGGACAACTTGCCGCTGTCGCCGACAGTGCTCGATCCGCTCTTCGGCCTTGGCGATCCGTTGGTTCAAATCCTGGAGGCCGGCCAGCGAAAGGTCGCGCTCGTCCGGCAGGTTATTGAGTTCGGCGATCTGCTGATCCAGCACGCGGCGAGCCTGCCAGCGCTCGGCGACCTGCAAAGCGACTTCGATCCGGCGGTTTTCTCGCTCCAGCTCGCTCAATTTCTCGGCCAGTTGTGTCAGCTGCTGCTGGATTTCCTGCGAATCGGCGGCGAGCTTCGACCAGCGCCGCGTCCGCTGCCGCAATTCGTCGATTTCTCGTTCCAAGTCGCGCCGCCGCTGTAACAGCTGGCCGATCCGCGAGGACTTGGCCCCCCCCTCCAGCGACCACAACGCATTGCGATCCTGATGAACGTCGCGCATCACATCGATCAACGAGACTCGATCCAGACCGCTGGTCAATTTGTACAGATGCTCGGCCGCGTCCGTGCTGTTCAGCGTCCCCAGCTCTTGGATCTCGCGCAGCCCGATCGCAAAGACGTTGTTGAATATCGTTTCGTCGATTCCCGATGTCATCAGTCCCAGATGCCCGGCGCCATGGGTCGTCCCGTCCCGGCCGTGCGTGATCGCCAACTCGCCGATCGCCCCCGCCGGTTCGGCAGGATCGACGTGCCGTTGCAGTTCATACGGACCTGCGGGGCAAGCGACGCTCATCGAACCCCCCGCCAAACCGCCGTACACCGGCGGAACATAGCGATCCAGTCGGTCGGGGGAGAATCCGAAAAGCATCGAGCGAATGAAGTGCATCAAGGTCGTCTTGCCCGCCTCGTTCTGACCATAAAACACGGTCAATTCGGGGGACAGCGACTCAACCGAGAGGCCTTTCCAAACGCCAAAGCCGTCGACTTGTAAATCCGTGATCTTCATCTCACATCTCCCTGGTCCTCATCCGACCATCCTCCCAGTCGTTCGACGCCGACGAAGGCGGCTTGTTGCAGCACTTCGTTTCGCCGCGTTCCCTCCACGCGAGCCAACGAGGCGAGTCGCTCGTCCCCCAACGCGGTCGGCAAATACGCGTGCAAGTTGATCGGGATCTCGGCGTCAGCCTGGTACCGCCCGAGCGCCTGCAGATAGTCACCCAACATCGTGTCTTCTTCGTACCAACCGCGGGGGAGCGGTCGACTCCCCTCCAATTGTAAGTCAACGGACCACACCCCTTTTTCGGTCGCGCCGAATTCGGTCCGCAGCCAGCGCAGCATCCCGTCCCGCCACGCCGCGGTGCGCAGCCGCGGGGCAATCTCGCCGCTCGTCTCCAGCGACCAGGCGACCAGCCCGAGTTGCTCCGGAATGTCGGCCGAGATCTGCAGAGCTCGATCCGCCAGCAGGTTTCGAATCTCGTCGTCACTGGCGGACTCGGCCACACTCAACGTCTGCGGCAACCAGCGGACCACATCGGTCGCGGTCGACTCGACGCGAATCCGTCCCGCCGCGTCAACATGCACCAAGGCGCACGTGTGCCGCCCCGTCTCTTGGGGCGTCCGAGCCTGCGGCGTCCCTGGTTGGACGACGGTCGAGCCGCCGCGTTCCTGAATTCGACCGGCGTGCGAGCCCCCCAGTGCCCAATAGCGAACTGGCAATGTCTCCGGTAACTCGCCGGGCGGCTGATGCGCCAGGACGATGGGAAAAAGATCGTCCGTCGCCACGCGCAATTCGGTCAGCGCATCGCGGCCGGGGTAATACCCGGCGCCGAATATCGTCGCGACCGGCTTCCCTTGTTTGCTCACGACATGCCGCTCCATGTAGCTGGAACTCAGCAGCGTTACGTTGGCAGGCAACGCGGCGGCGGCCGGCCAGCGATCCAAGGGATCGACCGAGCCGCTCGCCCAAAACACCGGGATCTGTTTGTCCGCCAGTCGTTGAAACTGCGTCTGTAAGAAGGTGAAGGCGCGCGGACCTCCCAAGTCGATTTCGATCAAATCGCCCGCAATCAAGACGAAGTCGACGCGTTCCGCCAGCGCCAGCGCGAATACGTGCTCCGCGGCTCGGAAGGCGGCGTTGGCCAGCGTCCCCTTGAGATGCGCGGGAATCTCCGCCAGGCCTTCGATCACGCGGTCCAAATGCAGGTCCGCGGTGTGCAGAAATTTGAGAGCGGGGGCCATCGCCAGCACCTCCGTGCGCTATTCGAAGAGAAGGGTCATTTGAGCCGACGTGTTGGCATCGACGGCGGCGTCTGCGAATAGTTGGCGAGTCTAGTGAAGCCTGCTGATCTACGCAAGATCAATGCCCGCGTGCTGGCACCCCACGAGAATTCGCTAGAATGCTCTGTTCCCAATCCGCATCAGCGTTCCCTCTCCCCTATGCACGACATCCAGAATTTCATCGGAGGCGAATTCGTCGATGCGGCTGGTGGAGGGCGTTTGGAGAATTACGATCCGGCCACCGGCGAACGAATCGGGAGCCTCCCCGATTCCGCTGCGGAAGATATCCAGCGGGCGGTCGAAGCCGCGGAACGCGCGTTCCCGGCCTGGGGCAATGCCGCACCGGATGCTCGAGCCGCCGCGTTGGAGCGGCTGGCCAACTGGCTGGAACAGCGGCTAGACGAATTCGCCCGCGCGGAATCGATCGACTCCGGCAAGACGTTGCGGCAAGCGCGCGAGCTGGAGATCCCTCGGGCGGTCACGAACTTGCGGTTCTTCGCTTCGCAGGCGAGAACGTTCGCCAGCGAGTCGCACGCGTTGCCGCAAGCGATCAACTACACGCTGCGCCAGCCCCTGGGGGTGGTCGGTTGCATTTCGCCTTGGAACTTGCCGCTCTATCTGTTCACCTGGAAAATCGCGCCAGCCTTGGCGGCGGGGAACTGCGTAATCGGAAAACCGTCCGAGGTCACACCGCTCACCGCCAGCATGTTGTGCCGCGGGGCGATCGAAACGGGATTTCCGCCCGGAGTCTTGAACGTGGTCCACGGCGTCGGTCCGCGGGCCGGGCAGGCCTTGGTCGACCATCCGCGAGTCCGGGCGATCAGCTTCACCGGGGGGACCCAAACCGGTACGGCACTCGCGGAACGGACCGCGCGGTCCTTGAAGAAGGTCTCGCTGGAGTTGGGCGGAAAGAACCCCAACCTGATTTTCGCCGACTGCGACTACGAGAAGGCCTTGGAGACGTCGGTCCGCTCTTCGTTCGCCAACCAAGGGCAAATCTGCCTGTGCGGTTCGCGGATCTACGTGCAAGCCCCGCTCTACGAGCGTTTCTGCCAGGACCTGACCGAACGAGCTCGGCAGCTCCGCGTCGGTGATCCCCTGAAGTCTTCCAGCGATTTGGGCGCCGTGGTCTCGGCCGCCCACCACCAGAAGATTTTGAGTTGCCTGGAGGTCGCTCGGCGCGACGGAGCAAAGTTTCTCTGCGGCGGCGAAGCGCTGCAGCCTCCTGGGCGATGCCAGCGAGGCTACTTCGTCCAACCGACCGTGCTCACCGACCTGAACGAGACGTGCGCGACGAACCAGCAAGAGATCTTCGGCCCGGTGGTTACTGTACAAATGTTCAGTACTGCGGACGAGGCGATTCGTTTGGCGAATTCGACGAACTACGGTTTATCCGCCAGCATCTGGACGGGGGACTTGGGGACCGCGCATCGCGTTGCCCGGGAACTGGCCGCGGGCGTCGTCTGGGTCAACTGCTGGCTGGTCCGCGATCTCCGCACTCCGTTCGGCGGCGTCAAACAATCCGGCTCCGGCCGCGAAGGAGGGCTGGAGGCAATGCGTTTCTTCACCGAAACGAAAAACGTCTGTATCGAATATTGAGCGCAAGCCGGCTCTTAGTCGCTGTCTTTTTTCTTCTTCGACTTGGCTGGCGTGGAATCGGGTGGACTGGACTTGGCAGGTTTGGCAGGTTTCTCCCCGCCGGCCGGCGCCGACTTTCCCTCCCCTTTCGCGTCCCCTTTGGATTCTCCGTCGGATTTACTTGAGGACTCGCCCGCCTTAGCTTCCTTTTCCGCAGCCTTCCGATACGACTCGCTGCGGTAGTCGGTTTGATAGAACCCCGAGCCCTTGAACACGACGGCGGCGCCGGTGCCGAAAAGGCGTTTGAACTTCTTCTTCTTGCACTTCGGGCATTTGTCCAGCGGCTCGGCGGTGATCGGTTGAAAGATCTCTTCCGTGTGTCCGCAGGCTTCGCATTCGTAGTCGTAGGTTGGCATTGGGGCTTTATTGGCTGTCGCGGATGGCTTGTGCAAGGTCTTCGATCAAATCGTCGGCGTCTTCGATACCGACCGAGAGCCGCATCAACGAATCGCTCAACCCCCCTTTGATTCGCTCTTCACGCGGAATCGAAGCGTGGGTCATCGACGCGGGGTGATTGATCAGCGACTCGACCCCCCCCAAGCTTTCCGCCAGGGAAAATAGTTTGGTTTTCGAAGCAAAGCGGCGATTGCGTTCCAGGTCCCCTTTCAGTTCGACCGAGACCATCCCGCCGAAACCCGACATCTGCCGCCGCGCAACTTCATGATAGGGATTGTCCGGCAATCCTGGGAAGTAGACCTTGGCGACGTCCGGGTGCCCCGCGAGAAATTCGGCGATTTTCTGCGCATTTTCGCAATGCTGCCGCATGCGGACCGCCAGCGTCTTGGTGCCGCGGAGAACGAGGAAACAATCGAGCGGCCCGGGGACTCCCCCGGCGGCGTTTTGCAGATACTTGAGCTGTTCGTACAACTGCGGGTCGTCGGTGGCCAAGGCCCCGCCCACCACATCGGAGTGTCCCCCCAAGTACTTGGTCGTCGAGTGCAAAACCAGATCGGCGCCTAGCTCGCACGGCCGCTGCAGGCACGGTGTGGCAAATGTGTTGTCCACGACGACGCGGACCTTGTGCTGATGCGCCAGTTCCGCGGCCGCCGCCAAATCGGTGATCGTCAGCAGCGGGTTGGTGGGGGACTCCAGCCAGAGCCACCGCGTCGTCGGTTCGATCGCGGCCCGGACTTCGTCCAGACGATGGGCGTTGACGAAGGTTGCTCGCACCCCCAACTGCTTCCAGACTTTGTCGAACAGGCGAAACGTCCCGCCGTACACGTCGCGGGCGCAGACGACATGATCTCCCGACGAGAGCGTATGGAGCAGCGTGTTTTCCGCGGCGAGCCCACTGGCGAAACAGAGTCCAAAACGAACCCCCTCCAGCGCCGCCAGATTCGCTTCGAGCGCCGCCCGCGTCGGATTACCCGACCGAGAGTACTCATACCCCTTGTGCTGAGCCGGCGCTTCCTGGACGTAGGTCGACGTGAGGTAGACCGGCGTCATGATCGCCCCGGTACTGGGATCCGGGGATTGCCCGGCGTGGATCGCTTTGGTGGCAAACTTCATGTTCGGCTACTCCCATGGTGGCACGACGATCCGCGTCGTGATCCCAAAAGGTTGGACTTGCAATGCGCCGCGACGCGGAGCGTCGCGCCACTCGAATTCCAACGAATTCCGTGAGGACCGCATCGAATCGCACTATTGTCCATTTTTTCCCCCGCGCCGACAGGCGGCACAGCCGACATATCGCGCACAGATTGACAATCCGCGGCGGCGATCAAGCCGATCTCGCTCGTCGGGCGATAACCACCGATGATACCAGCAGTCTTGTAGCGCCGCGCGACGTCGGGGAGGGGAGTCTACCGCCATGGGCAGCATTCGAGTTATGACCGTCGGCTTTCTATTGATCTTTTTGGGCGCCCAGTTGTACGCGATCAAGTCGTACCAACTCTCTCCCCAGGTCGCCAAGTTCGTCAAAGACCGGATGGGGGAATTGAACGAGTCGGCGGATGAGATCCGGGGTGCAAGCACCCCCAGTTACTTGCCGACGGTGTTCAACGGCAGCGGCCAAGCCCAAAGTCCCGCTGGACAGCTGGCGGCCCCCTCCTTCACACCCCCCAGTTGGATGCGGTGGGCCCTGTTATTCAGCGGAGTCGTGATCGTCCTGCACGGGGCGACCCTCTCCAAAAGCTGACCGTTTGCCGCGCTTTGACTTGGGCGGAAAAATCGATAAGATAATCTACTGAAATCATCGCAATTCGACCCGCACCCATGGCGGGTCGAATTTTTTTGTTGGGGTGATTCCTGGACCATCGCCGCCGTGACCATCCCCGCCGTGCGACCAGTTTGGTTCTATCTCCGGGAGTTGTATATGAGCAATCGCATTCCGATGACCCAAGAGGGGTACAACAAGATCAAACAGGAAGTCGAACAACTGGAATCGGTCGAGATGCCCAAGATCGTGGAAAAAATCGCGATCGCCCGCGGCGAAGGGGACCTCAAGGAAAACGCCGAATACCATAGCCAGCGGGAGGCCCAAGGCTTGTTGCAAGCCAAGATCAACGGGCTCCGCAGCAAGCTGGCGATGGCCACGATCATCGACCCGGCCAAGATGACGCGCGATGAAGTCGGCTTCGGCGCCACGGTCAAAGTCCTGGATACCGACTTGGACGACGAAGAGGAAATTACACTCGTCGGCGCCGGCGAAGAAGACTACGACGCCGGCCGCTACCTGATCACCAGCCCGATCGGACAAGGCCTGCTGGGAAAACGGGTCGGGGAAGTCGTGGAGATCTCGGTCCCCAAGGGGCGGCTGGTCTTCAAGATCTTGGCCATCAACTATCCCGAGTAATCGTCACACGGTCTGTCCGCGAACCGCGTGAAATAACTCCCCCGCCGCCCGCAGCGCCGGCTGGATTTTCCAGCACTCCTGTCGCCGGTCCCCCGCACTATTGGAGATGCCTCGAATGACATAGAGCGGGACGTCGAATCTGGCACAGGCCAACGCGACGCCGTACCCCTCCATATCTTCGGCGGCCGCCGCGGGGAACTGCTCCAGACGATATTCGACGTCCATCGGATTGGCCGCCGCAGAGCAAACCGTCAGCAAGAGCGGCTCGCACGGCAGCCCCGCCGCGAAGTGCAAAGGAATCCCATCGCATTCCCATTTTAGACTCGGCTCGTCCGCCATGAACCCGAGCTTGCGACTGGGGGTATGCGCCGCGCCGGTCCCCGCCCCAATCCCGCACAAATGGACTCGGCTAAACTGAGCCGCCTGGCCGATCTCGATCGTTCCGCGGTACGACCCCGCGATTCCCAGGAGAAAAACCCGCCGAGGCAAATGCTGGCTCAGAAACCAACCCACCGCCGCGGCGGCGTTGACCGGCCCGAATCCACAGAGCTCCACCCGCGTCCCACGCGGATCATTCAAATAGGGAATCAGTAGATCGCGTTCCAGCGTCGTCGGGACCAACACTAAATCCGGAGCGGCTGCCATGTTCGAAAGTTATACACCGAAACCGGGAAACCGCAAGTTTTGTCGGCCGGCGGCGACCGAACTCCAGCGGATCGCTGACAGACGCGTGATTTGCCGCTACGATATTGCGGTACTTGGCCTTGTCCCCCTCCTTTGACGACGAATCGATGAGTAGAGCAATTACTGAAGAACGCGCACAATCCCAGCAAATGCACGAAGCGGCTCGGCGTCTGGAAGATAACATCTGTCAGGTGGTTCTGGGCAAACGGGACGTGGCCCGAATGTGCCTCACCGCCCTGTTCGCCGGCGAGCATGTTCTGTTGGAAGACGTCCCTGGAGTCGGCAAAACGCTGTTGGGCAAGGCGATTTCACAAAGCGTCGACGGAAAATTCTGCCGCCTGCAATTCACCCCCGATTTGCTCCCCAGCGATATCATGGGGAGTTCCATCTACAACGCGACCTCCGGGACTTTCAGTTTCAGCATGGGACCGATCTTCGCCAACTTCGTGCTGGCGGACGAGATCAATCGGGCCCCACCCCGGACTCAAAGCGCACTGCTTGAGGCGATGAGCGAACGCCAAGTCAGCGTCGACGGCCAATCGCACCCGCTGCCCAACCCCTTCATGGTGATCGCCACGCAGAACCCGTTCGAGTTCGAGGGGACCTACGTCCTGCCCGAGAGCCAATTGGATCGCTTCCTGTTCCGCATCTCCGTCGGATACCCCGATCGCGACTTCGAACGCGAATTGATCCAGTCGCATCGCGAGGGGGAACCGGTCGAACGGTTGCGGCCCGTGATCACCACCAGCGATGTGGTGCACATCAAAGATACGGTGCGCCGCCAACGGGTCGATGAATCGATCTCCCGGTACATGCTGGAGATAGTCCACGCCACCCGGCAGTCGAAAGAACTGAGCGTCGGCGTTAGCACGCGGGGCGCTTTGCTCTGGTACCGGGCAGTCCAGGCGATGGCGTTTGTGCTGGGGCGCGATTACGTCATCCCGGACGACGTCAAACAGTTGGCGGTTCCAGTGCTGGCCCACCGCGTCCTGACCAAGAGCTATTCCTACGAGAACCAGCGGCAAGTCTCCGAGGCGATCGTTCGCCGGATTCTCAGCGAGATTCCGGCACCCAGCTAGCGCGAGATCGCCCGATGGCCTTCACCCCGTTCCGCAGTCGCCGGCACGTGTATTTCACACGCGAGGGCTGGTATTTCATCTTCATCCTGGGCTTCATCGTCTTCGGCTCGATCCTCCGACAAATCAACTTGTTGATCGTGCTGGCCGGGATGATGGTGCCCGCCCTGCTGTTCAACTGGCGGATGGCGATCGGGACGATTCGCAAACTGCGGATTCGGCATCGATGTCCCGAATGGATTTTCGCTGGACAGACCACGATGTTGGAAGTGGAAGTTCGCAACCTGTCGACGTGGATCGACGCGTGGAACGTGGCGATCGTCGATGAGATTTCGAGCGAAGCGCCGAACGGCACGACCTCCCCCAAGCCCCATTTGGCTCAGGCCGTGGTCCCCTACATTCCGCGGCAACGATCCAGCGACATTTCCTACCGTGGGTTCTTTTCCACGCGCGGGCGATACCAGATCGGACCCGCGTCGCTCGCTTGTCGTTTCCCGTTCGGGTTGGTCGCAGCCAGCGTCCGTCTGTTGGATTCGGCCGAACTCTACGTGGCGCCGCGACTCGGTCAGCTGAGCCCCAATTGGCACAAACGGTTGGGGTCGATCGCCATCGGAACTTCGTCTGCCGAACGGAAACGCGGTCTGCTGCCCGACGAATACTACGGGATTCGCCCTTGGACCTCGGGCGATACGCGGCGTTGGATCCACTGGCGCAGCACCGCCAAGCGCCAAGAGCTGATGGTCAAACAGTTTGACCAGCCGACCGATCGAGACTTCGCCCTGGCGTTGGACTTGTACAGCGACGGGTCCCCGGCAAGCCAGGGGCACGTGGAAACGGCCCTCAGTTTCGCCGCCACGCTCCTGTCCAAACTGAATTTGTCGGTGCACGGCCGCGTCGCCATCGCCGTGTGCGGCGGCGACTCCTTTCTTTATGTCAACGAGATCGCCGGTGATTTCCTGCGATCGGTGATGCAACACCTGGCGATCGCCCAACCGGCTGTCCGACCGAACCTCGCCTACCAACTCCCGCAGTTGGCCGCCCGCGTCTCCCTGGGAACGCCGCTGATCGTTGTCACGACCAGGCCCGTCAATCAAATCGAATCGCTCCGCTTGTTGTGGAAGGACGATTCGCGCATCCAAGTCATGGACAATGTCTTGTGGGTTCAAATCCCGTCGGACGAGTTCCAAACGCTGTTCACCTCCGCGGGAGGATTCGACTGGGGCGAAATGCCGGTCGATCAGCCCCTGTTGGTCTCGCGACATCTCGAAGACTAGGCCCCTCCCCCCATGTTGATCGTCGACCGTTTGCAACAATTGATCACCGTGACCTTGGTCATCGGCAGCGCGATCTTGCTGGCGATCGCCCAACAGCAAACGGAGTTGGGTCTGATCGCGGTCACGGCCGCGGTGGCCGCCTTCGTGTTCAACGATTGGCTGGGCTGGCTCACCTTCAACCGGCTGATCGCCAACGTGGCGGCGATCTGCGTGACCGGCTACACCTTGCGGAATTTTCTGCAGGCGGACAGCACGTCGCAACTGTTCATGATCGCCAATCTCCTGGTGTACTTGCAGATTGTGCTGATGTTCCAGCGGAAGACGCCGCGCGTCTATTGGCAGATCCTGGTCTTGAGCCTGCTGCAGGTGGTGGTCGCCGCCGCCTTCAACATCAGTTTTGAAGGGGGGATCGTCTTCTTGGCATACATTCTGCTCAGTTCGGCGATGATGCTGATCCTGCAAGTCCACACGCAGACGACGCGGATCCGCAATGCCAATCGGCGGACCGCCGACGCGATCCGGGAAATCGGAACAGCGAGCAATCCCCCCTCCCCGGTGGTCCTGACGATGTTTGACCAAGTCAGTCCGGAACGGCGTCTGCTGGGTCGGATGGTGCGGCAGGTCCTGGGCTTGGGCGTCGTGGCGATCGGCTTCGCAGCCGTCGCGTTTTTTCTGCTTCCCCGCGACCAGGAGACCTGGTCCGGTGCTCCCCTGGTTCAGTTTCAGGTGGCCGGCGCCAGCCGCAGCATCAATCTGGACGAACGAAACGATATCTACCTCTCCGATCAACCCGTGTTTGAAGCGGGGTTCGACCGCGCCGGGAAGTACATCCAACTCCCCGAAGAGCCGTACTTCCACGGCATCCCACTCCCCAACCTGGTGATCCGCAACGGGCAGACCTCATGGGAAGCCCCGTTCGACCGAGTCTACGGGGGGAGCGGGCCGCTGCCGGGACTCCGCACCTCCAGCTATTTGATCCAAACGATCCATCTGGAGCCGACCAGCGACCCGATGTTGTTTTCGGTCATGCCCGCCACCACCACCTCGCGCTCCGTGATGGAAGTGGAATGGTCCCATCAGCTGGGGGTCTTGTCGCGCTCGGGCGACTTGCAGGCGATGTCGGGCTCCAGCTTCTCCTACGACTTGCGCGTCGCCGTTCGGGACCGAGCCAGCAACGCACTGTTCCGGGCGACCCCCTACACGGGAATCAATCGGCAGGCCCGCGTCCCGCTGACGGAGCATCCCGGCGAGTACAAATGGCTCACGCGGATTCTCCCCGAACGCTATCCAAATCTGGTCCAGATCGCCCAGCAAACCAAATCGCTCGTCCCCGATCCGTCGAACCACTACGAGTTGGCGAACGCGATGTGCAACTATTTCTTATACGACGGCGGCTTCAGCTACACGCTGGAATTCAGCGGCATCCGCTGGAACTCGCAACTCGATCGGCTGGAGGATTTTGTAGCGAACCAGAAACGCGGGCATTGCGAGTTGTACGCATCGGCGTTGGCGATCATGCTTCGGAGCGTGGGGATTCCGGCCCGCGTCGTGGTGGGCTATCGGGGCGGGAGCTTCGACGGGTCATCGAACCTATACAAAGTCCGGCAGCTGGATGCCCACGCCTGGGTCGAGGCCTACATTCCGCCGGAAGATTGCCCCCGCGATTGGCGGCGCACCGGCGAGACCGACCGACTGGGAAGTTGGCTGCGACTCGATCCGACCCCGGCGAGCGATGAAATCGCCGAGGCCCGAGAATCGAATTTGGCGCTGACCGCCGCCAAGAATTTCTGGAACAACTACGTGATGGGGTTGGACTCCGACAAACAAAGAGACTCCCTCCTGGGGACGTTGATCTCCCAGCCGCTGCGAGGCTGGGGCGCCATCTTCACCTGGTCGTATTGGAAGTACCAGTGGCAATTACTCACCGATCCCAACACGTGGTACAGTTCCGCGTTTGTCAAGTTGTTGGGATTGTTGGCCCTGGTCATCGGCTTGTACCAGCTGCAACATTGGTGGCTGCGGCGGCAAGCCCAACAGGCCGATGGGCAAACGCGTTCGCGAACCGTCTCGCTCCAACGGTGGCTCGGCCGCGCCCTGGCGGTGGTCGCTCCCCGATTGGGCCGCTGGGTCGCCGGCGAGTCGGAAAATCAGGTGCAAGTCCCGTTCTTTCAGCGACTGCTCCGGCAGATGCACCGCATCGGGCTGGATCGGCAGCCGCAGGAGACCGCCCGAGAATTCGCGCAGCAGGCGGGGGTCCGCCTCAGCAACCACGCCCGGGCCCTGGACATCCAGCCCCATATCGAGAAAATCGTGGACTACTTTTACCGCGTGCGGTTCCGCGGCGATCCATTGTCATCGGCCGAAACGCAAGAGGTCGAAGCGTCGCTCAATTTCCTGGAAACGGAATTGGCCCACTGGTCCCCCGCCTAATCACCGCTCGTCCGCACCTGGTCCATGAAAATCGGAATCGTCGGCTATCAATCGGCGGGCAAAAGCTCGCTGTTTCAGTTTCTCACGGAAGTGCCCGCGGACCCTGCGTTGGCACATACCACCCAGACGGCGAATGCGCTGGTCCCCGACCCGCGGGTCCCCCGCCTGACCGAGATCTACCAACCCAAAAAGATCACGCTGGCCGCATTGACCTTCGTCGATACGCCGGGACTCGCCCGGTCCCACGAAGGGAGCGCTGCCAAGCTGGCTCTGATTCGCGAGGCCGGCTGCCTGCTGGTCGTCGTCGGCGCGTTCGGCGGCGCGGATCCACGCAAGGACCTGCAGTCGTTCGAAGAGGACTTGCTGATCGCCGACTTGGATATCGTCGCCGGCCGTGTCGAGCGGTTGCGGGAATCGGTCAAGAAGCCGCGCCCCAATCGGGAAGCCGAACTGCTGGAACTCGAAATGCTGGAACCCGTCCTGACGCAGCTCGAATCGGGAACCGCCCTGCGCGAACTCACGCTCTCCAACGAACAGGCCCGCGCCATCAAGTCGTTCCAGTTGCTCACGGAGAAACCGCGATTCATCTTGCTCAACACCGCCGACGACCCGGCGGATTCCGCCGTCTACCTGGCCCAGCAGCACGTCGCCGGACCGGCCGCCGCGTTCTCCGTCTCCCTGAACCTGGACTTGGCGAATATGCCCGATCAGGAACGCGCGACCTTTTGCCAGGAAATGGGCTTGCGAACGTACGACCGCGGCGAACTCCTCCGACAAATCATGCACGCATCAGGACAGATGTTGTTTTTCACGGCGGGCGAAAAAGAAGTGCGCACCTGGATGATCCGCCGCGGCGGAACCGCCGAAGAAGCTGCCGCCGGTATCCACTCCGATCTGGCCAAAGGATTTGTCCGCGCCGAAACAATGACCTGTGACGACCTCTTCGCGGCCGGCAGCGAGCGCGAGGTCAAAGCGCGCAACCTGATGCGGAAGGAAGCCCGGAATTACGTCATCCAAGACGGCGACGTCCTCCATATCCTGTCCAATACCTAGCGCGAGCCCCCTTGGGCTCTCCCCCGCTTCGGGGAAAGGACAGGGGGAGCGGACCGGCCGGTTCTGAGGTACGCGCCGAACCGAGCTAGCGGCCGAAATGTCCTGACTTGAATCAAATGCAAAAAAAATCAAGAATTCTTAAAAAACCACTCTTTCAAGGGGTTTTGGCCCAATTGACCGAGATTTCGCCCGGCTTTCGTTGACAATTTTTCGGGCGCTCGTAAATTTATGACAGATTGTATCGACATTCGCTTGTCAACCCCCCAAGGTTTGATTCCATCGAAAACAAGAACTCGATTGGAAACGAGTCAAGGCTGGCAAGGTTCGCCAGCCGTCCACAAAGGAATGGCACATGTTAGTTCTGTCTCGGAAGAAGAACGAGAGTATCGTCATCAACGACGATATCACCATTGTCGTCGTCGAAATCCGCGGTGACAAAGTTCGTCTGGGCGTGGAAGCCCCCAAAGAAGTTCCAGTGCACCGCCGCGAAGTCTACGACGCGATCAAGCGCGGCCAAACGGTGCAAGATCCCCTCTCCAACGAAACCAATTGAGTTCGTCCAACAGGGTTTGATCAAATTGGCAGTCGCCGTTCGCGAGCCAGCATTCGCGAACAGCCACGCTTTCGCCAATGCCCCCATGCCGTTCGCGACCCTTCTGTCGTTACGGAATGCGGTCGTTACGGAACGCGGTCGTGTTCTCCTACGGTGTTTTCCGTTGAAGTCGCGGCACGTTGTTGGGCGTTTTTTTAGGCCTATTGACGCCTGCCGGTTCAAAAAGGTAACTTAGCCCGATCTTGATTGCACGATTCGGTTGCAACGAGTGGGCCCCGTCGTCTAGCGGTCTAGGACATCGGCCTTTCACGCCGGTAACACGGGTTCGATTCCCGTCGGGGTCACTTTTTGTCTACTGCCGCGTTGTCGATTGTCTACTGCAGCGTTGTCGTCGACGCCTTGATGGAGTTCCCCTCCGATTTCCCTTTGACGGAATCTCGATGGAGGGTGACGGCCACGGTTTTTAGTCGGAAGTAGTTTTCCGACATATACAAAAACCCCTTCTGGCTGCCGCGCTCGCCCCACGAATTCTTGATCACGTAGTATTTGGCGCCGTTCTGGTCCTTGGCGATCCCGACCAGGTGCATCAGATGCTCTTCCCCGGTCGAGAAATTTTCAAACGTCGTTTGACGCATCTCTTGGGTAACCGTTTGCTCTGGGCCAGGCGTCTTGGCGAAATCGGCGTTCCCCTCGGCCGGCAAGACGGCCACGCCGTTGTTCATTTGGAAACCTTGTTCGCTGACGTCGCCGTCCCAAGCCACCGAATACCCCTGTTCGATCGCCCGGTCGACCGCGGCCACCAGATCATCGATCGGAACGTTTTCGAATTGGCCTCCGGAGAAATTGTCCGGGCATTCCAGTGTGAACGACTCGCCGAACGGGTGATGCGTGTAGGATGTCAGGCCGACGTAATTCTTGGCGTCAAAGCCGATGCTCTCGGCGAACGACTTCGGCGTATACGTCTTGCCTTGATAGCTGAATTCCTGCGGAGCTTTGCCCAAATAGACATCCAGAACCGCGTTCGTCAGTTCGTCCCAGTTGCCGCTTGGCGCGCGCCGTTCTGCGAACGTCTTGGCCAGCCCCAAGAGCACGGCCTCCAACTCACCGTGGTCATGGCTAGTCGCCCCGTTGATCAGACCCGAGTACACCTCGTCGGGCACGATCCCATGTTGGCTCACCGCCTGCATCAGGTCGTGCGACATCGCCCCTTCGCCGAAATTGGTCTTGCCCTGGCGAAGGATGTAATTGCGCACCTTGTCGACATAGGTGTTTCGGACGACGAAAATTTCCGACAGATCGTGAATTCCCTTGCCCATCCGCATCGCTTCCGATTCCAAAAACGACCCGGTGGCGAAGCACCAGCATGTTCCGGTGCGATCTTGGGACTTCACCGGAGTACATTCGACGCGATGAACGTCCGTAAACTGGTAGCCGGCTGGTTCGACTGGCGGCGCCGCCGCACTATCCTGCTGAGCCGCCGCGGACCAAGCTCCCCAAGCTCCTACGAGCATCGCCAATGCCAGGTTTCGAATTCGCACGATCATATTTCCCTCGCGATGGGTGAATAAACCAGAACTTCGACATGATATCATAACCGCTCCGGACGGAAACCAAACGCCTTGGTCGTGGCGGCGGAAATCTCGTCCCCAGGCTCGCGGCGGGCTTCGCGGGGCTCCAACGCCCGGATCTTGGATGTTGGACCGGCAGCGATTGCAATGTCTCAATCCAAATCCAACTGTTTGAAAAGTGGCAGGTGGCGGTAATACACCTCCAAAATGCAGACCGCCATCGCCGTGGCGAAGATGCGACCTCCTCCGCGTGAAGCCCAATAATCTTCATCCGGATCCCAACTGCCGGCGTCCGTCCCCTTTGTCTCCTGCGACAAGATCAGGATGTCTTTGATCTGATCGTTCCAGCGTTTCCAAGCCGTCCCGCCAAAATGGTGCATCACCTGCGTGGCGTAATACCAATAGTACAGATTGAATTCGCCGTCCGCCGGTGCGTGATTCTGGGAGAGCCAATCGACCGCCAACATCAGACGCGGATCATCCTTGCGCCACCCCAAGTACATCCGGCAGAGAATCCCCTCGGCGGTCATCGACGCGGTCGGCTCGTGATTGGCTTGATACCGATACAGAACGCCGTCGCGGCGGTACCGCTCGCTGACGTCACCACCACCCCTCCCTTTCGATGTGCTGGCAAGGTCCAGGTAATAGTCCGCCAGCTGCAATGTGTCCGGGTCGACTGCCAGGCCGGGCCCTGACATCCGAGCACTCTGTAACGCCATCAGCTGCCATCCCAAGACACTGGTGTCCCCTTCCTGGTTGGGAACATACCGCCAGCCGCCGGCCCGATGCTGGGCTCGTTCGATGAAATGGATCGCGCGCTGCGCCGGGTCGCGCAGTTTGGCATCCCCGGTCAGAGCAAACGCTTCGATCAGATCGATCGTGGCTTGCCCGTGCGCGTACATCCCGGCTTCGTTGTCCAAGCCTGCCCGCAAGTCGCCGTCCGTTTTCTGGTGCTCCAACAGCCAGTTCAAGCCCTTGGCCACCGTCTCCTTATAGACGCCAGACTCGTGGGTTTGTCCCGCTCCCAAAAAAGGCAACAACGCCAAAGCGGTGGCCGCCGCATCCCCTGCGTTGTTCCGCCGGTCGTGGTTTTCCCAATCATTCAGACTCCAACTGCCGTCGCGATTTTGCACCGACGCCAGCCACCGCAAACCGCGCGACACCGCCGCCTCGGTCAGCATGGAGCCCCCCTCTTTGCGGACGATGTCGGCTCGCACACGTGGATCGCGAACCGCCAGCGACCGAGTCGGCCCGGCCCGCGTCGTGATACTTCGTTTGACCGCCTCCAAGTCGGGGGGCGGCACCACCGGCGAATCGTCGACCAGCAGTTCGGCCGCATCTTGTTCAGCTCGCAATTTGAATTCCCGCAGCTCGCGATCGCCCATTTCCAACAGCGGTTCCGGCAATAAGTCGTCCTGCAACGTGTCTTCCAGGTGAATCACGTGCTCGTCACCCCCTGGCTGGTCCGACCGATCGAGGAATGTCGTGATCGTGATCGCTTCGTGGATCACATCCTGCGGCAGAAAGATCAGCGCCAACAGCAACAACAAGATCAAGTGCAGCAGCAAACTGACCAGCCAGGCCGGCATCGCGTCGAAGCGATCCCGCATGCTGCGCCGCAAGTGAGGCTGCCCGCCGGTGCGAACCGCGCGCTCGCGCGGATCGTTCCCAGGATGCAGTGGCACCAATCCGGCCCCCCGCCTCCGCGGATCGGTCGTTGGGCGATGCGGCGCGGAGGCCGATCGTTCGCGCCCCAACCCCTCGCTTTGCAACTGCGCCACCGCCTGCGCCTGTGCCGCGGTCAACTCGACGCACGTCTCGCACCGCCAACAGTTTGCCAGCGAAACCGACAATCGCATCGAGACCGGAGCATGGCATTCCGGGCACTCGCATAGTATCAGCGTCCCTTCCAACCACACAGGTCCGTCGGGAGTGTCGATCCGCTGACGGCAGGCGGCGTCGAGCGCCAACCCCGCCTCGTGCCGTATCGGCGCATGGGAGACCGATGCACCGGTCTCAACACCTTCGACTTCCAAGGAAGCCCGCGGAATCCGACGCTCGTCCCCCACCGGCAAGTCGGCCAATCGATCGACGCGATTCTGCAAGATCCGGTCAGCAGTCTCCGTCGTGGTGGACTTCGTTCGAATCATTGCTCTCATCCACAGGACCCGTACCGCAGCCTATTGTATCCTACCCCCCCCGTCGTACGACTCTCCGAGTCGCACAAGTCGTCGGACGACTCTCCGAGTCGTACCTATTGTAGTACTACTCTCCAAGTCTTACTAATCTCGCGCTACCGTTCACGCGCCGGCGGGCTGACGCATTTTTCGGTTCGAAAGGGCAATCTGCAAGGTACGCCAACTCCAATAAATGGGCCTGCCCCTCTCCAGGTGAACCATTCTGTCGTTCGCCCCGTGAACGCCTACTAGGCTTTGTCCCAAATCATCAGCCGCATGGCGCTAGCCTGCGGTTTCTTCGCGCATTCAACACCGGAAACCGCAGGCTAGTGCCATGCGGCTAATCGCATTGGGACGCGAAACTGTGTTTTAGGACAAAGCCTGGTCTCGCTGGCAACCCACACGATTACAGCGCCTGCCATCCGCCTGATCTTGCAGTGATTCCGCAAAAAATGTGAAATGCCGGACCGATTACCGAATCCGCAAGGCGTACCGGCGGAATTCCCCCTCCACCTCCTCCGTCGAGCCCGGAAGGAACTCGGACAGTCCGCGTTTCTCGCTGCGCTCGCCGGATCCCTCCGTCGGAGGCGATAACGACGCCGTCCGCGCATCCTGCTGCAAATAACTAACGAACTCGTGCGGGTACCGTCGCAACAAAAAGTGGCACCAAGCCCACGCCAGCGAATAGCGCGCCGCCGCTTGCCTCGAATCCAAGAAGGCCTCATCATCGGCCAGGTAATCGCTGAGTCGCGTTGCTCGAGTCTCCTGAATCGCCCCCTGCAACAGCGGAACCCGCACCGGATTCGTGACCCCGGGCTTCCGCCACAGATTGGGATCGTAGGGGGACGCGCCCTCGAAGTACACCGCCAGCCCTTCGCTCACCCACCGCGGGTGTTGGGCCAGCCGAACTTGCATCCCGCTGTTCATCATCAATTGGTGCGTCGTCTCGTGCACCAGGTTCGTAGCGACCTGACTGGCAAAGGCCTGGGAGAGCGCTGTATTGCGAGCCACCATTTCCCGCCAGGCCGGCGCCGGGTCAGCCGAAACCGCCACCCAATTCGAATGCATGCCGTAGAACGCCGGCGGCGGCGCAGCATCCGTCCCGAATTCCTCCGCGCTGAGCCGTGCGTACGCCTCCGCGTCGCGAAGCACGACGGCAACGAGCGGCGCCTCCGGACGAGCCAGGTTCCATCCGTGCTCGGCCCATAACGCAAAAAACTGCAAGTGGACTCGCTCCAACAACTGCAGATACGGCCTGGCTTGCGAACTGGGAAGATCGCTGATCAACAAGAAATGTTCGGATTGCATCGCCCGGCAGTTGGAGAACCGCCCCAGCAAGACGGCTTCCAATTCCTCGACCGGCAACAGTCGCGATTCGCTCGCCCGCCAATCGCGCACCTCCGCGCAGGGAATTTCCCAAATGCGTTGATCGACGCCGCGAAACCAAACTTGACATGAATCCCGCGCCAGTAACTCGCCCTGCAGAACCGTCGGCCGACCGCCGAGCCTGCAGTGGAGTTCATCGGCAGCGACCTCAGGCAAACCGCACCAAATTAGTCCGGTCCAGACGCCCAACATCCACATCCACCGAACCAGGCTTTGTCCCAAAACCGAAACCAGCACAAAGCGATTTTTGGGGACGACGCCTAACGCAAATTGCAATGCACCGGAGATCATTGCCTGCCCCCTGGGTTGGAGCGCGAGGCCGCTCGCCCGCCGTTGCCCCGTCGCCTGCCGCGAACCGCCCGACCGACTTTGTGTAGCCAACGCAACGGCAAGGGAGGTCGCGGATGAGGCGGATGGACCACTTCCCCCTTGAACCGACCGCTGAACAATCCATCCGCCACGAAGTACCGAAACGGGATCCCATGTGTCTGAAACCAGTAGCCGTAGACAAGCGCGTCGCTCCGGTTCTCGGCCGGCGAAAGCGTCGCAGCCAGCAGCCGCAGTGCCTCGGCATGGTCGGCCGGCTGGTAGATGCCTCGGAAGCCCCGGTAATAGCAGGTTCCCAGCAACAACGAGGGGCGTCCCCAATACAAGGCCTCGATCCCGAGACTCGAGCCGAACGTGACGACCTTCTCCGCCTCGCGCATCAACTGATAACTGTCGACGGGGTCGTCGGCCGGAATCAACTCGACTTGCGGATGTCGAATCTCCCGTAGTCTTCGCAGGTCGGCGTTGGTCTGTCCCTTCAAATTCGGATGGACGCGGATGTACATTCGCAGGGCAGGATTCCCCGCCGGGAAATCGCGCACGATGTTTTCGATCCCGTCCACCTGGCTGGCATAAAATGGCGCCCGCCAGCTGTCGCCGATCGCAGCAAACTCGTCCTCCGACGACGTGAACAGCACGACATTCCGACGCTTCGTATCCCAGCCGGCAGGGAGAGCCCCGCGAGTCTGTTCTTTCACAAACGAATGCCACGCTCGTTCGGTTCGAGCCACCCGATCCTGGAACCACGTCCCGGCGATCCGAGCTCGCTCCTCGGGTTCATGCGGCGAACGTTCCCAAGCCTCTCGCATACGCTCCTGGAGATACTCGATGTCGTGCGGCAAGCGATTGCGAAAAATCTGATAATGCCCCGGATCGCAACCGCGTTCGTGGATCCAACAATCGACGCCGGCAGCCTGGCAAGCGCGCAGTACCGCGCGGACCGACGCAAAACGCCCATTGAAGACGTACACGCGATCGGGCCGTCGCCGCCGGAGGGATTCCAGCACCTGCTGGTAAGTCGCCCAGGCCGCTCGCATCAACCGTTCCACCAGATCGCAGTGGGCGTCGAGCGCCGGACTCGGGTCACGCGTCAGGGATATCAGCGACGAAGCCACTGCGTAGCCGATATCGAATTCGTCCAGCCGAAACCGCTTCAGGTCCTCGATAACTCGAAACGTCGTTGCCGCCGCCAGTTGCTCCATTTCGATGCGACCCGTCAGCTCACGGGTCCGCACCCGCCCGGACAATAACTTGAGTCCGGCTCGCCGCCGACCGACGCACGAACCGCACGCCGCCGCGCTAGGGCCGGAATTGAAGTCGCAACAGGGGAGCCCGCCGTGGCAAGCGAGCATCTCGACAGCGTCCCCCTCGTCCAAGTGCCGCTGCATGATCTCGAGCTCGGTCTCGAAATGCGGCGCCACCGTGGCTAAGGGTGAGACAACGACAATCTGCAGTGGCACGGCTCGCACCTCGCGCTGGCAAAAATAGTCAACTCGAACCAACCGCCCGCCCAGTCACCCCCCGCAACCACCGGCCCCAACGCGTTGAGCGCGTCTCCGGCGGATGGCTCGGAGGGACTCGAAACACATGCTGCCAGGTCCACGCATCCGCAGACGCCAATGGTTCGATCCATTCATTGCTCCGGCTGGAATCCCACTCTCTGGAATCCATCCGCCCGACCGGCAAACAAGCCAACGGCGACTCGGCCGATGTCGTGTGCGTCGCCCCCGCACCAAACCCCAAGTTGCTCACAAGATTCTCACCAGGCAACACTGTCCAAGCACGATGCCGCCAGCCGGCGAACATCCAGGGATAATCCCAGCTGTCGATCGCGCCCACGGCCTGCGCATCCAATTGCCTCCGCCAGTACGCCCTCTCCTCCGGATCAGGACAGATCTCGCGAAATCGCCCGCTCTCGCGGAATTCCGGCCAGCCAGGCATCTCCAAGTCATACCGGTCCCAGGCGCGACGCCACGATGCCCAGCCCCAAATGTGGGCGTATTTGGAGAAGTAATAAGGATTCGCAACGCCGCCCGGCCTTTGGAAATTGTCGCCGCTGATCATCAAGACGCGCGGATCGTCGGCGTAGCGAGTCAACATCCGCTCGCAGAACGGAAAGAAATCCGGCGCCGGGAGGCAGTCGTCCTCCAGGATGATCATTCGCTCACAATGGTCGAACCCCCACGAAATGCCCGATGCCATCCGCTGCTTGCAACCGAGATTGGTCTCCGCAATGCAAGTTTCCAGTTCGCAGGGCCAATCGACAGCTGTGGCGATCCGCCGAACTTCTTCGACCAAATGTCGATCGGCGGGCCGATCCGCTCGAGGTCCATCCTGCACCACCAGCAGCCTCCGCGGCCGCTGCGCGCGAATCGTCTCAAACACTCGGGCCGTGAGCTCCGGGCGATTGAACACGCAAAACAAAATTGGAGTCGCCAGCGACATAACGCTTCATGGTTTCAAATTCAATTTCACCTTCCCGCGGCTATTAACGACGCGCCTTGTACCCGCGGGAACACTACCGTTGCTCCAAATCTTTTCACCCTCCCGCGGCTGTTAACGACGCGCCTGTGCCCGCGGGAGGGTCGGCTGCACGACGCAGCCGGGGAGGGCTCCTCCACCACCCACCCTGCTAGCAAACAACTCCGCTTCCAACCCACCGCCGCGGCAGCCTACTGCAGACCGCCCCCCCGGCTCAAGACCGTTTGACGTCGCTCTTTACGTTCCCAAACGAATCTGCTAAATCCTCAAGTCGAGCGCGCTGCGGCGGCGGGCCTCTAGGTCCAGGCCTGTCCCCTGCCAGCGCCGTCCGTAACCGTTCGCGAGCCAGAGGTCTGACGCGTTTTTCGGCCGGTTTGCCAAACACAAAGCAACAGTGCACTCCGAAAAACGGGTCGGACCCCCGAGAAAGTGAGCCAAACGTGGTCCACTCCAGTGAACGCTCGAGCGCCATGGCAAGGAGGCAGGGGAATGAGTTGGAGTCTGTTTCGCCGGAAGTCGCGGGCGGCCGCGATGCCCCCGCCTGGACTGCGAACCCAATTGCCGGATGCAACGTCCGACGAGCTGGCAACGATTCGTAGTGTACGCATGTACACCATGACGTCTCCGGAGCGGATTCTGGCCTTGATCCGAGCCGTGCGGTATGTCGTCGAGCAACAAATTCCTGGCGACTTCGTCGAATGCGGCGTGTGGCGGGGAGGCAGCGTTCTGGCAATGCTCAGGACCCTCCGCGAGCTGGGGGACTGCCAACGCACGATCTGGATGTACGACACCTTTGAAGGGATGTCCCCGCCGACCGCCAGCGATGTCGACTTTCGAGGCAACGCGGCCGATGGGTTATTGGCCAGCCAGTCGCGCGAAGACCCCGACTCGATCTGGTGTTATTCGGCGCTCGAGGACGTTCGCCGGACTCTGGCGACCAGCGACTATCCCCAGGAACGACTGCGGTTCGTCCCCGGCCCGGTCGAGGCCACTTTGCCCAGCGGACCGCTGCCCAACTCGATCGCGCTCTTGCGGCTTGATACCGATTGGTACGAATCCACGCTTCTGGAAATGCAGGTGTTGTTCCCTCGGCTGGAAGACCGCGGCGTCTTGATCGTTGACGACTACGGCCATTGGCGTGGCTGCCGGCGCGCGGTGGATGAATACTTCTCGCAAGAACAGATCGGGATGTACCTGCACCGGATCGATTACACCGGCCGGATGGGAATCCACCGTCGATTGGCAGCAGCTTGAACAGGGTACGTTGCGGCGCGAAGGTCCTTATGAAGTCCAGTTATCGTCCCAGCTCACGTTTGTTGAACATCGGATGCGGGGACCACTATCACCCGGACTGGTGCAACCTGGAGATTGCCAGTGCCGATCCCAGCGTGATTCTGCACGATATTCGCCGCGGGCTGCCGTTCGAATCGGCCTACTTCGATGCGGTCTACCATTCGCACGTCTTGGAGCATCTGACGGCCGAAGACGGCGAACGATTTCTTTACGAATGTTTGCGTGTCCTCCGGCCGGGCGGTGTGTTGCGCATCGTCGTTCCCGATCTGGAGACGATCGCCTCGCTGTATTTGGAGAAACTGAGGCGCGTTAACGAGCATCACGCGGCGACCGTCGCCGATTATTGTTGGATGAAACTGGAACTGCTCGACCAGATGGTCCGCGAGCAGTCCGGGGGACGAATGGGTCGCTATATGACCGACCCGAAAATCATCAACTCGGATTTCGTCCGCACTCGACTCGGTAGCGAATTCGCCCGGCTGCTGCCCAATCCGCAGTCGACGCCCAATCCGCAAGGCCAACCCCTCAAGTCGGTGCACGGCGGCTGGTGGCGCTCCCTGCGAACCGAAGTCGCTCGCACGGTCGTGCGCCTCCTGCTGGGACGGTCTGCCGAAAAGGCCTTTCGAACCGGCATCTTTCGCGACTCTGGCGAAGTCCACCGCTGGATGTACGACCGGTTTTCGCTCGCCCAGACCTGCCGCAAACTCGGGTTCATCCAGTTCAAGATCTGCGGACCGGAATCGAGCCGCATCCCCGAATTCCGCCACTACCGTTTGGATACCTGCGACGGCGTCGTCCGCAAACCCGATTCGCTGTTCGTCGAATGCATTCGTCCACCCGCTTCGGCAGCGGCTTCTCTCGCCCCAATGTCGTCCTCTCGAGTTTCCGAGTCGGACCCCGCGCCCCATGCCGCCTTCGCCACGACACAATCTCCGAATGCCGCCTGAACGCCTGCGCACAGACCTATCACGTTGGCCAGCACAATCCGTAAACGTTCACGAGCCCGGGATCTTATTCGTCTTTCAGTTGATTCGGCATTGGACAACAAAATGGCAAGTTTCGAAAAGCGGGCCGTTCCACCTGGAAATCGAGCCACGTCCGGGATTCCCTGGCAAGCGAACAACATTTGCCCGGTCCGCCGGCGATGCCGCGAGCAATCTTGGATGCCTCGGGGTTCATCCCCGAGGAGCAATCACGTTTAGCCTACGAACGACCCACCCTTCACTCTCCTTCGGCCGAGCTGCCGACATTCTACTTCAGAGCGGCATTCCGAGGCCGAAACGAGTGGTGCGTCGGTGCAGCAACGCGTCCGCTCGACCGGCAGCCGACCCGTACCAACCGCAGATCGGCCAGATTCGCGCAGATTACTCAAACCCCGCCTTTTAGTGTACATGTGTATACTTACTGCTGGTCGTGAGAAGCCAGAAGACCGCAGACCACCTTCTGACTTTCCTTCTTTCTCTGTTTCCTCCGTTTGCTCCTGTTCCAATCTTCTTTTCTTGAACAGGAGGCAACGAGGGAAACGGAGGAAGATCGTCACCCCTTCATGGAACTCTTCGAGGTTTTCAAGATTGGAGCATCGTTCCCGGGGCACCCCGGAAACGGGAGTGGAGCATCATACGGAGCGTGATACGGAGCGTGAAGGGTTACGGGAAGAGCGGATGAAGAGGACGCAGGAAGAGGGGAAGGGTTGCCGGACTGTTAGAACGTCGGGTGGTCAACAATTGACGCGACCAATACTCCGGTAACCCTTCCCGTATTCCCCGTCTCCCGTATTCCCCGTCTCCTTCCCTCCGACTTCAGATGCCTCGGGGTTCATCCCCGCGGAGCGGTCACGTTCAACCTACAGACGCGACCCACCCTTCACTCTTTTCGGCCGAGCTGCCGACATTCTACTTCAGAGCGGCTTCCCGAGGCTGAAACCAATGGTGCGTCCGTGCAGCAACGCGTCCGCTCAACCGGCAGCCGAGCTGGACCAACCGCAGATCGGCCAGATTCGCGCAGATTACTCGAAGCCCGCACATTAGTGTACATTTGTTTCCTTACTTCTGGTCGTGAAAAGAATGGAAACCGCAGATCATCTTCTGACTTTCTATCTCTCTCTGTTTCCTCCGTTTGCTCCTGTTCCAATCTCTTTTTCTTGAACAGGAGGCAACGGAGGAAGATCGTCACCCCTTCATGGAACTCTTCGAAGAGTACGGGAAAGTACGGGAAGGGTTACAGGAAAAAAAAGCGCCGAAATTTTTGGGCTGCCGGATTTCCAGGGACCAAACGTGTCCGGGACCGGCGCCAGAATAGCCATCCTGATTTAGTGAATTTTGTGGTTCGATCCAGGTTGGGAGGTGTCTTGTGGCAAATCCTCGCAGTTACATTGTCGATCCGTGCTTGGTCCAAGTGCTCCATGTCTACAACCGCTGCGTCCGCCGCGCATTTCTGTGCGGCGCCGACTCGGTCTCCGATCGCGACTACTCCCACCGCAAGGAGTGGGTCTGGCAGCGGCTCGAGTTCCTCACCGGCATATTCGCCTTTGACATCGCCACCTACGCGGTGATGAGCAACCACTTCCACTTGGTGGTCCGCAGCCGACCAGATATCGTCGCCAGTTGGACCGATGAGGAAGTCGCAATCCGCAACCTGCGGTTGCAGGGGAAGAACTGGTTTCGACGAGACGGAACTCTCCGCAAATCGGCCGCAGCCCAGATCGACCGGATTGTCGGCAATCCGGATGAGGTCCAGCGGCTGCGGCGAAAGCTGTCCGATTTGAGCAGCCTGATGGCGTATTTCGACCGCAACCTGGCCGCCCGAGCCAATCGAGAGGACGAAGTCACCGGTGCATTCTGGGAGGGGACGTTTCGGGCTGAGTTGCTCCACGATGAGGCCTCGCTCCTGGCCTGCATGGCTTACGTCGATCTCAACCCGATCCGAGCGATGTTGGCTCAATCGCTGGAAGAATCGGACTACACCGGAGCGTTTGACCGCATTGGGGAACTGCGGAGTCAGCTGGCCACAGGGGAGTTCCCCGACAATCCTGTTCCGGACGTTGTGCAGGCAATCTCCGCGGGGACACACACCGCGGAGACACCGCGTGCGGAAACTCCTCCGGATCCATGCGACAACGCCCCAAGTCCCTGCAAGGTGTCGACTTTGGACCGGGCGACCTCGGAATGGGCGACTTTCGCGTGGGAACGAGCGAATCAGCCCACAATTGGCTGGCTCGCACCGATCGAACTGGACCCGCGGCAAGTAGGCCTGGACATTGACCGTAGCGGCCGGCGCCCCAGTTGCCGAGGGTTTCTGCCGATATCGCTGGTCAAATATCTGCAGATCGTCGACTGGGCGGGACGCCAGGTTCGACCGGACAAACGGGGCGCGATTCCGGAAGACGCCCCGCCGATCTTGGCTCGTTTGGGGATCGACTCGGAGGCCTTTCTGCAATCGATCTTGGGCTTGAGTGAACGAGACCGCTATTTCCGAAAAACCGAACGTCAGGGAATCCCAGATCGAGATTTTTCGATCGCCCAATCAGCCTAGCGAATGATCAGCGTGGCAGCGCAATCGAGCAAGCGACTGCCCGCGCGCCACCCAATGCGTCTCCCATTTCGCGGTGCGCCACCCCACGGCCCAACTTCGTTAAGCGGAGAAATCTTCGAACGGTGGAGGTCGGGGCGTTAACGAAGCGCGAGGCGTTAATTACTTCCCGTATTCCTTGAATGTAGTTTGGTAAAGTTCCGCCGCATCGGCTGGTCACTGCGGCAGATTCTTGGTTGTGCAACCACCCTCAGACGATCCGACCAAGTCACCAGCCCCAAATAATCCGGCAACCCTTCCAGTAATCTTCGCTTCCCGGCAGCCATTCCCGTCGCTTTTCCCTTTTCTCTCCGCCGTACTCCGTTTCCGGTAACCCTTCCCGTCGCTCTCTCCCGTCGCTTTTGCTTCCCTCCCGTCCCCCTCGCTTTCCCGTCGCTTCCAACCGGAGCGACAACGGCCCGGAGTCCATCGCCAAAGCAATCCGCCGCTACAGTGAGCACATGGGCGCGGAGATGCTTTATATTGGGCCACGGAGCCCCTGGGAGAACCGTGACGCGGAATCGTTCTCTCATCACACCAGGTACAGAAAGCGGGGGCACCTCAAGTGAGTTGCCCATAGTGCGGAAAACATGATCGAAATTCCGTCGGTTCAAAAGAAAGTCATTCGAAACCACTACGATTTCACCACACTGTTTTATCGGCTGTTTTGGGGCCCCCACATCCATCACGGGTACTGGGAGGGATCGGAATCCCCGGCGCGAGCCCAAGTTCAACTGACCGAACGCTTGGCCAGAATGGCGGAGATTGAACCAGGAAGCCGAGTTTATGATATCGGTTGTGGAATGGGTGGGTCGAGTGTTTGGTTGTCGCGGCACCTGGGATGCCATGTCACTGGAATCACGCTCAGCCCGATTCAAACACGGTGGGCCAGTTGTTCCGCGGCCTTGCGGCGTATTCGACCTCGCCCTACCTTTCGTTGTGCCGATGCGGAAACCGTCGAATTGCCCGCCGCGTCCGGCGATTTGGTTTGGAGCATCGAGTGCACGGAGCATTTATTCGACAAACCCGCCTTTTTTCGCAACGCCGCCGGTTGGTTGCGGCCGCGTGGTCGATTCGCCTTGTGTGCGTGGCTGGCGGGTGATTCACCGCTCAGCGCTTCCCAGGTCAACCAAGCGCAGAGCGTCTGCCAAGGGATGTTCTGTCCCTCGTTGGGCAGTGCTGCAGATTATGTTCAATGGCTGCGGGACGCGGGTTTCGAAATCCGGTCGCAGGGAATTTGGACACGTCAAGTCGAGCGGACTTGGGAAATCTGCCTGCAGCGTGTCCATCGCTCCGGCGTCAAATACCTTGCACGTTTGCTGGGGAAGAATCACGTTTTGTTTCTAGACCATTTTCAAGCAATTCTGACCGCGTATCGCTCGGGCGCAATGGAGTACGGCTTCTTCATTGCCGAGAAACAGGCCTGACCCAATAGAAATTGCAATAACCATTTTCCGACCGCTGAACACCTACGCTCGCCATCAACAACCGGAGCTCATGGATGATCCGGAGCTGGATCCCGTTGCGCACCGCCAAGCTTTGGCGGGATTGCGACGGATCAATGATTGGAGTCGGTCAGCGTCAACCTTGTGGCAAGCCATTGCGACGGAAGTAACGACGGAAGGCACGATACGGCCGTTGCGAATTCTCGATCTTGGTTCGGGGGGCGGCGACACGGCGATTCAGCTCGCCGAATTAGCCAAGCGGGCTCACCGACCCGTGCAAATCACCGGCTGCGATATCAGTCCAACGGCGATTGACTATGCGATCGAGCAAACCGCGAGCGCAAAATTTACCAACGTTTCATTCCATCAAGGCAATGTACTGCAAGCACCCTGGCCGGAGTCCCGGTATGACGTCGTCATGTGCAGTTTGTTCTTGCATCACCTCTCGCCGTTGGATGCCGTATCGCTGCTTCGCCGTATGAACGCTGCTGCAGAAAAACTCGTGTTGGTCCACGATCTGCGACGTTCCCACGTGGGGTACTGGCTGGCTTGGTTCGGTTGCCGTTTACTTTCCCGCAGCCGCGTCGTGCACGTGGACGGCCCCAGATCGGTCGAGGGCGCCTACACCGCGCGGGAGGCGGAGGAATTGGCCGTCCGGGCTGGCTTGGCAAACGTGCGAATTCACTACCGATGGCCTCAGCGTTTTTTGTTGCTGGCCCGTCCCGGGGGGAAGGGCGATGGTGGACTCGATTAACCGCCTCGACGGCCGACGTTTCGACGTGGTGATCATTGGCGCCGGCGTAGCGGGGTCACTGGCTGCGATCCTTTGTGCGCGCGCAGGGCTCGAAACACTGTTGCTCGATCGCCAGCGATTTCCACGTTCGAAAGTCTGCGGCTGCTGCCTCAACGGCCGCGCCCTGCAGCTTCTGCGCCGCGCGGGGCTCGAGCCCCGCCTGAACGAGCTCGGTCCGTGCCGGACATCTCGGTTGGCGATTCGCTATTCAACCCACCGACTCGATCTGCCGCTACCGGAAGGTTGGGCTGTTTCGCGGGAGGCGTTGGACGCGAGCCTTGTGCGCGAGGCCGTAGCAGCGGGTTGTCAGTTTCGCGACAACGTCACGGCGACGGTGACGCCGTATCCCTGGGAAGTGGATCGCGGCGCGAACCCCGCTGTTCCAACTCGGCAACAAGCGAAATCGGACCGAAGCCTGCCAGAGGATCGGTGTATTTTATTGAGACCTTCTGCGGTGGAGCGCACAGAGCGGGCGGCGACTCAAGACTCGAGCCCGCTGCAGCCAACCCGTGCGTCCATTCGCACGCTGGCGCGCGTCGTCTTGGCCTGCGATGGACTTGCCCATCCCAGCTTGCAACGCCTGGCGGGATTCCACGACCAGGCTCGCGCGGGTTCCCGGATCGGCATGGGGGCCGTATTTCCGCGCAGCCGCGCGGACGACTGGCTGCGGCCTGGTGAGATCCTGATGGCGATCGCCCCATTTGGGTACGCCGGTTTAGTTGAGATTGAGAATCAGCGTTTGAACCTGGCGGCGGCGATCGATCCCAACCAACTCCGTCGCACCAAATCACCGACTGAAACGCTGGTCACTCTATTTCGAGCCGCTGGCCTTCCCGTCCCGCAAGGGCTACCGGAATCCTCCCTGAAGGGCACGGTCAAGTTGACGCGAACTTCGGCCCGCGTGGCCAGTCACCGCCTGCTGCTGCTGGGGGATTCGACGGGTTACGTCGAACCGTTTAGCGGCGAAGGGATGGCCTGGGCGCTGGCAGCCGCGGCTGCCAGTTTACCGCTCGTCGTCTCTGGCGTCCGCGAGGGTTGGTCCGAAACACTGATACGACGCTGGGAAAATGTGTTGGATGCGGTCGTCCGGCGCGAACAGCGCACCTGTCGCCTGCTGACGGCGGCCATGCACCACACCTGGCTGCTGCCCCCGCTGATCTCGTTCTGTCGCGTTTTTCCCAGCGTGTCACGCAATCTCATCGTTCGCATCAATCGTCTGCCATCCGCGCTGGAGCCTTGTCCATGACCAATTTTAGAATCGTGGGGATCGGGACTGCGTTGCCGCAGCATTCGATTTCCCAGCAAGGCGCTGCCACCTTCGCGGCCACGGTGATCGACCCCAAATCCAGCGGGGGCAGCAAACTTCCCACATTGATCCAGGGATTGTATCGGCGAGCAAGGGTTCAATCCCGATATAGCGTATTGCTGGAGTCGTCGTCCGACACGGAAGCCACGGCGGAGCGTTTTTATCGGGCGGCGACTAGTGGAGAAGATCGCGGGCCCAGCACCGCCGACCGGATGAACCGTTACGAACTCGAAGCCCCTCGGATTGCACGGCAGGCGGCAGCGGCGGCGTTACAGGCTGCAGACCTCGATCCCGGCGCACTGACGCATTTGGTGACCGTTTCATGCAGTGGCTTCTATGCCCCGGGGATCGATTGCCACCTGCAACAGCAGCTCGGATTGTCTCCTTCGATCGCCCGCGTGCACGTCGGATTCATGGGATGTCATGGGGCATTGAATGGTCTCCGCGTCGCACACGCGTTTGTACAATCCGATCCGGCAGCCCGGGTCATGGTTTGTGCCGTCGAACTTTGCTCGCTGCATCATCAATACGGCTGGGATCCCCAGAAAATCGTAGCGAATTCGTTGTTCGCCGATGGCGCCGCGGCCCTGATTGGCTGCGCCGACCGCCGACCGCCAACTGAGGCCCGGCTGTTTCCTGGAAGTTTGGTCGATAGTTACTCGCTGGTCGTCCCTGAAACGGCCGAGGTGATGACGTGGCGCATCGGCGATCACGGCTTTGAAATGTCGCTGGCGCCGGAATTGCCGGAATTGATCAAGCGTGAATTGCCCGCTGTGCTCGAGCAGTTTCTAGGGCGCCACGGTTTGACTCGGCAGGCGATTCGAAGTTGGGCGATCCACCCTGGAGGGCCGAGGATTCTGTCCGCGGTTGCTGACGCCGCTCAACTGACGGCCGAAGAACTGCAGCCGTCTCTCCAAATCTTGCAACGCTTTGGCAACATGTCGTCACCCACGGTGCTTTTTATTCTGGAGGAACTGCGCGCGCGGAACGCGGAACTTCCCTGCGTCTTATTGGGTTTTGGTCCGGGTCTCAACGTCGAAATGGCGCTACTTTGCTAACAGCGGCTTGGAATGGCCTGGCGGACCTGCGAGCGACTTGGAACTGGTTAACGCGTGGGCAATTCATAGCAGACGGCTTCGGCCGCGTTGCGGACGAACAAGAGGTTGCCGACGACCACCGGATGATTCCACGTCTTGCCCGGGAGCGCCTTCAGCTTGGCCAACTCGCGATGCCCCTCGCCGGTGGCGGCAAGCAACACCAACTCGCCCGTTTCCGAAATGACCAGCAGCAGATCGGAGTCTGCGAGCAGCAACACCTGCCCTTTGCCGTATCGTCCCGCCTTCCATTTCGAACTTCCATCGACCAAGTCGATACAGCAGAAGACCGCGTTGTCGAAGCCAAACGCCAGGCCATCGTGAATCACGAGATCGTTGAAGTCTGGTTTGAGATGGCGCGAAGTCCATTTTTCGCGGCCGACGAGCGTTCCCTCCGAGTCCCGGACCTCGATGAGCCGCGTGCCCGATCCCAACCCGGTTGGAATCAAGACCTGCGACTCACTCACGATTCCCGGCTGCAGCGCCCGGTAGCCTGTGTGCCGCCATTCGTAGTTCAACTCTAATTTGCCCGTCGAGGGATCGTGAAATTGAGCCCCCGCGTCCGTGAGTAAGCCGACGAGTTCCCTCCCCAACAGAGTGACCGTTTGCAACGAGCCGTACGACATCTCACTGGCAGCGGCGGACCATTTCAGTTCGCCAGTCGCATCGTCGAAGGCAAGGATTCCCTTGTCGCCGCTGCCGCCCGCATGCACAACGACAACGCCCCGGGTCACCAACGGCGACGAAGAAAAGCCCCACATGGGTGGTTGGCGACCCGCCGCGATTCGCAAATCAACCGTCCAGGAAGGCTCGCCATTTGCCGCATTCAATTTTTGCAACCACCCCTCGGCGCCCAACGAGTAGATGGAGCCGCCGGCAATCGTAGGTGTCGCGCGCGGCCCGAGTCCCCCGAGGGCCTCGAAGAACCGCGAGGGGAGCGCGTGGGCCCATACTTGCTGACCGCTGCGTGCGTCGTAACACACGGTCGCCTCGTTGTCCCCGCGCTGTTCCTGCGTGACCAGATAGGCGCCTGCCACGGCAAACGACGACCAACTAGGACCTACCTTGATTCTCCAACGCTCGACGGGCGGATGCGCTGTCCAGTCGCTTTCCAACAAAATGCCATGCTCCGCCCCATCGCGTCGAGGACCCCGGAACCCTGGCCATTCGGGACGGCGAAACGCATCGCTGGATTCCGCAGGGACGTGGCGGTTGCCCGCGTCTGACCGTTGGCTGGCGAGAAACTGATCTTCGGGGGTAGCCTTCCACCGCCAGTCCAGTCCAAACGCGAAATTGCCCCACACGCCATCGGTCTTGAGAAGTGCCGTGATACCTGCCGCCAGAAACGTGAGCACCAGCATGAGCCCCACGCGGGCGCGCGCCGGGCGCCGACGTGCCAACATCGCACCGATCGCAAACCCTGCAAGGCCGAGGGGTAGGGTCATCACAACGACCGGCGCATCGCGCATGGTGGCGTCCAGCAACGCGATCACCAGGACGAAAACTGCGGTCAGTCCCGCCAGCGCGGAGAGGCGTTCCGTCCACGAAACGCCACTCGCAAATAGCCACCACAAACCGATCGCCAATCCCAATAGAAACGGACCAAACGCCGCAACAGCCCAAATCATCGCCGGGCCGTCTTGCACCAGATCGGGGACGAACCTGGCGACGATCATCAGCAGTAGCAACAGAACGGGGATCCAGATTCGCTTCACGATCCGAAGTGTTTCGGCTGCCGGCGGTTGACCATCGACCTGAGCGTTCATGGTGCAAGGAATCCCAATTGAGAAACAACGGATCGCGGATCAGTCTACAGTCTACAGCCTACGGCCTAACTCCACGCATGCCTGCGGCGGATGGCTCAGCGTTGGGATTCGAACAGGAGCCGCAGCGCTGCGAACGGGGAGCGCTACGAACGGGGAGGGGTGAGAACTGCCGAATCGATGGCTTGAAGAATTCGCTCGAACACTTCGGATACTGCGCCGACGCCGTCGATCCGACGCAGCAGTCCTTGGGAATCGTAATAGTTGACTACCGGACGCGTTTCGTCCAAGTAGGTTTGAATCCGGCGGGGGATGGCTTCCGGGTGATCATCCGGCCGGGGATTGGCGATCTTGCCGTAGCGATCGTGCAGGCGGCGAATGAGTTCGTCGCGGGGCACGAACATTTCCAGGACCACGGTGACACGTTTTCCTTCGTCGGCCAACCAATGATCGAAGGCCTCGGCCTGAGCGACGGTCCGCGGAAAGCCATCGAGCAAAAACCCCGCGCGGCAATCCCGCTGCTGGACTCGATCTCGAACCACCCCCACGATCAAGTCGTCGCTGACGAGTTTCCCTTCGGCCATGATGGGACCGACGAGTCGCCCCAATTCGGAACCGGAACCGACGGCGTCGCGGAGGATTTCGCCGGTGGAGAGATGTGGAATCCCCAGGCGCATGGCGAGCTTCGCCGCCTGCGTACCTTTTCCGGCGCCGGGAGGGCCTATGAAGACAATCCGCATCACTTCCTCGTCACACCGTGGATCCTGCGATCGACAGGTTGGATTTTAAGCCAAGCGATGGACCGAGGGAACATCCGCTGCGGGCGAAATTGCGTGCGAAAATGTCGCGGGGGAAACCCGCGGGTTCCCCAGGCAATACGATGCGAATAACCGGTCGCCGACCTATTCCAGCATCCCTTTGTAGTTGCGCATCACCAGGTGGCTATCGATCTTCTGGACCAGATCGAAAGCCACGCTGACCGCGATCAGCAGTCCCGTCCCGCCGTAAAAGCGGGAGATGGTGGAATCGATGCCCAACAGGTGGGAGACGACGGTCGGCAGGATGGCGACTAACGCCAAGAAACCGGCGCCGACATAGGTGATCCGTTCGATCACGCGTTCCAGATAATCGGCGGTGCGCCGTCCGGGGCGATAGCCTGGAATAAACGTCCCGCTGTCCTTGAGATTTTCCGAAATCTCTTTGGGATTGAAGGTGATGGCGGTCCAAAAGTAGCAGAAGAAATAAATCAGGACGATGTAGCACAGGTTGTACAAGACCGATGTCTGACGGCCGAATGAATCGCTGAAATTCCTGAGAAAATTCTGGATCCCGCCCCCCGCGGGGAACACGTTGGCGAACGTCGAGAACAATAGCGGCGGGATCATCAACAAACTGCTGGCGAAGATAATCGGCATGACGCCGGCCTGATTGATCCGTAGCGGCATGTACTGGCGGGTTCCCCCGTAGACGCGGTTGCCGCGAACATGCTTGGCGCTCTGCGTGGGGATCCGGCGTTGGGCGAGCGTAATGAACACCACGCCCACCACAATGGCTACAAAGAGAGCGATCAGCGCCAGGACCGTTTCGATCCCGATGGTCCCGCGGGTGAACCCCGTCAACTCCGGCTTGAAGCTGCCGATATTTCCCCAAAATGCGGCGGGCAAGTCGGCCACGATCCCGGCCATGATCAACAAGCTGATTCCGTTGCCGATCCCAAATTCATCGATCTGTTCCCCCAGCCACATCAAGAACATCGACCCGCAGGTCATGATCAAGATCGAGGCAAACTGCCAATAGATGGTCAAGTTACCTGCTTCGTTGTTGAACGGCCGCGCGGTCACACCTTGGGGCATGATCACAAACCACAAATATGCGGCGCTTTGGATCAGACAGAGGACCAGCGTGAGGTAGCGGGTGTACTTATTGATTTTCTTGCGGCCGGCTTCCCCTTCTTTCCGCAACTCCTCCAGCGGTTTGTACACCGTGCTCAGAAGTTGAAGGATGATGCTGGCGGAGATGTACGGCATGATTCCCAAGCCGAAGATGGTGGCCTGGTTAATCTGGCTGGCGCTGAAGATCGAGACCCGCTTGAAGAATTCACCCAGGGCCCCCGAGGCGTCGGAAAGAATCCCCAGCTTGGCCTGATCGATGATCGGGAGTGGGATCTGGGCGCCGACCCGGAATATCGCCAAGAGGAACAGCGTCAAAAAGACTTTGCGGCGCAGCTCCGGAATCGTGAAGATAATGCGGAGTTTTTCTAACATAATTCAGCTCCTCCTGCCTTGGCCTGCGCTGCCGATATTCCTAAGAGTGAATTCCTGGTCGCAAACTCCGACGCGGAAGGTCGGTTACCGTGACTTCCAAACCTACCGTGACTCTTGACGTTAGCGTGACTCTTGACGTTAGCGTGACTTCGCCGCTTTTTTGCTCTTATTGCGCACGACCGGCTTGGGTCCGGAAAGAATTTCGATGCTTCCGCCCGCCTTTTCGATCTTTTCTTTGGCGGATTGGCTGAGTTTGTGCGCCACGACCTTCAGCGGCTTGCTGAGGTCGCCGTTGCCCAGGATTTTCAGTTCGTCGTACCGCCAGCGGATCAACGATTTGGCTTTGAGCGAAACGGGGGACACTTCTTCGCCTGCTTGGAAGTGGGTTTCCAGATCGGCCACGTTGATCGTGGCGACAGAGCGGGCGAATTCGTTAGTGAAACCGCGTTTGGGGATCTTGCGCACCAGAGGCATCTGCCCCCCTTGAAAGGCCGGCTTGTGCGACGATCCGCTCACGGAGAATTGTCCCTTGTGGCCGCGGCCGGAGGTCTTGCCCTGTCCGCTGCCGATTCCGCGTCCCAAGCGTTTCGTTCTGCGGTATTTGCTTACCCCTTGGTGGACATCATGGAGGTTCATGAGAGTTCAACTCCTCGCAAGCGTTGGACATCTTCGATGGTGGTCAATTTGGTGAGGGCATCGATCGTGGCTTTGACCAAGGTCACTGCGTTGTTGGTGCCAAAGCTCTTGGTGAGGATGTTCTTGATTCCGGCGGCTTCGCAGACGGCGCGGGTGGCTGCGCCGGCGATGACGCCCGTCCCTGGTCCAGCGGGCATCAACAGGACGCGAGCGGCGCCGCACCGCCCTTCGACTCTGTGTGGGATGGTCTCGTTGACCACCGGGACGCGGACCATGGTTCGAGCTGCCTGTTTGTTGGCTTTTTCCACGCTGGGGGGGACTTCGTTGGCCTTGCCATAGCCCCAGCCGACCCGGCCGTGGCCGTCGCCGACCACCACCATGGCGGCGAAGCTAAAGCGGCGGCCCCCTTTGACCACAGCGGCGCAGCGCTTGATCTTGACCGTTCGTTCCACGAGTGATGATTGTGATTCGGATGCCACGGTAACGTGTACTCCCAACAAAAATGACGTCTGTTACGTTCGTCGCTGCGGGCCGAGTTGCGATTTCGCCAGGATTTGCCCCGGCGGGATCTCCGCTCGATCCGTAGGGATTGCTTTCAAAACTCCAAGCCGCCGGCCCGCGCCGCGTTAGCCAACTCGGCGACGCGGCCATGATATTTGTATCGCCCCCGATCAAAGACAACTCGTTTCACTCCGGTCGCCAAGGCTCGTTCGGCGATCTTGCCGCCGATCACCTTCGCCGCGGAGCAATTCCCCCCGTGGGCCAGTGCCGACCGCACGTCCTTTTCCTGGGTGCTGGCAGCTGCCAGCGTCTTACCGGACAAGTCGTCGATCAGCTGGCAGGAGAGGTGTTTGTTGCTGCGGAAGACGCTGAGCCGCGGCTGTTCGGCGGTCCCGCGCAGTCGTTTGCGGACGCGATTTGTGCGTCGCCAGCGCCGCACATTACTCAGTTTTTGGTGTCGCATGGTCTCGTTCTCAACTAGCTAGGATCCAAGGCAGCGGAAACGCTGCGCCGTTAGCCGGCAGCTTTTCCGGGTTTGATTTTGACATGTTCGCCGACGTAGCGGACCCCTTTTCCTTTGTACGGTTCGGGCTTTCGCGCGGAGCGGACAGCGGCGGCGAACTGGCCGACCAATTGTTTGCTGCAGCCCTTCACCGTGATATGCGTCTGGTCGGGACAGGTGACCTCGAGTTCTGGGGGGATCGGGATCTGAATCTCGTTGGCGTAGCCGACTCGCAAATTGAGATTTTTCCCTTTCAGGCTGCAGACATAACCGACCCCGACGACTTCGAGTTGTTTTTCGTAGCCTTGGGTGACCCCATCGAACATATTCTGGATCAGGGCGCGGATCGTCCCGTGGGCGGCTTTGGCGCTTCGTTCTTCCGACTTGCGAAGGACGTTGACGACCTTGCTGGCCTCGTCGACCTGAACCTGGATCCCTTGGGGGATGTCCAACGCCAACTTGCCCTTGGGGCCTTCGACGTTGACGGTCCGCGGACTGACCGCGATTTTGGCCCCGGCGGGGAGGGAGATCGGCAATTTACCTATCCTGGACATGAGCGTTTCTCTGGTTGAATCCTGCGTGCAAAGCGGCGGGTGTGGAATCGATCGAGTCCGGCGGGCGAAAATCTTACCAGACCTGGCAGATCACCTCGCCACCGAGTTTCCGTTGGCGTGCCTCACGATCACTGACCACGCCGTTGCTGGTACTGAGGATGGAAATCCCCATGCCGTTCAAGATCGGCCGCAAGTCCTTGGCGCGCCGATAGATCCGGCAGCCAGGCTTGCTGACTCGTTTGATTTGGCGAATGACCTGTTCCCCGCTGGGTCCGTATTTCAATTCGATTCGCAACTGGGCGCTCGGTTGGCCGGCGACCTCGGCCCAATCCCAGATGAACCCTTCCCGTTTGAGGACATCGGCCACCCCTTTTTTCAATTGGGAGGCGGGCATCTCGACGTGCGGGCGCTCCACGCGGACCGCGTTGCGGATGCGAGTCAACATATCGCCGATTGGATCCGTCATCATAAGCAACAATCCCCTTACCAACTGGCCTTACGAACACCGGGAATGAGACCTTGATCCGACATCTTGCGGAAGCAGATCCGACAAATGCCGAACTTGCGGTAAACCGCGCGGGGGCGGCCGCACAGTTTGCAGCGCCGCTCGCGGCGCACCGAAAACTTCGGAGTCCGGTTGGCCTTGGCAACTTTCGATTTTCGAGCCACTGGTTCAGCCCTGGGTTAACGTGGAATGGATTTCAAAAAATCAGGCGGCGCCCGCCGACTGATTGGTTTCGCGGAACGGCATCCCGAATTGCTTGAGCAATTCCCGACCTTCGTCATCGGTCTCCGCGGTGGTGGTGAACACGATGTTCATTCCCTGGCTCTTGGTGAATTTGTCGGGGTTGAGTTCCGGGAAAACCAGGTACTCGCTCAAACCCAAGCTGTAGTTGCCGCGGCCGTCGAAGGCGTTGGGGTTCACCCCGCGAAAGTCGCGGACGCGCGGGAGGACGAACGAGACCAACCGATCGAAGAACTCGTACATCTTGGCCCCCCGCAGCGTTACCTTGCAGCCGATGGGGACCCCATCCCGCAGGCGGAATCCGGCGATCGCTTTGCGGGCGAGCGTGACGACCGGTTTCTGACCGGCGATCAACGTCAGGGCTTCGACGGCATCGTCCAGAAACTTCTTGTCCTGGGTCGCTTTGCCGACGCCCATGTTGATCACAATTTTCTCGATCTGCGGGACCGCATGCGGGTTGGTGCGTCCCAATTTATTGGCGAGCTCACCGCGGATCTGCTGATCGTACCGCAGTTGCATCCGCGGCTTCCCGACCGGGACCTGGGCCGCGGCTTCGCTTTTCTTGCTGGCTTTCTTTGCGTTCACGAATTCGACTCCGTCTGCGGCTCTCGTTGCCCGTCGCCCATCTGGCGCTGCGGGTGGGTTGCGGGGGATGATGTTCGGTGTGCGTTAAATGACTTCGTTGGCCAAGCTGACAATTTTGAGGAAATTCCGATCGCGCAGTTCGCGAGCGACCGCCCCGAAAATCCGGGTCCCCCGCGGAGCGTTTTCGTTGTCGATGATTACGGCGGCGTTCTTGTCGAAGCGGATGTAGCTTCCGTCGGCTCGCCGCGTCGGCTGTTTGCAGCGGACCACCACCGCGCGGACCACCGCTTTCTTTTTGATATCGCTACCGGGGATCACGCTTTTCACACTGCAGATGATCACATCCCCCAGTCCGGCAAAGCGGCGGCGGGAGCCCCCCAGGACTTTGATGCACATCAACTCTTTCGCGCCGGTATTGTCGGCGACTTCCAACCGCGTTTCTTGTTGAATCATGACTAGGCACCTATTCCCTGGGCTCGTTGGACTCGGCAGCGTCACTGGCCCGGCGACGCGCTGCCCGCAACCCGGCCACATCGACTTCGTCGGATTTCTTGACCACGCGAACCAGGTTCCAACGCTTGGTCTTCGACAGCGGCCGGGATTCCTCGATTTCAACCATATCGCCGGTCGCCGATTCGTTGTTTTCGTCGTGGACGTAGCAAACGGTTCGCCGTCGCAACAATTTGCCGAACACCGGGTGGCGTACGGAGCGGGGCACGACCACGACCCGAGTCTTGGTCATCTTGTCGCTTCGCACCACACCTGTCAGTAGTCGTTTGGGCATGTGATTTACTCGATGTTGTCCTGTCTGTGTGCCATCGCCGGCGGAATCCACCGGTTCTCGGTTAACCTGTTACTTTCGCGACCCGCTCCGTTTGCAGGGTCTTGATGCGAGCGATCAGCCGACGATTCCGAGTCAACTCGGACGGAACATCCAGCCGTTCGGTCTGGGCCTGCACGCGCAGTTTGAACAACGTGTGCAGCGCCTCGCGCAGAGTCGCCTGCAGTTGTTCATCGCTCATCTCTCGCAATTCAGTGGTCTTCATCGATCTTGCGTCCTCGTCTCGGTCAACAAGCCCGCGGGGATATTCACCCTTGGGGCGCCGCGGGTTGGGGGGGCTTTACCCCAATTGCCGCCGTGAAATCATCCGCACTTTAAACGGCATCTTGTGCGCCAAGCGGGCAAAGCAGATCTTGGCTTGCTGCTCGGTCACCCCGCCCAGCTCGAACAAAATCGTGCCGGGTTTGATCACCGCCACCCAGAACTCGGGCTCCCCTTTTCCCTTCCCCATGCGGGTTTCCAGGGGGCGCGACGTCACCGAGCGGTGGGGGAAGACGCGGATGTACAGCCGCCCTTCGCCCCGCACGTATTGTTGCGCGGCAATCCGCCCGGCCTCAATGGTTTGGGCCTTGAGCCAGGCTGGTTCCAAAGATTGCAGCCCAAAGTCGCCGAAGACGACCTTGTTGCCGCGGGTCGCATTACCTTTTATACGACCTCTTTGGACCTTTCGATGTTTGACCCGTTTGGGCATCAGCGCCATCGCTGCTCTCTCCGTCGTAGGTGCCTTGATTGATCCAAACTTGAACGCCGATATGTCCTTGCGGGGTCTTCGCCTCGGTGAACCCGTAATCGATTTTCGCTCGCAGGGTGCTCAAGGGAATCGAGCCGGTGGCTTGTTTTTCCCGTCGCGCCATTTCTGCGCCGCCCAAGCGGCCCGCCAATTGAATTTTGATTCCCTTGGCGCCGGCGTCCATCGATTCTTCCATGGCCCGCTTCATGGTCTTGCGGAAGTTCGCCCGTTTGGCCAGCTGTTCGGCCACCTTTTCCGAGACCAATTGGGCCTGCAGATCGGGGCGAGAGACTTCTTCCACTTTCAAATTCACGCGGCGGCCGATCAGGTTCTGCAGTTCCTCCTGCAGCAACTCGACATCCTGCCCCTTCTTGCCGATGATCAGCCCGGGGCGAGCCACATACAGGATGACCTTGACTTCATCCCGCGTCCGTTCGATTTCAATCCGATCGATCCCGGCGGCTCGGTAATTCTTGGTCGGGTTCAATTTGATAAAATCGCGGACCTTCTTGTCTTCCAGCAACAGAGACGAGAATTCTTCCTTGGGGGCGTACCAGCGGCTTTTCCAGCCCACCATCACGCCTGTGCGGAAGCCGATCGGATTGACTTTTTGACCCATAATTCCACTTTCGATCCGCTTTAAATTTCTTGAACCTTGACCGAAATGTGCGACATGCGCTTTTTGATCAGCATCGCCACGCCGCGCGCTCTCGGTTGAATCCGCTTGTACATCGGCGCCCCGTCGATGCGGATCTCCGAGAGCAACAGATTCCGCACCTCGACAATCCGCCCAGGGTTCTGTTCGCTATCCTGCGCATTGGCGACCGCGGACTTGATCACGCGTTCGATCATCCGCGCACCGCGTTGCGGCTGGTAGCGGAGGATATCGAGCGCCTCGTCGACGAATTTGCCGCGAACCAAATTGGCGACCGGACGAATCTTGCGCGGACTCATCCGTGCGAACCGATGGGAAGCTGTGAATTCCACGTGATCTCTCCTGGAGCTGACCAAGCCCTACTTCGTGGCGGCAGCCGCTTTGGCTCCACTATGTCCCCGGAACACACGGGTTGGAGCGAATTCGCCCAACTTGTGCCCCACCATATCTTCCGTTACGAACACCTTCATATGCTGCTTGCCGTTGTGCACCATGAACGTCATCCCCACGAATTCCGGGATGATCGTGCAACTGCGCGACCAGGTCTTGATTGGCTCTTTGGAACCGGCCGCCAGTTGCCGTTCGACCTTGCGAAACAGCTTGTCCTGGACAAAGGGGCCTTTTTTCTGGGAACGACTCATGTTTTGGACTCGAGGAAAAAACGACTAAGTACCGATCCGCAATTGGCCGTAACGGCGCGAGCGTCGTCGGCGGATAATCGCGGAATTGGACGGCTTGCGGAGCTTGCGGGTGAACCCTCCCTTGGCGGGCTTCCCCGTGGGGCTGACCGGATGGCGACCTCCCTTGGTGCGGCCTTCGCCGCCGCCGTGCGGGTGATCGATCGGGTTCATCGCGGTTCCGCGAACGTGGGGGCGGCGTCCCATCCAACGCTTGCGTCCCGCCTTGCCCAATTCGATATTCATGTGGTCGGCGTTTCCGACCTTGCCGATCGAGGCTCGGCACGCGGCGGGCACGCGGCGGATTTCGCCGCTGGGCAGCGCGATCTGAGCCCACCCGGCATCGCGAGCCATCAAGGTAGCGACCGTCCCGGCGCCGCGGCAGAGAACCGCCCCTTGGCCAGCTCGCAATTCAATATTGTGGATTTCCATCCCCAGCGGGATGTTGTTCATCGGGAGGCAATTGCCGACCGTCGGCGGCGCTTCCGGCCCACTCTCCAAGGTCATCCCAACCTGAAGCCCCTCGGGGGCCAGTATGTACCGCTTTTGTCCGTCCACGTAATTGAGCTGGGCGATCCGGGCGTTGCGGTTCGGGTCGTACTGGATCGAATCGACTCGGGCCGCGACCCCATCCTTGTCCCGGCGGAAGTCGATTTGCCGGTACTGCTGCTTGTGGCCGCCGCCGCGATGCCGAGCGGTGATCACACCCTGATTGTTGCGGCCCCCTTTTTTCTTTTTGCGGCGCAACAACTTCTTGAGCGGCTTGGCACCTGAGGTCAGGTCCGCGAAATCACTGACCGAGGCGCCGCGCCGCCCGGGGGATGTCGGATTGTACTGTCGAATTCCCATCGTCAGGTGTTTCCTACTCTAATAAAACAGTCCGCGTTAAAAGAACTCGATGCGATTGTCCGGCTTGAGCTTGACGATCGCCTTCTTCCACGCCTTGGTTCGACCCGTCTTGAAGCGATACCGCCTTGCCTTTCCCTGTCGGTTCTGAATCGCCACACTGGCGACCTGGACGTTGAAAAGTTCGGACACGGCGTCGCGGATCTGGGTCTTGGTGGCCAGCGGATTGACTTCAAAGGTGTATTGATTGTATTCCTGCGACTGGAACATTCCCTTCTCCGTCACCTTGGGGCGGAGAATGACTTGCTGCGGCAGCAGCTCGATCGAGGTCGCAGGCTGGGGGGCAGGTTTTTTCATTTACCGATCTCCCTTAATTGGCGGCGGCGTTCGCCGGATTGGACGCTCGCCCATCGGCAACCGCGCTGCTCCGAAACGACTCGAGCGCCGCTTTGGTGAACAGCATCCGCCGCGGCCGGAGCACCGTCCACGCGTTCAGTTCGCCGACAGGGGACACAGTGACATCGGCGATATTCCGAGCACTCTTGTACAGAACCGGATCGTATCCGTCGGTGGCGATCACCGTGGTCTGGCCGGCCAACGGCAACGCCTGCAGGACGGCGGCGACATCCCGAGTCTTGGGCTCGGACATTTTCCATTCGTCGATCACCACGACTTGCGAGTCCTTCAACTTGCCTGCGACCGCCATTCGCGTCGCCAGGCGCAGGGCTGTTTTGGGCAAACGGTACGAAAAATCGCGACGGGCCAAGGCAAAAGCGTGCCCCCCGCCGCGGCGGATCGGCGAACGCCGGGAGCCGGCTCGTGCTCGCCCGGTCCCTTTTTGCCGGTACATCTTTTTGGTTGAGCCGGCGACCATCCCGCGCGATCGAGTCCCGCGCGAACCTTGTCGCGCGTTGGCCCGATACATCACCACCGCGTCGTGCAGCAGCTGTTTGCTGATTTTCGGCGCAATCGCATCGAGGTCGATCTCCATCGAGCCGACCGTCTTTCCCGTTTTGTCGTAAATCGGCAAGCTAACCATTGTCGGCACCCACTTGAACTATCGATCGTAGTCACCGCCGCAAAATCCCGCGCAACGGCTTGCGATCATCCACATCATTTCCAGATTCAACACACACGGCCTTGCATAGAGCAAGGCCGCCACACTAAGCGGAAGGTGGGAACAGAGGCGTCATCGCAACCCTCCAGCGGAACCGAATCCCGCCGCCCATGATCTTCCATCGCTCTGTGTGAAGCCTCACCTGCGGGAGTCCCAACCCATGGCTGGGCTTACCCGCGAGGTTTCCATCATCTGTTTTCTAACCTCAATTCCAATCCTATTTGGACGTCGCCTTGATCTTGATCTCGACGCCGGCCGGCAGGCTCAGTTTATTCAATGCCTCGATCGTCTTCGCCGTGGCCTGCACGATATCGATCAAGCGCTTATGGGTTCGAATCTCGTATTGCGATCGAGCTTTCTTGTCGATCGTGGGCCCTGCCAACACCGTATACCGCTCGATGCGCGTCGGCAGCGGGATCGGCCCGTGCACTTCCGAGTGCGTTCGCTTGGCGGTCTCCACGATTTCCTGCGCGCTTTGGTCAAGCACCGAATGATCGTAACCTTCCATGCGGATTCGAATTACTTCATGCACATTGGCAGCCACACAACACTCCTACCCAGCCAGGGCAGACAATCATCAATGGAAAAACAACAGACAAAATGACGACGGAAAACGACTCGACCAGAAAATCGAAAGCGGCGACTTTCGATCTGTCCCGCCGGCGCCTGACCCCCGCTCGCGATTGCTGCTCGCAATTGCTATCGCGCCGATCGCGCAGTTTGTCGACTCGCAGTTTGCCCAATCAAAGTACGGCAAACCGGCACGCAACGCAAGCGGCGACCGACCTGCGAACTGCGGATCGTCCCGGAAAAGGATAGAATTTATGCCGCTGGCAGGCGGTGGTCAATCGCAAATCGCTGGGAGGCATGGAAAAATTCTCGCGGTTTGCCGGATCCGCTGGGATTGGTTCTGGGTAAGAACTGGTTCCAGGTTTGGACCTGTCGTTGCCGAAGCCGCGAAGACTTGCTCCGGACGTCGTTACCTGGCGCCATGCCCGTGGAGCGCGTTGATTCCGAGATCTGGCGAACGCGTCTACGTCGATGGTCTGGCGAACGCCGCGATGATCGAGGTATCCAAATCGCTGTGGTGCCGGCGATTTATCTGCCTGCAACCGTGCGGTATAATAGCGTGAGTCGTTGACGACAGCGAAGTCGAAACGAGGGGAAGAGGAGTGTCGGGCGAGGGGCAAGGGGCAAGGGGCATTGCAGCGGGATCTGGTAGTTTCCGGTCCTGCAGAAAGGGCGTTGGCATGTGCCATATTATCACGCATTTTCGTCCATTGTTGATCTTGGCGGGGATGGCTGGGGTCTGCTCGACATGGGGACTTGGACACGCTGAAGCGCAAGTTGCCGTACAACTCCCGACGTTCAACGTGTTTTCGGTCCAAACCACGGTGATGGTCCCGGACGGCGGCCGCATGAATTTGGGCTCGATTGGTCGGTCCAGCCAAGGGATGACAAGCCGAGGGGTGCCGCTGTTGGGATCGGCGCCGGGATTGGGCCGACCGTTCAACAACCGCGCCATCGGAACCTCGACGTCCTCGGCCAACGTTTCGGTCACCGCCCAGATTATCAGTTTGAGTGAGCTGGAAGCGCCGCTGTTGTCCGAGGGCAATCGGCGAATGGCGTCGCGACCGTTTGCGACTCCCGCCGACGTCCAACGCCGCGCCGCCTACTTGTCGCGCCATATGGGTCGTATCGCCGGTGGAATGTCAACCAGCGGAGGCGCCATCCGCAGGTAACTCCCCAGCGGATACCGGGCCAACCGCGTTATCGCAGTCTACATTTTTTCGCAAACATCATGTCTACCGGTACGTATCAGCAATCGACCGCTCACCTCACGAAAAACCAGCCGAAATACACGCGGGCCGAAGCCCTGGAGCGGGTCCGCGGCCCGGCGACCAGTTTGGTCGTGGTGGCCAGTTTGTACATCGCCGTGATCGTCCTGGGAGGACTCATTTACACCGGCCAGAAGACCGCGGAAATGATGTCGGCCGAATCGGAAACCTCGTTGCCGCTGAAAGGGGAGACCATCGAAGAGCGCCGCGCGCGGGAAAAGGAAGAGAAGCAGCGCGTCGCAGAAAAGAACTTTATTGCGTTCTCGCTGGCTTCGATCGTCGGCTTGATCGGCGTGGTTTGCGGCGCCGTCGTGCTGGCAGGAGGGCTGAAGATGAAGCAGCTCAAGAGTTACAAACTGGCGTACTCGGGCGCCGCCTTTGCCACGATCCCGGTGCTCTCTCCCTTGTTGGTGTTGGGGATTCCGTTCGGGATATGGGCGATGATCACGATCCACGATAAAGAGATCAAACGCTATTTCACGTAGACCTGCCTCCCCATGCCACTTGCGATTGATTGTCGGGGCCTGACCAAAACGTACCGCGGTCGGCCGCCGATCGAAGCGGTCCGCGGGATCGATTTGCAAGTCGAATCGGGCGAGTGCTTCGGGGTCTTGGGACCCAACGGCGCGGGCAAGACCACCACGATCGAAATCCTGGAAGGATTGTTAGAGCCTTCTGCCGGCGAGGTCGCAATCTTTGGGCTGCAATGGTCGAAGCACGCCGATCAAATTCGCCAACAGATCGGCGTGTCCCTGCAGGAGACCGAACTGAGCGATCGGCTCTCCGTGCAGGAAACCCTGACGTTGTTTCGCAGCTTTTACCGCCACGGCCTGGATCCGGAGGAGACGCTGCGGCAGGTCTCGCTGGAGGAGAAAGCCGGGGCCTGGGTGAAAAAGCTCTCCGGCGGGCAGAAGCAACGGCTGGCGGTCGCCTGCGCGATCGTGGGCGATCCGCGACTCTTGTTTCTCGATGAGCCCACCACGGGACTCGATCCCACCAGCCGCCGCGAATTGTGGGAGATCATCCGCCGTTTTCGAGCCGAGGGACGGACGATCCTGCTGACCACGCACTACATGGACGAGGCCGAACGATTGTGCGACCGGGTGGCGATCTTCGACCGGGGGCGGGTGATCGCCTTGGGGACTCCGGCCGAGTTGATCGCAAGCTTGGGGAGCGAGCACGTGGTCGAGTTCACGCTGGCGGATCCGCGGTCCACCGCAATGACCGAGGTGTTGGAGCGGCTCCCCGGAGTGGCCGGCGTCAGCCAACAAGATTCCCGCTGGCGAATTCGAGTCGACCAGTTGCATCGGGTCCTTCCGCAGATCCTGGCGGCGCTGGCCGAACATTCGTACGAACTGCACGACCTGGCCACACGGCAAGCGACGTTGGAAGATGTCTTCGTGCAGATCACCGGCCGCGAATTCGAAGATGCGGAGGCGGCCGCATGAGCGCGGACCCCGCTTCGAACGCAAACCGCCCCGCCGGCTGGCGCGTGCAGCCGCTGTACCAATTGGTGGTCGCTCGGTTACGCGAGTTCATTCGCCAACCCGAAGCGGTCTTTTGGGTCTACGTCTTTCCAATCCTGATGGTGATCGCCTTGGGGATCGCCTTCAAAGGGAAACCGATCGAGTCGTTCACGGTGGATGCGGTCGAGCCGGTTCCCGCGGCGATCGCCGCCGCCGTCGAAGCGGACCCGCGCTTCAAATTCCATCCGCAATCCTCGGAAAACTGTCGCCAACGGTTGCGGGTCGGCAAGTCCGATCTGTACCTGCAAATCGCCGCGGACGTCAGTGGTCCATCGGGATCGATCGAATACTTCCTCGATCCGACCCGGCCGCAGAGCCTGGTGGCCAAGGCGGCGGTGGACGATTGTATTCAGCGGAGCCTGGGGCGAGTCGACGCGGCGGCCACGAAAATCGTGGAGGTCGCCGAACCCGGGGGGAGGTATATCGACTTCCTGGTCCCCGGACTGTTGGGGATGGGGCTGATGGGGGGCGGAATGTTCGGCGTGGGATTCGCGATCGTCGACATGCGGATCCGCAAGTTGCTCCGGCGGTTCCTGGCCACTCCCATGCGGCGGAGCGATTTCCTGGCCAGTTTGATGCTCAGTCGCCTGGTCTTCATGGTACCCGAGATCATTCTACTGTTGGTGTTTGCGCGATTCGCCTTCGGCGTGCAGATCTATGGGAACCCACTGACCCTGGTGGTCCTGATCCTGCTGGGAGCACTGCTGTTTGGCGGAATCGGCTTGCTGGTGGCATCGCGGGCCCGTACTCTGGAGGCCGCCTCGGGCTTGATGAATCTGGCGATGCTGCCGATGTGGACTCTCTCGGGGGTGTTCTTTTCCTACGAGCGGTTTCCGGAGGCGATGCAGTTCTGGATCAAACTGCTTCCGCTCACGGCCCTGATCGACAGTTTGCGCGGGGCGATGGTCGAAGGACGCGGGCTGCCGCAACTGGGGGTGGAACTGGCGATCATGGCGGCTTGGACCGCACTCTCGTTTGGGGTGGCGCTGGCGATTTTCCGCTGGAACGATTAAAGAGTATACACACGTACACTATGTCGCTCGAGGCGATGATTGCGATCCGCGACTTGGAGTTCGCCTACCCCGCGGGAGACTTCCAACTCCGGATCCCCGATCTGCAAGTTCCCGCGCGGCAGCGACTGGCGGTCGTGGGACCGAGCGGCTGCGGCAAGACGACGTTGCTGAATCTGATTTCCGGCATTTCGGTCGCGCAGCGAGGGACGATTACCGTCGAGGGGCGAACCATCTCCGCGCTCCCCGACGCGCAGCGCCGCAATTTCCGGGTGGCCCGAATCGGTTTCGTCTTTCAGCAGTTCGAGCTGATCGAATACTTGTCGGTGGAGGAGAATATTCTGCTCCCCAAGCTGATCAACCCGACGCAGCGGATCGACGCGGTGAGCACCGCGCGGGCTCGCGAGTTGGCCGTGGCGATGGGAATCGGCGACAAGCTGCGGCGGGGGGTTCGCCGCTTGTCACAAGGGGAGCAACAGCGCGTGGCGATTTGCCGAGCTCTGTTGAACGAACCGCCGTTGATTTTGGCCGACGAACCGACTGGCAATCTGGATCCCAAGAACAAACATCTCACGATCGAGCTGCTGGCGCGGTACTGCGACGAGCAGGGGGCGACGCTGGTGGTGGTGACGCACGACACGGGGATTCTGCAGGGGTTCGATGCCACGCTGGACTTCGAACGTTTTCGGCAGGAGGCGCCGGCATGAGTGCGGTCTTTCGCCTGGCGTGGCGCTACATCTGCTACCATCGCCTGACGTCGGCGATTCTGGTCGCCTGCCTGGTGCTGACGCTGTTTCTGCCGATCGCGATCAGCTTGTTGTTGTCTCGGTTCAACCAGCAGATTCTGTCGCGAGCGGAACGGACTCCGGCGATCGTGGGGGGAGTTGGGAGCCGCTTGGATTTGACGCTGGATGCGTTGTATTTCCAGACGCAATTGCCGCAGGATCTGCCGTACGGCCGCTACCGCGAATTGGCGCAGCAGAATCGTGGCGCCGCGATCCCGCTGCATTTGAAATACTCGGCCCGCGGCTTTCCTTTGGTCGGGACCCATTTGGAGTACTTCCGATTTCGGAAACTGGAATTGATCCAGGGGGATTGGTTGGCGACGTTGGGCCAATGCGTGTTGGGGGCGGAAGTCGCCCGGCGCCTCCGTTTGGGACCGGGGGACAAACTGAAGACCGACCGCGAAAACGATTTGGATATCGCCAGCAATCCCCCCTTGATCATGCACATCACGGGCGTGTTGGCCCCCCAGGGGACCGCCGACGATACCGCGGTATTCGTCGACGTGAAAACCGCGTGGGTCGTCGAAGGACTGGGACATGGTCACGATGTCGTCGACGCCTCGACCCCGGCCGACCTGGTGTTGGGTCGCGATGGAAATACCACCGTGGCAAGTGCCGCCGTGGCGTCGTACCTTGAAATCACCGATGAGAACCGCGCGTCGTTTCACTTCCACGGCGATCCCGATACATTCCCCGTGTCGGCAATTCTGTTTGTTCCGCTGGATCAACGCGCTCAAGATCTGGTCGAGGCGACTTATCAGAACGATCTGCAAGCTCAATTCCTGGTTCCTCTGGACGTGATCCAAGAACTGATGGGGATGGTCTTTCGCATCAAGGCATTGTTCGACATGAATACGGTGGTGATTGCGACCGCTACGGGTCTGCTCTTGCTGTTGGTCATCTGGCTTTCTTCTCGTTTGCGGCAGCGCGAGATGGAAACGATGTTCAAGCTGGGGTGCGGACGCGGCACGATGGTGCTGATGCAGGCCACCGAGTTGGGTCTGATCTTGGCATTTGCCCTGGTCGTGGTTGCACTGCTGGTCTGGGGAACCTTGCCGCTGGCCGAAGGCCTGTTGCGCTCCTTGTTGATCCGCGGATCGTGAAGGGTCCGAAAGAAAAGGTGTCAGGAACCATTTTACACCACGGAAGACGGTCGGTTAGGTGTTGGAGATGGGACGACCGAGACGAGTGGCGGACGGGGGGCTGATTTATCACTTGCTCAATCGGGGTAATGCGCCGATGACGATTTTCGAAAACGACGCGGACTGCGACGCGTTCGAAACGATCCTCGAGGAAGCCGTCGAGCGCTACGGAATCAACCTCTTGGCATGGTGCCTGATGCCCAATCACTGGCATCTCGTGGTCAAGCCGCACGTCGACGGCGAGTTGTCTCGTTTTTGTGCGCGGGTTTACCCTGACGCACACGCAGCGTTGGCGCGGCCATTACCACCGCGTGGGCAGGGGTCACGTCTACCAAGGCCGGTTCAAGTCGTTTCCGGTCCAGGAAGAAGACTATTTTCTCACGGTCTGCCGATACGTGGAGCGCACTGCGCTGCGGGCCAACCTCGTTCGGCGACGAGCGCTGGTCGCAGCGCAGGGTCAAACGCCTAGGGCTGGAAAGCACTATCCGCCCCCAAGGGCGGCCGAAAAAGATATAGAATAACAGTTTCCCAAGGAAAACGGTTCCTGACACCTTTTCTTTCCTGACACCTTTTCTTTAACTGAACTTTGGAGACTTTCATGCAACACGCGTACCCCAAGCTTCACAACGCCATGTGGCCCGGGTTGGTCGGGAAGGGGCCGGAAGCGGACGAGCCGGCGATCGATTTGGAGACGATGTTGCGGCTGACGATCGGCGCGGTGGTCGACGGAATCAAGTTTGACGGGGTCGATCTGTTTTTGTACGACCCGCACGTCTCGATCGACATCGGGGAGGACGAATTGCGGAAGCTGGCCGACCGCGTCGGCTCGGCCGGATTAGTGGTCGGTTCGGTTGTGGCCCCGGTCTGGTTCGACGGCAGCGCGATGGGGGACGCTACCCAGCGAAAGAACTTTCTGACGGCGATCGAAAAGGCTTGTCGGATCGGGCAATCGCTGCGGCGAATGGGCGTTCGACCGTACGGCATCGTGCGAATCGACTCGGCTTGCGGCGTGGAGCCGTGGTCGCAGGATCCCGTGGCAAATCAGCGGGCGATCGCTGAGACTTTTCGTGCGGCGGCAGATATCGCGGAAGCAAACGGCGAACGATTGGCGGCGGAAGGGGAGATCTGCTGGGGTGGGATGCACAGCTGGCGGGATATGTTGAACTTGCTGGAAGCGGTCGATCGGCCGAAGACCGTCGGCTTTCAGGCCGACCTGGCGCACACCTATTTGTACCTGTTGGGTTACAACGCGCCGGAGCACGCTCTGTTGAAACCTGGTTACACCGACGCCGAATTCTGGAGTGCCTATCAGCAGTTGACCGAGGCGTTGGGGCCTTGGACGATCGACTTCCATGTCGCGCAGAACGACGGCACGGTGAAGGGAAGCGGTTCGCACGACAAAACCGGGCGGCACTGTCCGGCGGACGACCCGCATGGGAAACTCGATATTGTCCGCTGCAGCGAATACTGGTTGCGCGGGGCCGCCGAGCGCGGGATCCGCCACATCTGCTGGGACGGCTGTATGTTCCCCAACGAAAAGCTGTTGCAGCCTCAAACTTGGGAGACGATTCTCCGCACAATGATCGCGGTGCGCAACCAACATGGGTGGTAAGCGACATTCCACTCGTTTCGGCGTCGGAAGCCGTTAGCGATGTGAAACGTATTCGACTCGGCCGAAAACGGAAGGGCGAGGGGCCGGTCGCCTAGGTTGAACGTGAGTACTCCTCGGGGATCAACCCCGAGGCATCTTCAGCAAGGTGTGCTCCGACTGTAGGTTGAACGTGAGTACTCCTCGGGGATTAACCCCGAGGCATCTTCCTGGCGGTCCGTTAGAGTTGGAAATCGGCTAGTCGTCGCAGGTAGTCGAGCGCGTCGGGGACGTCGGACGTTTCGATGCCGCAGCGGCGGCCGGCGCGGTCGCATTCTCCCAGGAGCAGCAGTTCTTCATAGCTCTCCGACTGCCGAAGTCGCCGCAGTGCGCGGGCGCCGATCGTGCGCTCGTGGATCTGATGCACCGCCATGTGGTGCTCGATCAACCAGGCGGTCCGCTCGCTGACAAAGCCGGCCAGGGCTTCGAGTCCGGCGGCGACATGGTCGCTGGGATCGATCGCTTTGCCGACGTCGTGCAGGAGCGCCGCCAGCAGGAATTCTTCGTCGTACGGGAGGCGATCGACCGCCAGGTCAAAAACTTGCAGGCTGTGGTAGAGCGCATCCCCTTCCGGGTGGTAACGGCGATTCTCGCGGACGGTTTCCAGCGGCCAGAGCAGCGATTCGTACAGCTGGAATCGATCGACCCGTTCGGCCAGCTCGGCGACGCATTCATCGATAGACACCTCGGGATACGCGCTCGCCAGGAACTGCTCCAATTCGGCGATCGAGGCCTTTTCGATCGACTTGCCGGTGATCGAGCTGATGAACGGGTGGCTGATCATCTTTTCCGGATAAACGGTCAGCTCGAACGGGTAGCGATCGAGCACGTGCACGTGCCGATAGATTCGCTGCTCGCCTTGTTTGGTGATGGCTTTGGTCTGTGTGCTGTAGCGCAAGCCGTGGTAATCGAGCTCGGCCGTAACAGCTTCCAGGCGATCGGCGAAGACGTGCAGGTCGATATCGGAGCCTTGCCGCACATGCCCTGTCAGGACGCTGCCGATCAAACGGGGGCGGAACCGCTGGAGGACTCGCATCAGCCGCAACGCTTCGAACCGCATTTCTTGCAGGCGGTCGGCGTGGCTCGAGCCTTCCAGTGTGCGGGCCAGGTGCTGGATCTGGTCGCGAATTTCGGCGTTGCTGGGCAAGTCGCGCGGCTTGACCCAGCCGTGACACACGTGCCGCGCCGCCTTGAGTTTGGCGCGATAGTATTCTGATTCCTGGCGATCGTACATCAAGCGTGCGGCTTGCCAGGCGATTTGCCGTCGCAGTTTGGAAGTATTCATCCGGATGAGGGCGCGGGGCCCGGGGCCGCTCTTCCGCCGTTGCCGGTTTCGAGCCTTCCCCTATAAAATGAACAACATGCGGTTGATGAATTATACCATGCGCCGAATTTTCGCGATCCTCGTGCTGGCGAGCGGCGGGTGCTTTTCACCGGCGCTGGCCGGCCCCCAAGAGGATAGCGAGAAGTACCAACAGGCGCTGATCGCCCAAGGGGTTGATCCCAGTCCCGAGGGATTGCGCCAGTTTTTTCGCGATATCACAGCGACTTCGTTCGACGACCAACTCATCGATCGGTTGATTGCACAGCTGAACAGCGATGACTACATGGAGCGGATCGAAGCCCAACGCAAACTGATCTGCCAGGCGCGGTTGCCGATTGACAAGCTGGAGAGGGCCAGTCTGAACGGAAGCCCGGAGAAAGCTTACCGGGCGCGGATCGTACTGCAGACCTGGGTGCCGGCTCGGCGGCAGTTGATCGAGTCCGCTTTGGCGCTGGTCGCCAAGCAACAGATTGCCGGCCTGGCCGAAGAGATCCTGGCAACCGCCCGTTTGGTCCCCGACTTGTCGACCTTGCAGCGCCCATTCGAAGCCGCACTGCGGGCAACCGTGACCGCGGCGGATACCTTGCGGTTGCAGGCGACTCTGGAGGACGAAAACCCTCTGGTGACGCGACTGGCGATGACCGGACTGGTGGAACTAGCGGACGAGTCTTGGGGGGATCGTTTGCTGGCTTGGGCGGACCGAGCGGACCTGGACCCTTTCGCCCGGATCCTGGCGGCCACACGGGCGCTCGACCTGAGCGACCGCCGCGCGTTTCAACCGTTGATCGATTTGATTCGTTCGGACAATTCGCTGGCCGCAGTCCAAGCCCACGTGATTCTCAAGAAAGTCACCGGCCAGCGGATCCCCCTGGTCGTGTCCGATCCTGAAACGCGTTCGCAATGCGTCGAGCAATGGAACGTCTGGTTGGCGAACGAAGGGGCCGTTTGTCCGCTCAATATTCCCGTGGCCCTCGCGAAGCTCGGTCGCTCTTCGCTCAACGGCAACACGCTGATCGCTACCGGCTACCGAAACGAAGTCATTGAACTCGATCCGGACGGAAACGAAGTCTGGAAGTACACCGCTCAAGGCGCGTGGAGCGCGGAAAAAATGGCTTCCGGAAATTATTTGATCGCCAGCTACCAACAAAACAAGGTCTTGATCGTCTCCCCCGAAAAACACGTCGTGTGGGAGTACGATCTACCGGGCGTGCTCAATGCGCGACCGCTGGAAAACGGGAACGTCCTGGCATCGTCTCATTCGGAGAACCGCGTGCTGGAAATCGACGAGGACAAGAACGTCGTCTGGAAGTACTCGGCGAACTCTCAATGCCACGACGCAATGCGCTTGGAAAACGGCAACACGTTGATTTGCACGAACGAAGACGTGATCGAGGTCAACCCGCAGGGAGAAGTCGCCTGGCGCTACCCAGCGCCACAGGCGTATGGTATCGACGTGCTGGAAAACGGCAATATTCTGGTGGCCCACCTCAACGGGTCGGTCTCCGAGGTGACTCGGGATCAAACGGTCGTCTGGACCTATCGGTTCCCTTCACCCGTCGATGTGTTTCGCACGGAAACCGGCACAACGATCATCACCGGATCCCAATCGTCGATCGAAATCGATGCGGAAAAGAACCCGGTCTGGACTCGTGAGAATATGCAGTTCGGGTCGGTGAGACGGTGAGGCTTGAGATTCAAGATTCAAGATTCAAGATTCAAGATTCAAGATTCAAGATTCAAGATTCAAGATTCGAGATTCGAGAAGCAGGGACTCAAGATTTCATGAGGCGGACTTGATTTTGGCAATGCGGGTATCTCAGGTGGGCGCTAATCGGTCGGATACAGCGCGAACAGCGCTTGCAAGTTAGCCTGTTGCTGGGGCGTCGCGTCGTCAGCGACTTGCAAGTTCCAGGCGGTGCGGGCGTCGTCACCTCCAAGAAACTCCAGCCCGTACCAATCGAGCATCGCGTCGTAATCGAGTTCGACTGGTTGGTCGATCGCGGACTGGAACCAGGGACGGAGATCTTGCCCGGCGATTTCGCAGGCCAGGTCGCGGAACTGTTGCTCGGTGAACCCGCGATCTCCGGAATACTTGGCAAACGCGGCGCGCATGACATCGTCCAGCGACTTTTCGTTTTGGGTGACCGCACGGATCTTGGCATCCAACAAGAAGCCTACCACCGGTCCTTTCACGTAGTAGGAGATTGTTTGTGCGTTGTCACCGGAGACGCCGGATCGACTGGTTTCCCAGACGCGCAGCGAAGCATCGCCGAGGGACTGCTGCAATCGGCCCGGACTCTTCTGAAGTTGACCGATCATACCGGAGATCGCGTTGAGAAAATCCTGTGGCTTGCCCATCCCGCCGCGGACCAGCATCAGATCGCCGAAATAAGTGGTCAAACCCTCCGAAATCCAGAGACTCGGGGTCCGCGGCGGCTGCTCATAGTCGAAGGGCCCGAGTTCGACGGGCCGCAGGCGTTTGACGTTGATGGTGTGGAAGTATTCGTGGCTGACAAACGAGTGCCAACCCCAGGAATCTTGCCCGCGGCGTCCGCTGGCCGTGAGAAGCGTCGAGAAGGAATGCTCCAGGCCTCCCCCTCCGCCGGGGCGGAAAACATTGAGAAAGTAGTAGCGGTCGTAGGGGAGCTCGCCCCAAAAGTGTCGAGTCGCCTCGGCAATTTTTTGGGCGTCCGCCGCCGATTGAGCGATCTCCCAGCTGCCGGGATCTCCCACGTCAACCCAGACGTGCCGGCAGGGTCCGACGGTGAACTCCTGCTCTCGCAACTTTCCGGCCACGATCGGGCTGTCGACCAGGATGTCGTAATTGGGCGCCGAGAATTCCCAGCGATTCCCCTCCAACGGACGGCGGGGCAAGCCGGCGGCACAGCCAGTCCAATCGTCCGGTAACGCAACGGTCACGGTACAAGGGCGATCCAATTGTCTAACGGGAACGACGAAGGTGGCGCATCCGGCGAGCGCCGCGAAGTCCTCGCCGACCCAGTTCGTCGTGACGAAGTGGTTCTCACAATGCAACTGGTAGCGAAATTGGATCGAATCGTGCCCTTGGCAGGCCACCACCCAGCGGTTCGTCCGCGGCCGTTCAACCGGCAACTCGGTGTTGTCTGAGGCCGTAGCCACCACAGACGTGACATGTTCCGCGTAATCCTGGACCACGTAGTAGCCGGGGGACCAGGTTGGCATCATCACTTGTAGCTGCTCGGCGCCGTCGCACTGAAAAGTCGCGGTGACCTGTAGCTGGTGTTTGGCGCGGTCGACGAACTCCAGGGCATACGCCTGACCCGCGGTTTGTGCAGCGGCGGACCTGGCCGCGCCGCACAAAATGAGGCAAATGAACAGCCGGCGGCCGGCGCGGAGTGCATTCCAAAAATTGAGTTGCGTTCGGTACATGGAGAATCCCCAAAAGTGTTCAGTTCACGAACGGCTTTATTGTAAGGGAGCTCGGACTCGACGCGATGCCGCTTGGGGCAAGTGGAAGGCCGAAGCCTGAAGATTGTAAGTGAGCTTTGGAGCCGAGATGAACTCGGCGGCCGTCCGGACCGTAGATGGTCGCGTTTTTTTCTCGCTCGATCACGCTGCCGGCCCCCTCATCCCCAACCCTTCTCCCCCACAAAGCTGGGGGAGAAGGGGGCCATGCAATAGGCTCGGATAGCCGAGCGCACCGTTCAAGTCCAAACAAAAAACCCGCGGAGGAATTCCGCGGGTTGAATGGATTTGGCTCGCAGCCCGACCCTAGGCAGATGGCAGCGAAATTTAATTTAGTCCCACCACCATTGATTTTCGGCCAAGTTATCCAGGCGGACGCCATCGCGAACTCGGAGAATCTCGCCCGATTCATCGACCTTCAGGTTTTCCTCGGAAAGGGCGAGCTTCGGATAAATCGCGACACCGCCGCCGATCGGAGTCATGAACACGCCCCCTTTCCAAAGGGCGTTGATTGCCGGTTCGACGTGCGAGACGGGCGAGGCGACTTCGAGCGGCAGTTGAGCTTCATTGGTCAGGAACGGCATCTTCCAGTCGGCTTGCTGGTAGAGGTCCGCGTGTTGAATGTACGCCGCCACGATCGTCATGTCGATCAAGTTACGCAGTTCGCCGAACACCGGCGTTTCCTTGGCAAGCGCATCGAAGTTCTCCGTGAACGACTTACAAAACGCCTGGCTCGCGCGACTGGAGGACCCGGTCTGCTCGCGCTTCCCGTCCGCACCAATCCGTTCTTCTTCGCCGATCAATTTCACGCCTTTGCCGACCAAGCGCATCGCGGTGCGGTCCGGGCTGACTTCGATGCACTGGTAATCGGGTTCGAAGTACCAGCGATTGAGGGCGTTCTTATTGGCCTTTTGCGGGTCGACCTTCGACACAAACGAAGTGATTTTGGTCGAGGGGTTTTCCAATCCAATTCCGATCAATTTCATCCGATAGTCGGCTTCGGCTAGGACTTGGGCGAAGTGCGTCTTGGGCGAAACACCTTTGATCGTCACGGTTTGCATACCCAAGGCCTCTCGCAACGCCCGCACAATCTCGACCTCCAGCCCTTCGCGGAAATTCGCTTGGGCCTGCTGGATCGTGGTGCGAAGGCGTTGTAGGCCTTCCTGCGTCGGATCGATCGAGACGCCGACCAGGCTTGTCGCTTTGCCGTCGGGTTGAAAGGCGCGGAGCGCGACTAAAAGATCCCGCAATTCAATCGTGCTTTGGCCGCTTTCCAAGCCACGTACTTTACCGGAGACGTCGGAGTAAAACCCCTCGGCCGGCCCCGCGATCACGATATCCTTCGTGTCGGGCATGTAGAAAACATGCGTGATTCGATTGAGACCTGCCATGTAGAGCAGTTCGTTCGAAACCGGCTTGCCCGATTCGATGGCTTGCTGCAGCGCCTTTTCCAGGCGGTTCAAACTGACCTTACGCAAGTCGGACTTTTTCATCACGTCGCGGGAGAGAACGGCGCGAGCCGCCGCCATCCGCTGACGAGCCAAGTTGCCTTGCACGTCCTCGACCGTCCGAGAACGCAGCACGCCGTTGGAGTCGACTTCCACGCCCCCCAAACTCAAACCACCTTGACCGGTTGCCGTGCCCGTGCCCGTGCCGGTGCCTGTACCCGTGCCTGTTCCGGCCCCTGTGCCGCCGAGGGCTCCCGCGCCGCCAACTTGTTGTGCGGAGGCGGAAAGCGTCGGCCAGCTGAGCAGTGCCAAGCTCACGGCAAGTGCAACGAGCGGAAGCCGTGGCAACGATAAGCGAACCATCAGGATTTCTCCTTCGAACAACAAAGTGTGAATGCGATGCGGCCCAAGTCGAACACGTTCAGCCCGGCCGCTTGCCCCCGGCCATGCAACCTGATTTTTCCGCAAAAACTGCGCAAACTCAGGGAGTTTTTACTGAATGAGTATGAATTTTATCGTAGTCAAAGACGTGATATTCAGCAAGAAAGATCTGGTTTCGCCAGCAAAAACTCGGCAATTTTCGCGGAATTCCAGTTTTGCGGGATTTTCAACCGGGGACGCTTAGTTCTCTTCGGAATCGATCTGCGACAAGATGTACCCATAATTCTCCAAACCGAATTTATCCACGATCTGCTGGCAAATCCGGATCAGCGTCCGTCGGCCGTCGTCATCTTCGTGGGCAATTCGATCGAGCAAAATGTGAATCAGCCGGATTGCTCGTTCCCGCGAAATCCGGTCGAGGTTGATTTGCGTCAACAAGGGAGCTCGCCCGGCCGAGTCGCCAAGTTGTCCCATCGTCGCGGCGATCGCCAACCCGACGGCTTCCTGCTGCCGGCTGAACCACTCCGATACCGCCTGCCGATAGAGTATCGATCGACCGCTGGGATCGGATTGGTCGAGCGACTGCGCCAACGCCTGAAACGGGTAATCGGCATCGCCCAGCGGCGGCAGGGGATCCAACCACGTTTGCGGTTCGCTGGATGTTTGGGCCCAGAAGGACTTATCCTGGCGCGGTATCAATAACGGCTTCAAGTCCAGGCGGACGAACTCTTCGAGCAACCCCAGATCGGCTTGCGCATTGGAGTCTGTTTGCCATTTGGAAAACGCAGCCAAGAGCTGCTCGTAATCCCCGGGACGTCCGCGGATGGTGCGACGAACCTCTTGCAGTACGGATTCGGTAGCTTCCATCGTTACCAGTTCACTGGGATTCACGCCGGCCCGTTTGGCAAACGCCAGACCAATTTCGGTGGGCAAGAGCTTGGGGGGGTACCGGCGATTGGTCCCGGCGGCGCGGAAGACCACCAACTCCCCGGACGCCTCGACGATGCCGATGCTTCGATTACCCGGCATCTCCAGCGTCTCGCCCCCCGCGATGGTGTTGCAGACGCGTTGGACGTGCTCTTCAAAACGCTGATGGGCGTCGGCGACGAACGCCAGGCGATCGGCGCGGTCCGCCAACTCCGGCGAAAGTTGGGCCGTATCGACGCGACTGAAGATCTCGATGGACTCGTCGAAGTTCCCGATCGCCAAGCTATACAGGGCGGCCGATAAAAGTAGCTCGACGGTCGCCGGCGAGAGCGCCGGACGAGCGGGTGGATCGACCGCGCTAGGCAAATCGTCGGCAGGGCTGACGGTTTCGGTCGGACTTGCGTTCTCAGGTGATTCGGCGGATGGCGTCGGCGGTTTTGAATCGAGTTGCTCTCCGGCCGGCGGGGGCGATGCCGCCGGTTCGTCCGGGGCAGAATCCTCCGGCGCCATCGTCAAATCCGTCGGGTTGCCAGCGGGCTCGGCCGCCTCGGAATCTGCGGCAGAGGCCGAGTCGTCTGCCAGGGAATCTGCGCTGGCGGCAGCTTGATCCAAGGGGGAGAGGCGCGCACCGATTGCCGAGTTTTCGGCTGGAGCAGCGTTGGCCGCATCCGAATCCGCAACGACAGGTGCACGTCCCAACCATCGGTCGATCAGTTGCGGTTGAATCGCCAAGATCACCGCCCCGCCCAAGAGCACCAACGCGACCACAATTCCGGCGTATGCCTTCCAGGGCGTCACACGACGCCGGCGGCGATGCAGACCGGGATCCGCCACCGCTACAACGGTCGGTTCGTTCCTCAACTGCGTTTGCTCGGCGATCGCATGCGAAGGAGCGCCTGGGGGGCCCGCCGTCGGCGCCCAGGAAAACAGGTCCGCTGTCGGACTTATCGGTGCACCCTCCGAGGGATCGTCGATCGGGATTGCGACCGGCAGCGGTTCGTCGACGGGCTCGACGATTCGCGGTTCGAGTGCGCTTGAATTCAGTCGGTCGGTTGGCTGCGACGCTTGCGAATTGCGACTGGGCGGAGAGCTGGACACCTCGGTGGTCAAAGCCGCAAGCAGCTGTTGATTGTATTTCTCGCGCGATTTCGCGCTCGCCAAGCAATTCGCGGCCGACTCAATCTGTTTGGCCAATCGCTTCAGGTCATCGCGGTTGGCGGACGTCGCCGCGGCAGCTCGGAGTCTGGCCAGTTGCGATTTGGCCGCAGAGACAACGGCATCGCGCGTACATTCCGCCGGGTTCAGCTGCAGTAGCTGATAATGATTGGGGGACTCCAACTCCACGGGCAGTGCGAGCCAATCGTGATAAGGATTGCCGGATGCCATCGCCTCAAACAAGTAAGAACACTCTTGGTAGCGTCTATCGTAACGTCTATCGAAACCCATTGCGTCCCGCGTGAACATCAGCCGATAGGCGCTGGCCTCGGTTTCTTCACGCGCCGGAAACCGCAAGCTAGCGCTTACCGGCCCATTTACGGAAAACCAGTCCCAATCCTTTTAGGCCCCATCAGCCTGCCCACTCCCGCAATGCCGGAGGTGGGGGTCCTACGCCGGACCTTGTGGAATGGGTCATTCGACGGGTTCGGAACGCAACCAAACCGCGAACCGCTGCTATTTTAATGGCAAATTCCCAGCGGCGTATTCAGCAAAACCGTTCGCTTAGAGCGAATGCCAAGACTGGTCAGCCCTCTCACCCTGCCCAGGCCCCCGAAACGCGGGTGAGACTATTGGGACTATTGGGGACAATTGGGACAGGCATTAGGACGCGATCGGTACTTTTTGCCCGTTCTTGTCGACTCGGACCAAGGTTACGTGTGTGGAAAACAGACTTTGTTGCGGTTGTTGGTTGGCTGCCGTCACATCGACCAGGTAGGTCAGCGAGGTCGTCCCCAAGCGGACGCGGTTGACCGAAAATCGCAAGATCGTCCCTTCGTGAACCGCATGTTTAAATTCGACCTTGTCCATCCCAATTGTCACAAAGTCGCAATGGGGATAATCGAGAGCCGCCGCCATCCAGGCGATTTCGTCGACCCACATCAACATGTAACCGCCGAACAAAGCCCCAAAATGGTTGAGGTTTTCCGGCATCACCAGCTTGTAGGTCTCCATCCGGACCTCGGTTTTCGAATAGTCAAAGCGCCGCGAAAAAGTTAGGATGACAGTTTCGCAAAACTGGCACGGCCGGGCGGCGCCGGCCGAATCGATTCAACGGGCACGCCAGATCATACTCGAATCGCCCCCTGAGACAACGTGCTGCTTTGATTTCATGATTCCATCGCTCGAACTCGCTTCCTTGTTCACCCCGTACTATCCCCCCGACACCAATCTGGTGGATCGGTTGCGGTATTGGGTGCTGGCTACGCCGGATACCATTGCTTTCCGGTTTCTCGTGGATGGCGATGAGGAGGTCGTCACGCTGACGTACGCGGAGCTGGACGAACGGGCGCGGGCGATTGCCACCAAGCTGCTCACCAGCGGACTGTCGGGAGAGCGCGTCCTGCTGCTTTTTCCTCCGGGGCTGGATTTCATCACGGCGTTCTTGGGGTGCTGGTACGCCAAAACGATTCCGGTGCCAGCCTATCCGCCTCGGCGCAACCGCAACATGGTGCGGATCAACGCGATATCCGACGACGCGCAAGCCGCTGCGGCACTGACGACGCGCGCCGTGGCGGACCGCTTTGACGGGAACCTGGATGACGCGCCCAGCCTCAACACCATTCCTTGGATCGCCGTCGACGATATCCCGTTGGAGCTGGCGGGCAACTGGGTAATGCCCGATTTGAAAGGGGAAGATCTGGCTTTGCTGCAATACACGTCGGGATCGACCGGTTCGCCGAAAGGGGTCGTCTTGACGCACGAGAATGTGATCGCCAATTGCCGGATGATCACGTATTCGTTCCAGATAGGTCCGGGGCAGGGGCAATTGGTAAGTTGGCTGCCGCTCTACCACGACATGGGGTTGATCGGGGGCATTCTGAATCCGATTTACGTGGGAGGCACGGTGACACTGATGTCGCCGGTTTCGTTTCTCACTCGACCCATTCGTTGGCTCAGTGCGATCAGCAAATACGGAGCGTTGATCTCGGGCGGTCCGAATTTCGCCTACGCGTTGTGCGTCGATCGGATCGCGCCCGAGGAGTGTGAGGGATTGGATCTCTCCGCTTGGTCCTTGGCGTTCAATGGCGCGGAGCCGGTGCGAGCCGACGTGTTGCGTCGCTTCACGGAAAAGTTCGCCCCGTACGGTTTCCAGCATCGAGCCCATTACCCCTGTTATGGCATGGCGGAGACGACGCTCTTGGTTACCGGCGGCGATCCGGGCAGGGAGCCGATCATTCGCTATTTCGATCGGAACGAATTGACGCAGCGGCGGGTGGCCCCCCTGAGTTCCGACGATCCGGCAGCGCGGGCCTTGGTCGGTTGTGGCCAGGTGGTCCCGGGCGAGAGCGTTCTGATCGTCGATCCGGACAGCGCTCGGCCGCTTCCTCACGGCCAGATCGGCGAAATCTGGATCCACAGCCCGAGCGTCGGTTTGGGCTATTGGCAGAAGCCGGAAATTACGGCGGCGACGTTTCATGCGCAGGTCGCTGAATTTCCGGGGAGGACTTACCTCCGCACCGGCGACCTCGGCTTCTTCGACGGCGACGAACTGTTCGTCAACGGCCGTTTGAAGGATCTGATTCTGGTCCGCGGCGTGAATCGTTATCCGCAGGACATCGAAGAGACGGTCGAGCAATGTAGTCCGCGGCTCCGCGTCGGCAGTGCGGCGGCATTCGCGATCGAGCATGCCGACCGGGAAGAGTTGGTGATCGTGTGCGAAGTCGATCGCCAGCGCGACGATTTTACTTGGGACACGTTGCTCCATGAGATGCGGTCTGCCGTCACCGCGGAACATGATTTGCCCCCCGACGTGATCGTGCTGGTTCGAGCGAATTCGGTGCCCAAGACCTCGAGCGGCAAGGTCCAACGCCACGCCTGCCGGGAAAAGTATCTGGAGCAAGAACTGCTGGTGGTCGCACAGTGGAATAGCGCTGCGCCCGCGGTCGCCGAGTCGTCCGGGGGGGTGCCGTTGCACTCGAACGGCAAACCGCTGGACGAGGCGGAACGGCGAGTGGTTGCCCTGGTGATGAAGCAGATCCGCCACGTGGCGCGGGAACGGGCCCACAAGTTGGACTTGGACACCAACATCGTCGTCGACTTGGGACTTGATTCGCTCGAGCGACTGAATATCGCCGCAGGGCTGGAGCGGACGTTTGGGGGGCGGATTCCCGACGATGTCTTGCATGAGGTCGAAACGGTCTGGGAGGTGGCTCAGGCAATCATGACCCATATCGGCAGCGCACCCGTGGTGGCTCAGGTGATCGAGCACGAAGCCGCCGCCCACAAAGCCGCCGACACGCCGATCCCCAGCTCGTACTACGAAATCGACAAGATGCCCGAATTCGCTCGGGTCCAACAGCTGAAGCAACTTCTCAATGCCTCGGGAATCCGCAATCCCTTTTTCGGCGTCCACCAGGGATTGATTTCCGACACAACTCGGATCGATGGCCGCGAACTGATTTCGTTCAGCAGCTACAACTATTTGGGATTGAGCGGGCACCCCGACGTCGTCGCCAGTGCCAAGCAAGCGATCGACGAATACGGCACCAGCGCGTCCGCCAGCCGGATGGTCTCCGGCGAGAAACAGATTCACCGTATCTTCGAAGCGGAACTGGCCGAATGGCTGAGCGTCGAGGACGTGATCACGTTCGCCGGTGGGCACGCCACCAACGAATCGGTCATCGGACATCTGGTCGGGCCCGGGGACATGATCATCCACGATAACCTGGCGCACAATAGCATCATCCAGGGAGCGGAGCTCTCGGGCGCCCGCCGCCGTCCATTCGAACACAATAACTGGCAGCAACTCGATGCGGTCCTTCGTGAAATCCGGCACGAGTATCGCCGGGTGCTGATCGCCATCGAAGGGCTGTATAGCATGGACGGGGATTATCCGGACTTGCCGCAATTCGTCGACGTGAAGAACCGCCACAAGTGCTGGTTGTATGTCGACGAAGCCCACTCGATCGGGACCCTGGGCCACACCGGGCGTGGCTTGGCGGAGCTGCAGAATGTTGCTCGGTCCGACGTGGAGGTCTGGATGGGGACCCTCAGCAAGTCGTTTGGCAGTTGCGGCGGCTTCATCGCCGGCAGCAAAATGCTGGTCGAGTTCCTGCGGTACACGACCCCGGGGTTTGTCTACGCCGCCGGTCTCCCGCCGCCCAATGTCGGTGCGGCGCTCGGATCGCTCCGCGTGATGCGCCGTGAGCCCGAACGGGTCGCAGGCTTGCGGCAAAACGCCCAACTATTTTTGGAGTTGGCCAAAGCGGCCGGCTTGGACACCGGTCCCAGTCACGACTCGCCGATCATCCCCGTGATCACCGGCGATTCGATTTTGGCGCTCAAGTTATCCGAAGCACTCTTCCACGCCGGAATCAACGCCCAGCCGATTCTGCACCCGGCCGTCGAAGAATCGAAGGCACGCATCCGATTCTTCCTCACGTCGAAGCACACGGAGGATCAAATCCGTTTCACGGTGGATACATTGGCCAAAGCCTGGCGCGAACTCGTCCTCCAGTCCGAGGTCGAACATGGTTCGCGGATCCGCGAGACGTTGAGCTATCGGTCGTAACGGACGTACCTGTTGTTCGCTCCAACCCGGCTCCTGTTTTGCCCGACCGCTGCGTTCTCGCTAGTCGGCAGACTCTCCGCGGTCGATAGATCTTCTGGCCTCCGGCGCGGCGCTGGGGCGCCAGGTAGACTCCAATCAAGGATGGTTGATGCGGATCTGTTTCTCTGCGCCGATGCCCACGCGACGGGGACTCCCTCCCCTTCGTTGGCAACTGCGTCTGTCCGTCGCCGGGCTGTGTTGCCTTCTAAGTGGTTTGACGGTGGTCACGGCGCGAGCCGATGTGGCTCGACCACCGTTTCCCGGCGGCGAAGCCGTCGCCGAATTGGACGCCCCGGCCCGCCGAGCGAGTCCGCAGTCAGGCGCCATGACCGAGTGCCTTTTGGGCTCGCCGACCGACAACCCGCTAAGTCGGCGCGATCCCACTGCACCCCGCCACCATTACCCGCTATGGGTGATTGCTGCCGAAGCGATGTGCGCCGCCGCCGGCGAGATGCAACATCGCCCCGAGTTGCCGATCGAACAAGGAAAGATCGAGTTGAAAAAGCATGCGGCAAAGATCGCCTTTGATCGGACTCCGGGAATCGACGTTGGCCCGCGGCGGCGACCCAATTTCGAGTTTCTCACGACGTACTTCGCCAGCCGATTGGCTCGCCCAACCATTGAATGGCGAACGCAACTCCTCACCGGAATCCAGTCAGCTCGTGCCTGGTCAACCCAGACTCTTGTCAAAACGGCTGTCCGTCGTCCCCTCGTCGATCCGCACCAAGAGAACCTGGCTCGATTCTTGCTAAATAGCCACGTCCGCCGACTGGCTTGGACATCCTGGTCCAACTGGTGGTGGCTCGCTCGCGAATTTGCGCAAACTGCGAGACTTCCCGATGGGTCGTGGCGATAGGGGCCTATCCCCATACGGTTCGGCCCCCCCAACGCTGCCCCCTCGCACTCAGCCCTTCCCTCCGAAGCGGGCATTGGTATCTACACAATTCGCGTACGTCGAGACTGGCTCCGCGTGCCCCCACAAAGAGGTCGTGCAGTTTTCTTGCGCCACCTTTCCACCCTCTCGTTTAACGCCAAGCCGGAGGCGCCGGCTTTCGCGCTGAACAACAAACGCAAAGCCGGCGCCTCCGGCTTGGCGTTAAACGAAGAAATTGAAAAACATTTGGGGGAGGAGGGGGCCAGACCACGATGTGTCGATACCAATGCGCGGCGGGGGAGAGGGGTCACGGATTGACCCTTAGAATTCGGCGGAGCCCGGTGTGCGTGGGAAGGGGATCACATCGCGGATGTTCCCCATCCCGGTCACGAATTGCACCACCCGCTCCAACCCCAATCCGAAACCGGAATGCGGGACGGTGCCGAACCGCCGCAGATCCAAGTACCACCAGTAGGCTTCCGGGCTGAGTTCCTTGGCGATCATCCGTTCACGGAGTACCTCCAAGCGGTGCTCGCGCTGACTCCCACCGATGATTTCTCCGACGCCGGGGACCAGTACGTCCATCGCGCGGACGGTGCGGCCATCGTCGTTGTTGTACATGTAGAACGACTTAATGTCGCGCGGGTAGTCGTAGAGGATAACCGGTGAGCAGAAATGCTGTTCGGTCAAAAACCGTTCGTGCTCGGCTTGCAAATCGGTTCCCCAGCTGACCGGGAATTCGAAAGATCGCCCCGAGCTTTGCAGGATTTCGATCGCGGCGGTGTACGGGACGCGGACGAATTCACTCTCCGCCAGTCGCTGCAACGTTTCGACCAACGGTTGTTCCTGAGGGTCATCGGGATTGGCGGCGCGTTGCAGGAACTGCAAGTCGGCCAGGCAGTCGCGCGCTACGTCGCCGAAAATCCGCTTGAGAAAGGCTTCCGCCAGGTCCATGTTCTCCGGCAACTCGTAGAACGCCATCTCCGGCTCGATCATCCAGAATTCGGAGAGGTGTCGCGAGGTGTTCGACTTTTCGGCGCGGAAAGTGGGGCCGAACGTATAGACCTTTCCCAAGGCACAGGCATACGTCTCCGCTTCCAACTGGCCGCTCACGGTCAAGTAAGCCGGGCGGTGGAAAAAATCGAATTTGTAGTTGAGCCGTTCGATTGGCTTCTTGGCGATTTCGTCCAGGTTCATCGTGGTGACCTGGAACATTGCGCCAGCCCCTTCGCAGTCGCTGGTGGTGATCACCGGGGTGTGGACGTAGAGGAATCCCCGTTCTTGATAGAACTGGTGAACACTGAAGCAGATCCGGTTGCGGATGCGGGCGATCGCCCCGAACGTATTGGTGCGCGGCCGCAGGTGGGCCCATTCGCGCAGCTTCTCAAAAGAGTGCTTCTTTTTTTGAAGCGGATACGCGGTTGGATCGGACCAACCATGGACGTACACGCGGGAGGCGTGAATCTCGCAGGTCTGCCCCTGGCCTCCGGACGGTTTGACTTCTCCTTCGACCTGCACGCTGCAGCCTGCGCTGAGTTGTTTGATCTCCCGTTCGTAATTCTCCAGGCTTTGATCGGCGATGACTTGCAAGCTGGCCAGGCAGCTGCCGTCGTTGATTTCCAGGAAACTGAAGCCCGCTTTCGAGTCGCGGCGCGTGCGGACCCAGCCTTGAATGCAAAGGGTCTTCCCTAGCGAACTCGCCTGCAGGGCTTGAGCGATCGGTGTGGTGTGCATGGTGGCTTCCCGCGTTACTCGATTCCTTGAGATGCCAGCCAGCGTTCGGCGTCGAGCGCCGCCATGCAGCCGGTGCCGGCCGATGTGATGGCCTGGCGGTAATAGTCATCCGCCACATCGCCGGCGGCGAAGACTCCCTCCACGCTGGTGTGCGTGCGAAAGGGTTGTTTCCAACGCACATAGCCCTTGTCGTTCATCTCCAGCTTCCCGTGCAGAAACGCGGTGTTTGGGGAATGTCCGATCGCCAGGAACATGCCTCCCGCGTCCAGCGTGCGGCTGGAGCCGTCGACCGTATTCTTCAGTTCGATCCCGGTCACGCGCTGGCCGTTCCCCATGACTTGCTCCACCTCGTGATTCCAAACAATCTCGATTTTGGGATTGTCGAAGGCGCGTTGCTGCATGATTTTTGAGGCCCGCAGCTGATCGCGGCGGTGCACCAGGTACACGACCTTCGCGAACTTGGTGAGATAAGAGGCCTCTTCGATTGCAGAGTCTCCACCGCCGATCACGGCCAAAGGCTGGTTGCGGAACATGGGCAACGCCCCGTCGCAGACCGCGCAGGCGCTGACCCCTTTATTCTTGTACGCATGCTCGCTCTCCAGCCCCAGGTAGTTGGCTCGCGCGCCGGTGGCCACGATCACGGTGTGCGCTGCAACCTGGCGGCCTTCTCCGGAGACCAGGCGAAACGGCCGGCCGGAAAAGTCGACTTCGACGATTTCCTCAGTGACGACGCGCGTGCCGAAATTCAACGCCTGCTGCTTCATCAGTTCGACCAGTTCCACCCCCTGGACAGCATAGTGCGGTTGGCCGTTCCGCTCATGGCTGGGAACGGGTGGCAAGTTGCCGTGGCGTTCGGCGTCGATGGCGCTTTCGATGAACGCCCGCACATTGCCGGCAGGGAATCCGGCATAGTTCTCGACTTCGGTGGTAAACGCCAATTGCCCCAGCGGGATCATCTCCGGGGTGAACGTCCCCTCGAATAACAACGGGCTTAAACTGGCGCGGGCGGCATAGATCGCGGCGGACCATCCCGCCGGACCGCTCCCGATAATGACGACCTTCTCCACATCTGCCAACGCAACGTCTCCTTAAAAAAAGTAGTGCCGGAAGTATACTCGGGATGGCCAGGTTCCGGCAGGTCGGGCCGAGACCGGGACGCGGTGCGGAATGGGAAAAAGGAACGGCCCGGCGATGGGCTGTCCGGGCCCCACTCGGGTCGCGCCGCGGACCTTATCCGAAGTGGACGTCGTTTCGCGGGCGGAGGGCGGACAGATACAGCAAGCTGGCCTCCGGCGTCGGCGCCTTGCTGATCAATTTCAGGGTCGCCTGCATGACGTCGCGACGACTGATCTGCCCCACCAGCTGTTCGCCGGATCCGTCCGCCAGCGGCGCCGTCACCGGCAACCGGCGAGCGTGCGACGACTGAAAGACCTGGATAATACTCAAGAGATCCGTTCCCTCCGGAATGGTTCGCGGAGTTGGATCCATAAACGCACGCACTTGATTGGTCGGCAGCTGATCGTAGGCCGCGGACACCAGGACCTGCATGCACGAATCTTCGGAGAAGACGCCCAGCAGCCGCCGATCGGGGTCGACCACCGGCGCGCCGGAGATCTTGTTCTTGACCAGGATGTCGATTCCCGCGAAGACATCCAGTTCGGGGGTCAGCGTGACCAGCTTGCGGATCATGATGTCCGCCGCCACGACCTGCTCTGGGAGCGAGTGCGAGTTCTGCATCGGGCACTCCTGGATCAAAACGGTTGAAAAACCGGTGGCTCGCCGACGACTGGGCTCACGTATTCTAACAGGACCAATCGGCAAAACAATCAAAATCCGCGCCGGCGGAGCGGTCGAAACGTTCCAGTGGCGCCTGTTGCAACGGCCAGGCCACCGGGGGAAGAGTGTGCGGTAGCGACTGCCGAAGAGGAAGAGGAGCGGTCGTTCCTTCCCACCCCTAGTTCGCAGTCGTCTGGTTCCGGTCCATGGTCCGCGCGTTTCGAATTGCCTGGTGCCTGTGCGTCGTGTGGGCGGCGAACTCGGCGGCCATGGGTGGTTGGCAAAGCGACCGGTTGACGCCGATCCGCCCCTCCGAAGAACAAGGCAAACGGCGGGACGTCATGATCGGCTTTCGATCGGAGCCGGCGTCTCCTCAGGAACTGGCGCCTCCCCAGGAAAGTGAGGACTTGCCGCCCCCGCGCCAGGCTGGGGATGGGATTCGACCCGATCAGGAGCCCGAGGAAATCGCGCCGTCGGAACGATCCTCCCCCTCCGGGGAATTCGGCGAGGAGGTTCGGCAGCGTTATCCCGACGGCAGCACGCAAATCCTCCGCCATGTGCGGCAGGATGCGGAAGGAAACTTCGTCAACCACGGCGCTTGGAAACTGTTCAACCGCCGAGGGCAAGTCCTGGCGGAAGGGGAGTTCGTCGACGGTCGCATGCACGGAACGTGGAGTCGCTGGCATCCGGACGGCGACCCAGCGATCCAGGCCCTCTGGCAGAACGCGGCTCGCAGCGGCCCGTACCAATCGATCGCCACTTTCGTCGACGGACATCTGGAAGGGTCGTGGATCGTGTACGATCGTCTCCGCAAGAAGATTTTTGAGATGCAATACGCCGACGGCACACGGCATGGCCCGGCGATGTGGTGGGATCCCGCCGGGCGCCTGGTCCGCGAGGTCCGCTTCAACCGTGGGATCCTGGACGGACGGTTGATCGAATACGACGAGAATCAGCGGCCGCTCCGCGAAACCGTGTATCGGGATGGTTGCCGCGTCTACAGCCAGCCGACGTGGTATTCCGCAGGGAAAAAGAAAACCGAGGACTTCTACCTCGACGGCAAACTGGAACTGGACGGCGAGGATGACTGGTGGGAAGCGAAGCCTGCCGAATACGTCCAGGAAGGCTCACCCGTGCGACACGGTGCGTCGGAGGCCTGGTACGAGAATGGTCAGTTGCGAATGAGCGGCCAGTTCGAACAAGGGAAGCGGCATGGCACTTTTACCTGGTGGCATGCCAACGGCCAGCGCCAACTCCTCGGCGTCTACAACCACGGTCAGCGCACGGAGGCTTGGACCTGGTGGCACGAGAACGGGATGAAGTCGGTGCAAGGGGCCTACCAGCTCGACGAACCGGTCGGCGAGTGGGTGTACTGGGACCTCGACGGCAAAGTCGTACGGCGATCGACGCTGGGGCGAACCGCCAGCGGACTGGATTCCATGTTGGAAAATTCGTCGGACGACCCCGAGCAACCTGCGGAGTCGAAACGGGAGCCTTCGCCCGACGAGCTTCCCTGGCCGGCCGACGGCGGTGTGGAAGAGCTCCCGCCGCCGTCGGATGGGGACGGCAACTGAACGCGTGTTACTTCTCGTCTGGTTGTTTCTCGCCGCCGCCCGCGCCGCCGCCGAGTTCCGCCAGATCCACGGTGAAACTCCCCTCGGGTCCCGCCAGATCCTTGGTCAGCAATTCCCGCCACGGCTTCTGATCGACGTACGATTGGACTTCGCGTTGGAGATTTTCGAGCGACCGGGATTGCTCTTTCTCCCCCATCGCCACCGCCTTTTCGGCGAACTCGCGAGCTTTGGCGAAATCCCCGATTTCGGCGTACGCGGCTCCCAGGGTGCTGAGGGCGTACGATTCACTGAACTTCGTCAGCTCGTTGGCCTGAGTCGCCAGTTCGACCGCCCGTTTCCCATTCCGCACCGCCGGGTCGACGGCCGTGCACAATAGCCAGGCCAGGTTGTTGAGCGTCGATCCATCGAGTCCCTCTTCGGTTTCCTTCTCCAATTCGATCGCGCGCTCGTAATCGGCGATGGCGGCCGCCCCATCCCCGATGGCGGAGTAAGCGTCCGCCCGGCCCCGAACGGCCCTGGCGAGGGTCCCCCGCAGCGACTCCGCCTCGACGTCGTTGTCCCCTTCCTCCGCTTGCTTCAACAGTTTCTCGTTTTCCGCGATCACCTCGGCGTACACCTTCAAAGCGTCCTCGGTTTTCTTGGCGGCGTTCTGGTAAGCCGCCAATTGCAGGCGAAACGAAGTGTCGGGCAAACTTTCGAGGACTGTCTGGATATCCGCAATCGCCTCGTCGTACTTTTCCAACTGCGAGTACGCCAGGCTGCGGAACAACAGACCGCGATCCCACTCCGGTTCCAACTCCAGCGCCTTGTTGATCGCCGCCAACGCGCCTTCCCCATCCTGCAGATCGAGATGCAAGTTGGACTTCAACAACAACACCAGCGGATTCTCTGGATTCTTCTCCAGCAACTGGTCGATCAGCTCGATCGCCTTTTGTCGATCCGCGCGGGCCTCCGCATGCTGGTACAACTCGGCGTGCAGGGTTCCGCGGAGGCGAAAGGCATCCAGATTCTCCGGTTGCAGTTCAATCAAACGGTCGGCAAACTCGAGCGCCTCTTGTGGACGCTGCTGGTTTTGCAACTGCGATGCCAACATCAGCAGGATTTGCGGGTTGATATCCTCCATGCCCTTGAGCACGACGCGGAAGTCTTCGACCGCCTTATCGACTTCTTCCTTCTCCAGATAAAACTCGCCGCGGGCGATTCGCGCACGGACGTTGTTCTCGTCGATCAGGATCGCCTGATTCAGGTCGGAGAGCTTGGCGTCGTCATCTTCGGCGGCGACAGCCCGCAGGAGCAAGGCGTCCGCCAACGTGGCTTTGTCCGGACCCGCGTGCTCGATCGCCTTGTCGATTGCGACCCGACCCTTGTCGGCATCTCCCCCTTCGCGCATTTGCAACTGAGCGACCTGCAAATGGGCTTGGGCATTCTGCGGATCGAACTCCAGCAAACGCTCCAACCGCGTCAAGGCTTCCCGGCGGAGGAACCGCCAACGCCCGTCCCCCCCTTCGATCCGCACCATCAGCTGCCGGATTTGGTCCTGCAACGTCGACTTCATCAAGTTCTCCGCCAATTTCTTGGACGATTCGCTCAGTCCTTTTTCCAGAGCGGTCTTGCACAAGTCGACGACGCGATCGAGGTCGCGCGACGAGGCGGCCGTTTCCTTCAACTCGAGCGCCTTCTCCAAGTCCGCTTCACCGTCCTGTGCCCCCTTCGCTTCCGGCTCTTGCTCCGCCGGCTTGTCCCCCGGTTCGGATTTTCCCGGATCGGATTTCTCCGCCGGCTCTTGCTCTTGCCACGCAGTTGGCACCGCGCCAGGTGTTGCGGCGGCAATTCCGGAGCCCCCAACCCAGGTGATCAGACCGAATCCCATCAGCCATACGAGACAGGCTGGACAGCAGACGCTCAGCCCGCTTAACCGGCGGCGGATGGACTCGGACGCAATTCGACGCGTGAATACGGCATATCTCATGGGAAAATCCCCTCCTGTGGCTCGCTTGCAAGTTACCGCTGTCGGCCCCAACCGACTCATTTTAACGAAATTTCCCCAGATTGAGAATCAAGCCAGCATGACGCAGTTTCCCTTGAATGCCAGCACCGATTCGGCTACAAGTTCCCAGTTTTCCAGTTTCTGGCGGGGCGATCCTATGCGCGTTTGCACATTATTACTGATCGTGTGCTGCGGCACCGCGAGCCATGCGCAACAGTTCCCCTTGCGCTTGCCGGTCGCCAACGTCGACACGGCCGTGTTCTCCGGGCCGGCCGAGACGCATTACCCCACCGATCGCTTGGCGGCCGGAACCGAAGTGGAAGTGCATCGCCTGGACCCGGACAATTGGTGCGCGATTCGACCTCCCCGCGGCAGCTTTTGCTTGGTTCGGGCGAGCGCCGTGCAACGGGATGCCGCTGCCGAAGGGATCGGCGAAATCAGCGAAGCCGGAACCCGCTGTTGGGTCGGAACACTGCTGGGAGAAGTCCACCAGCCGATCTGGCAAGTCAAACTTCGGGCCGGAGAACGCGTCCGACTACTGGGTGAGATTCCGCCTGCCGAGTCCGATCCGGCTGATGTGGGCTGGTTGCAAATCGAGCCTCCCAGCGGCGAATTCCGCTGGATCCCGTTGGAGTGTTTTTCCTCGCTCGATCGCGAGACCATCGTCGCGGCCTCGCGCGGTGGCGGTACCGACGTTCAACTGGCGGGCGGGACCTACGCGTCCGAACTGCCGACGGGGGAGGTTCAGGATTCCGTCGAATTCACTCCGGCCGTGCGCCCTCGGGAATTTTCCGATCCGCCAGCCGCCGAAGATGACTCCGAGCCGTTGGAATGGTCCAACGAATCGGGGGGCATGGAACTCGCGCCGCCGCAAGAGAGCGGCACACCGCGCGGTCGCCCCCCCAAACGGCACTCCCTCGCAGGAGATGGCGGCGCCTGGCAACCGGCTCGCCGCCCTATCGTCCAAGTCGCCGGAGAAGCAACCGCGGATCCTTGGTCCCATACTCCGGCCATCGTCAACACCCCCGCGACGACGGGAGGGTCCGTGGCATCCAACGGCAACCTGCCGGTCCTGCAACCGGAAGTCGCCGTCGATTGGCCTTGGCCGGCCGCCTTGCAACAAATCGACCTGCAACTCTCGGCGATGGTGCTGGAGGATCCAGGCCGCTGGGATTTCCAGAGTTTGAACCGCGAGGTGCTGGACGCCCGCGGGCGGTTGAGCTCCCCCAATGATCTGGCGATCGCCGACCACCTTCTCAACAAAATCCGACGCTTCCAAGAGATTCGCGCGGCTCAACTGGCCAGCGGTCCGAACGCGCTCGCCTCGTTCCCCCGAGGCCAAGCCCCCAACGCGCCTACCGTGCTGGGTTTCTCGGGCAGCCAACCGGTGCTCGACCAACGCCCGCTGGATGTCCCCGTCGACTTGGGTGCAACAATCCAACAGGGGACTCAATTCGACGCCTTCGGCTGGCTCAACGAATTGGTGCGCGAGGATGGGTCGGGTCAGACTTCGTATGTCCTCCAGGATGAGCAGGGGAAGATCACCCATCTGATCACCCCGGCGCCGGGAGTCAATCTGAATCGCTATTTAAAATCCCAAGTCGGTTTGATCGGCCAAAAGGGCTATCACAAGCAGTTTCAACTCGATCACGTCACCGCCGAACGCGTCGTGCGATTGGGCTCCGTGAAACGCTAAGCGCAGCGGCTCCCGCGGGGGCATGGGCGACCACAACGATCCGCGGGAGGGCGAAATGGATTGCGCCAGGGCGGTCTTATTTGTAGCCGGAAGCGTAACAATCCGCTCGGCAAGCGAGCGGCATTGACCCGTTGGGCCGGAGACGACTCAGTCGATCAGAAATGCCTCGGGGTCGATCTCCGAGGAGATTTTACGTTCAACCTACGACGCGGCCCCTTACCAGTCCCAACGGTCCATGGTGATGCCTCGGGGTTGATCCCCGAGGAGATTTCACGTTGAACCTACAGGCGCCAAAAATCCGGCAACCCTTCCAGGGCCTTTTCCCTGGTCCTTTTTCCCTCTCCCTCTGATTCCTCCCTCTTTCTCTGTGAACTCGGCGTCTCTGTGTTTTGTTCTTTGGACTCCCGGACTTCGGCGCATTGCTTCCAGAAACCCCCGTTTGAAATACAGAATCACAGAGATCACAGAGTTTAATCGAGCCCGGCATTGGCGTAACCGGGAAGAATCTGGCGGGGGGGGAAGAATCTGGGAAGAGTTGCCGATCTCTGCGGCGGCGGCCTGTAGCGGCTAGACAAAACATGAAACCGCAAACAACGTCTGCGACTCCTTTTCCGATCCAGGATCCCAACCCTTTCAATCAATGACATCATTCGCCACGGCTCAGGGCATGGCGACGAATTGCAAGTGTATCAGGCGACCGGTTCAAGAATTCAGAATGGGCAGCACCGCAGGGCGGGGACTGCGAAAACCCTCCTGGCCAGGCTGGGAAAACATCGCGTCGCAGAACTCCTGAATTTGCTCCGATGTCTCAAAGAAGCGGTCGTACACATAATGGTCGTCGTATTCGCAGTTGTCGGTGGTGTATTCCCGACAGATTTTCGGCCGAGTCGCATACGTTCCGCAGCGGTGATCGGACAGCAGATGTTTGCAGGGCGTCTGGACCAGGAGATACCAATCGTCATCTTCCACGAATACGGCCGTTTGGCCGTGCATCACAAACCAGCGCAACAGTTGAAAATCGTCCAACGCGTCGGGTTTGTCGATCGAGACAGCGAAGTACCGACAGCACTTGGCCACGCAGTAGTCGCACAGCACTTTCCCGGCCGGGAGTTCGTCCCGCCTCAGCTTTCCCGGTTTCGACGGGAGAGCAGTCAAGAAATTGTCCGCTGCCGCCTGACTGGGGGTGGAGGCGCCGGTCGAGTTGGGGTTGGGGGTTGCAATCATCGGGCGTTACCATGTGTTATCGGGCATTACGATGTATTGTGCAGGCTGTGGGCCAGAACCCGCAAGGTAGCGGTGATTGAGTCCAATTGCGTTCACTGGAGCATCAGCCGATAGGCGTTAGCCTCGGTTTTTTTCCGGCTGCGGGAACCGCGGCTAGCGCCGTTCGGCTAAGGGGCCCGGAACCGCGGCTAGCGCCGTTCGGCTAATTCCATTCCACTACCTTGGACTGTCTATTGACCATGAAAACGTCGCTGCGGTCAAGCGGAGACCGTTCTCCCAATGCGGATGCCCCTCCGTCGGATCCGCGTCGTTCCCGACTATTCCAAGCTGAGCCGCCGATTGCCGGTTGACCACCATGCCCGAAGTGTTCGAGAGATTGTTGGGTTTGTACGCTGCGGGGCTGGGAGTGGTCGTCCTGTTTCTGCTGTTGGTCGGCTGGCTGCATCTCTTGGACGATTTGATGAACCGGCGGCTGATGCGTCGGCTGGGCTGGACCGGGCTCATGTTGACCGGTTGGTTGGGAACGCCGATCCACGAGGGGAGTCATGTCTTGGCCTGCTGGTTGTTCGGCCATCGAGTTGATCGTGTGGCGTGGTTTCGACCGGATCCGGTGACTGGCGGATTGGGGTACGTGCAGCACTCGTACGACCGCCGGAACGCCTTCCAGGAAATTGGCAACTTGTTTATTGCGGTGGCCCCGCTCCTCGGTGCGGGGGTCGCCACGCTATTGCTGATGAAGCTTTTGTTTCCGGAGGTCGAAATCCGTTGGGGCGTCGCCTCCGTGGAGTCGGTGTCGGCGACCTGGTGGACGACGCTGGCGGCCAACGTGGCGGGTGCGACGACCGTCGTCGGGGACATCGCGCGTCAGATCGCCGCGCCGGCTCGCTGGGGCGAATGGCGATTCTGGTTATTTCTCTACCTGGCGACCTGCCTGGCCAGCCACGCGGCGCCCAGCCGCACCGACTATGCGGCGGCGATTCGCGGGATCCTCTGGTCGGGAGTCTTATTGTTCGTCGGATTGACGTTGGCGAGTTTGAGCGGGGGACTGACGAGAATCGCGGAGCGCGGGCTGCAATTCGCGCTCGGGCTCACCGCGGCGTATTGGGTGATTGCCACGGCCGTCAGCCTGGTCGGGCTGGTCGTGGTCTACTCCGCCACCGCCATCTGGGATTTGGTACGCGAGCTCTTGCGGCGCGAACCGGCGGAGCGCCGGCGGGTGGAGTGAGCGGCATTGTGAGGAGGAGGGGGACCGTAGCGTCTGGGCTGAACAATCGCGTGGGCGCGGCTCGGAAAAATAGTCTCCCCCCATCGGGGGCAGCTGCCGAAAATTCGATTAGCAAGTCACGGAAACGACTGTCGCTTTCCCACCGTGGAAAGGGTTCGGTATGGATGCACTTTCAGATCGAAGCTTTTCTCGGGGGGGGCCCAATGTCCAAACAGATCGTGCGCGTCGTTACGCGCGGCACCGATGGCGAAATTCGCATACGCGACTTCGACTCTTTTGAGCGACTGGACCAATCGCACGAGCAAATCGGGGTCGACGATTGCAGCACCGATCTCTCCCTGCGGGGGCTGCCTGTCTATCGCGGTCTGGTCGGGCCGATGGCAGATGGGATGGGAACCGTGCGCTACGAGTCCCCCGAGATCTTCGAGATCATGACCAAGGAATGGAGCGCGGCGAACATCAAACGCCGCCGACGCCGCCAGCCGTTGAACCTTGGGGATCCCCTGAGCATCCCTTCTTGATCGGCGAGCCAACCCTCAGAGCTACCACCCGCGCCGCGGACCTCTGCCACGTGGAGCGAGGTAGCGTCCATTGAATCGGCCGAACGGCGCTAGCCGCGGTTTCCGGGGCGCGAAGTAACCGAGGCTAGCGCCGATCGGCTGATGTTTGATCGGATGGAATTGGATTTATAAAAAGCTACCTACGACGATTCCACCGGCAGAAACTCGATTTCTCCGGAGGCCACGTCGTACATGGCGCCGACGATGGCGATTCGACCGTCGCGGACAAGTTGTGCCAGCGTTTGGCTTTGGCGGCCGAGCTGATCGGTAACGCGCGCCACATGGCGACGGGCGACGGCATCGACGATCGGCGCGCGGCGCGCGGCCGGCTCGCTCTCGAAGCGCTGGCAATCGGTGGACTCGGTC
>JBGSLW010000261.1:0-8025 GCA_041740495.1 Pirellulaceae bacterium
TTCAAGTAGGTCGGCCTGGGTTCGGGCAATTCCCGCATCACCATCAACTCCAGTACACGATCGCGCGCGGCGAAGAGCGTCGCGACGGCGTTTTGTCGCGCGCGGCGAATTTCGGCGGCCCGCGGATCGAGCCGCGACGCGAAAAATTGTTGCCGCTCCGCCTCGTCCAGCTCGCTCCAAAGGTCGCGGATATCGCACCCCGCACCGAAGGCACGAATCTCCGCTGGACTGAGCGCCGAATCGTAAATCGCGATCTCGTCGAGCTGCGCGCCGGCCGGACCACGCGTCCGAAACCTTTCGCCGAACGCGATGCGATCGCCGGTATTCGGCGACTTGATCAAGTCGTTCCGTACCACCTGCTGTTTGACTCGGCCGTCGACGTACAAATGGAGCCCGGCCGCGGAACCCAATCCATCGTAGGTGGCGACGATCGAAACCCATCGCTCGGCCGGCAGCGGCTCGTCCGTGGCGACCGCGATCGCATTGCCCGGCCAAAAGTGGTGCATCGACAGTTGTAGCCGCCCGGCAATGATCTTCAACTCGGTCCCCGAAAATCCGGTGTCCGTCCCAGACGTCTGATGCCAAAGAATCGCTTCCTCCCAGGCCGGTTGACTGGGCAGCTTCAGCCAGAATGCAACCGTGAAGGGTTGCGACGCCGTCAGCGGGAACGCCGGCAGCGATACCGCGTCGTCCCCGGTCAACCCGATCGCCGAGCCGTCGTGGCCGGCCTCCAGAAGATTGTTGAGTGAACTGGTGGCAGGTTGATCGGAGGGGGAACGCGGTTGCAGTGGATCGGCAGCCGTGGCAGCCGCGGCAGCGGCGGCGGCGTCCGCGGACCATCGCCGGGCAACTTCGTCGGCACGCGCAGCGACTCGATTTACCAAATGGCCCTCCGCGTTCCGATCATCGCAAGAAACCGCCGTCACGGGGGGACGGGCGATCGGTTTACCACCAGCCAGCACCCAATCGTTGTACCGTTGAGGAATCGTCTCTTCGTAGATCGTCCACTGCAGAGTGGCCATCGCAACTTGTTCGCGGGCGGTTTCGAGTTCCGCTTGCTGCTCCGGCGACGGCAGCAACATCGTCGGGGTGGGGACATGACTCGAATCGTTGTACGTCCCGAATTCGTCGATGCTGTTAAAGAACGCGGTCAGGCTATAGAACTCGCGGGCCGAAATCGGATCGTACTTGTGATCGTGGCAGCGGGCGCACTCCAACGTCAAACCCAGCACCGCGGTCCCCAAAGTCTTGACGCGGTCGGCGGCATACTCCAGCCGCCATTCCTTGTCGATACTTCCCCCTTCATTCGTCTGGCGATGGAGCCGATTGAACGCGGTGGCGATCTGGCTGGCATCCGTAATGTTGGGCAGCAGATCTCCTGCCAGCTGTTGCGTCAGAAACTGATCGTAGGGGAGGTTGCGATTCAGAGCCGCCACCACCCAATCGCGGTATGGATAGACGTTGCAAAGCAAATCGGATTGGTACCCGTACGAATCCGCGTAGCGGGCTAGATCGAGCCACGACACGGCGTGGTGTTGCCCGAAATGGTGGGATGCCAGCAGGCGGTCGACGACCCGTTCGTAGGCGTCCGGCCGCGGATCTTGCAGGAACTCCTGGATCGCCTGAGGAGTCGGCGGAAGCCCGGTCAGATCCAGGCTCACACGCCGCAGCCATCGCCACCGTTCGGACTCGGGCGCGGGCCGCATCTCGCGGGACTGCAATTCGGCGAAGACGAATCGATCGATCGAGTTAAGTGCCCAGCCCTCGCCCGCCTCCGGAACCGGGACGCTGGAAGGCAACGGCTGAAACGACCAATGCGATTCGTAATTCGCACCGTCCGCGATCCAGGTCCGCAACAATTGGATCTCGTCGGCGGTCAATTGCGGTTTGTGCGAGTCGTTCGGCGGCATGCGTTCCTCGCCATCCGCCGCGACGCGCCGCAACAGAACGCTTTCATCGGGTGCGCCCGGCACGATCGCACGCCCCGAGCCGATCGCGAGCGGACCGGTTGCAGATGATCGTTGGTCCAAACGCAACCCCGAGTCATTCGCGGCGGCGTCCGGTCCGTGGCAGGCGAAACAGCGGTCCGCCAACAACGGCAAGACCTGGCGCTGGAAGCGGAGACGCCGCAGCGTGGCCGCGTCGTCTGCCGGAACCTGCGCCGACAACTCGGCGGCAAATACCCCCAGGCCGACCAGTGTCATCAGCCAGACGCGAAAATGGTAGCAGCAACCAGATCGGCAAGTTCTCATCTTGGGCAACGTACTCCGCTTGCAAGCACAACTCAACGCCCGGCAGGACGAAACGCAACTACTTCCTCAGGCGCGGTTTCCAAACGGGGTCCGCCGATCAAGTCGATGCAATAGGGGATCGCACCAAATACCGCGTCAAGACACTCGGCGATCGCCCGCGGTTGACCGGGCAGATTCACGATCAGACAGCCATAGCGAATGCCTGCCGTCTGGCGGGAGAGAATCGCCGTCGGCACCTGCTGCAACGAGACCGACCGCATCAGCTCGCCAAAACCCGGCAACATTTTGTCGCAAACTCGAGCCGTCGCCTCCGGCGTAACATCTCGCAAGGCCGGGCCCGTACCCCCGGTCGTGACCACCAGGCAACAGCCGATCTCATCCACCAGGTGCTGCAACATCTTTTCGATCTCGGCTTGCACGTCGGGGACCAGATTGGTGAACGCCTCCCACGGACTCGTCAGCACCCGCTCCAAGTACGCGCGGATCGCCGGTCCCCCGCGATCTTCGTACTCGCCGGCGCTCGCCCGATCCGAAACCGTCAGAATTCCAATTTTGGCGATCATCTCGAAATTTTCCCATCTCGCTTCCGGCATTTAGAAAAACAGAGTGGCCCGACGCTCCGCGTCGCGCGACCCCACATGGTCACTGCAAATTTGACGGAATAAACTGCAAATTTGAGGGAATAAGTCGCGAAGCACTCGGATCCCTAGGCAGTTACGCTTCGCTCGACTCCCGGTCCAGGGACCAACACGACTCGAAACCGATCGACTGGATGTGCTGAATACTCTGGCGGCAGGTCAAGTCGCTATCCAGCGGGGTCACGGTGATCTTGCCGACTTGCAACGCATGTTCGTCCGTGGTGACGGGCTCGATTTTCGGAGCGGGGCCGTGCGTCGACCAAAAGTACTTGCGATGTTTGGGATCCTGCCCGACCACGTAATGACTGCCGCGCGAGATCGCTTCCATCGGAACGATCACCACATCGCGCGGCCCGTCGATCGCCGCCGTCGGAATGTTGATATTGAAACCGATCTGTGGGTTCGGATTGCTCCCCATTATCCGCTCGATGATCGGTACGGCGATTTCCGCAGCGATATCGTAGCGCATGATGTCTTCGTACTCCAGCGAAACGGCGAAACTGGGGATGCCGGAACGAGCCCCCTCCAGGGCGGCGGCGACCGTCCCCGAATACAACACATTGTTCCCCGCATTCAATCCGCCGTTGATCCCGCTGATGATCGCGTCGGGCTTCCACGGACAAAGTTCGAATAGCGCCAGCTTCACGCAATCAACGGGTGTCCCGCTAATCGCAATCCGCAAGCCGCCGGGCCGGGGGTCGATCGTTCGCGCGAACAGCGGCAGCAAAAACGTAATCGCCTGGCTGATCCCGCTCTGCTCCGTCAGCGGCGCAATGGTGCAGACCTCGTGTTCCCTGGCTAGATGCTCGGCCATCGCCGCCAAGCCGCCCGCATAAACTCCGTCATCGTTCGTCAACAATATTTTCATCTATCTTTCAGTCTGAACCGCTCGTGGGCGACTCCGATGTTTGCCTGTCAGCGGCGGGGCACACGCGCCGTGCACCGGAACAGTTGAGGACAACTGTTCTACATTGAGTGTAGAGCAATTGAGTGTAGAGCAATTGTCCTCAATTGCTCGGCAGCTGTGTAATGTTTCATTGCTACCGGAACAGTTGAGGACAACTGTTCTACACACACTCACACTCGAATTTAACAGAAAGCCGATGCTCTCACCAGATTCGACCGGTAGCGTGGTTGAGCAAATGTCGAGTTCGTCCGATCAGGCGATCGGCCCTGGCCTCGGTTTCTTCACGTACCCGTCGTTCCGGCTGGTGCCTCTCGTCCCTTGACAGGTCGAACGTCCTCGATTTCGGAGTTGCTGCCTAGCCGCTGGGGAACGCGAGATTTATAATTCCCCGTTTTCCCGCCCCTCCCGAAAGCTACCCCACGATGACGACGACCTCGGACGAGCGGATTCTGGTGTTGGATTTCGGCGCGCAGTACGCACAGCTGATCGCGCGCCGCGTCCGCGAGAATCAGGTCTTTTGCGAGATCGTGCGCCACGACATCACTCCGGAACAAATCGAACGGCACGGCGCCCGCGGACTGATACTCAGCGGCGGTCCATCCAGCGTGTACGCTCCGAACGCACCGCATTGCCACCCCGAGATCTTTGCGATGGGGCTGCCGGTGTTGGGAATCTGCTACGGAATGCAGCTGATGTGTCAGACGTTGGGGGGCAAAGTCGAACACGTGGCGGCGCGGGAGTTCGGGCGAGCCCGCTGCGAAATCGAACGGTCCGCCGATCTGTTCGAGGGGGTCGCCTCGCCGATGCAAGTCTGGATGAGCCACGGCGATCAAGTCCAATCGGTCAGCGGCGACTTCATCACCTTGGCTCGCACCGAAACCTGCCCGATCGCGGCGATCCGCCATCGGCAGCTGCCGATTTACGGCTTGCAATTCCATCCCGAAGTCCAGCACACTCCCGACGGCCATTTGCTGCTGCGGAACTTTGTGCGCGACGTCTGCCATTGCGCCGGGACGTGGCGGCTGGAGGACTTCGAGACGCAAACGATCGCGCGGCTTCGCGAGCAGATCGGATCGGCACGCGTCGTGTGTGGACTCTCTGGCGGCGTCGATTCCTCGGTCGTGGCGGCACTCCTTTACCGCGCCATCGGCAGTCAGCTCTCCTGCATTTTGGTCGACAACGGGCTGCTGCGGAAGGACGAACAAGCTCTGGTAGTCAACGAGTTCACGCGGCACTTCAAAACCGATTTGCACGTCGTGCAGGCCCAGGAGGAATTCCTGCGAGCGTTGGCGGGGGTGACCGAACCCCAGGAGAAACGCCGCCGCATCGGGCATACGTTCATCGATTGCTTTAAGCGCGAAGCGACGCGCATCCAGGATGCTCATTTCCTGGCCCAGGGGACTCTCTATCCGGATGTGATCGAAAGTGGGGCCGCGATCGATGGTCCCGCCGCCACGATCAAGCTCCACCACAACGTGGGAGGACTCCCCGCCGAACTCGGATTCCAATTGGTGGAACCGCTGCGGGACTTGTTCAAGGACGAAGTCCGTCGGCTGGGCGAACAACTGGGACTGCCCGAACAAATCGTCTGGCGGCATCCCTTCCCGGGCCCCGGCCTGGCGGTCCGCTGCCTGGGCGAAGTCACCGGCGAACGCCTGGCCATCCTCCGGGAGGCCGATGCCATCGTGATCGATGAAATCAAACAAGCGGGACTCTATCGCCAAACGTCACAGGCGTTTGCCGTGCTGCTCCCGGTGCAAAGCGTCGGCGTGATGGGGGATGCTCGCACCTACGAGAACGCCATCGTCATCCGCTGCGTGCAAACCGACGATTTCATGACCGCCGACTGGTCGCACCTCCCCTACGAGCTGCTGGCGCGGATGTCGACGCGGATCATCAACGAAGTCGCCGGAGTCAATCGCGTCTGCTACGACATCAGCAGCAAGCCGCCCGCCACCATCGAGTGGGAATGAACGGCTGAAAAACCGTGCGGTTTTGACGCGCGCCGACCGCTTGTCCGCTGGAATCTGTAGCGGTTATTCGCACCGCACCGGGGGTGCCAATTCTCTTGAATCTCCGGCCAGTCGACAGCCGTACTCTAGCAATAGTACCAACGGATTTGCCGGTTATTGCGCGCCCTATTCGTCGCTGGAGATTGACCATGAGAACGAGAATACGAGTCCTAGGAATAATCGCGGCCCTCGCGGTCCATGCAGTTCAAGGCCACGCCCAACAGACTCCGGTCGGCTCGACCGCAACCGACTCGGCCACCCCCTTGGTCACGTTGACCGACTTGCAACCAGCGCCCGAGGCAACGAATGCCGCGCCGGTGGCCAGTTCGACCTACGACAGCGGATGGCAAACGGCGGATCAGGGATTCGGGTTGCGTCGCTTGTTGCGCCCCAGCGAACGCTGTTTTGACAATTTCATCAGTCCGATTTCCAATCCGGTGTTTTTTGAGGATCCTCGCAACCTGACGGAGGCTCGGTTCATCTTCCTGAATCACCGCGTACCCGACGCGGCGGGCGGGGAGGACGTCCAATTATTCGCGCTGCAACTGCGGGCCTCGCTGACCGACAACGTCTCATTGATCGCAACCAAGGACGGATACATCGTCTCCTCCAATCCGCTGGTGGACGACGGTTGGGCCGACATTTCCGCCGGCCTCAAGTTCAATCTGCTGCGGAACGTCGAATCGCAGAGCTTGCTGAGCACCGGCTTCACGTTTGAAGCTCCGACCGGCAGCGAAGATTCCCTGCAAGGAAATGGCGACGGCGAATTGAACGTCTTCCTCAGCGGCGCGCAGCAACTGGGTAACCGAAACTACTGGATCAGCACCTCCGGGTTCCGCGTCGGTCTGGATGGGGACGCCGAAAGTGATTCCTGGTATTGGTCCAATCACCTCAGCCGGCAGGTCACCGATCGTTTCTACCTGTTGACCGAGTTCAACTGGTACCACTGGACGGGGAGCGGCACGAACGGCGTGCCGGGCGTGGAAGGGCTGGACCTGTTCAACCTCGGTTCGACTGGCGTCAGCGGGAACGACATCGTGACCCAGGCCGTGGGGGTCAAGTTCAAACGGAATTGCCACCGCGAGATCGGGTTGGCGTACGAATTCCCCTTGACCGAGCGGAGGGACATCATCGAAGATCGGGTCAACTTCAACTGGATCTTCCGCTACTAGGAACACCTTCCTTCGAATCGTCCGCTCTGCCGGCGTAAACGTGCGGCCCCTTTCCGCCCGCCTCCCTGCGGGCGACTCTCCCCCGACGATAGGGGAGCGTGACGTCGGCCAGCGTAACGCCTCAAAAAGACTGTACATCTGTACAGCTAGTCCACTTTTCGCCGGCCGCCGAATTTTCGGCGGCCGCTTTCGTTGGTGCTGGGAAAACCTGCGTTTGTTTGCGTTTTGACCCGCGTAAGACCAGAATGAACAAAAGAGCGCGGTGTCAGCCTGGCGGGGCGCAAACCGGAGAAGTGTGTGGCGCGGTACGGAAAATGGATCGAGGGAATCCGCGGGGACGACGACATCGCCCGAGTGGCGGCGCTGACGTTGACACAGCGAATGGCCGGGGTGATTCGGGCGTTTCGGCGAGCCGCTTGTCATGCGGACGACGATCCTGAGCACGTTCACCTGTTGCGCGTGCAGACCCGCCGAGCCTCGGCGGCGCTGCAACTGTACGGTGAGTTACTGCGGAAGAAGCCGCGGCGTTGGTTCCGCCGCACCTTGCGGGAACTGCGGCGCGTCGCCGGCGAGGCGCGTGATTGGGACGTGTTGGCTGAAAACCTCCGCCGCGAGTCCGACGCCGCGAGCTTGGCGTTCTTGCCGGAGGTGCTACGTCGCCGCCAGGCGCTGCAGGCTCCCATCCGGCGGATGTATCGCCAGCTGAAACGCGGAAAAACGCTCGAGCGCCGGTTGAAGCGGTTGTTGGATTTCCGCCGCAAACGGCGGAATGCCGCTCGGGAGTTGACGCTGACGGAATGGGCAGTTCCCCGGCTGCGCGAATTCGTCGAGCCATTCCTGCGGCAAGCCGATTCGAACGCGTCGGACCTGGTGAGTCTGCACCAGTTCCGCATCCAAGCCAAGAAATTGCGGTACGCCATGGAATTGTTGGCTCCGGCGTTTTCCTTCCAGCTGCGGGATGAGCTGTATCCGACGATCGTGAAATTGCAGGAACTGCTGGGGGAGATCCATGACCAAGTGGTCGCTCGGGACCGGATGTTCGCC
>JBGSLW010000262.1:0-47639 GCA_041740495.1 Pirellulaceae bacterium
GGGCGATGTACACCAGCCCGCCGTCGCGCTCGACAACCCGCAGGAACTCGAACGCGAACATCTGGCCGCTGGTATTGACCGAGCGCGACACCGCGAGCATCGCGCCGCCGAGCGGTGGGCTCCAGCGCTCCTCGATCGAAGACCCCGAGCTCCGAGTCCCGGTCCATGCTCCGGCCAGCCAAGCCAGGTCGGCAATGGCCGCCTTAGCCGGCGTGGGCATCGCAATATCTTCGGCATGGCGATAGAGCCCCACCGAGGTGCTCACCACCGGCGGATCAACCACAACGCTCACGAGCAATCCGTCGGCGGTCATGCGAAACGTCCTCTGGATCAGCTTGATCGCCTGAGGGGCGTTGCCCTCCACTCGCTCGAACGCGACCTCGTAGGTGAAGGTACCGTCCTTCCAAGCGCCGTGGTAGCGCGAGATCGTTTTTGGCTCTTTGACCTCGGTCATCGAGCCGTCGAGCGCCACCCGCACATCGCGATGCCCCGAGCCATGGCCGCGCGTCAGGAAAACCGCCCCCTCTTCAACTCGCATCGAAAACATCGAGTTCATCGGGGGCCCCTGTTGCTCCAGGGGGCGGCCCTCCGTCCGGTCCTCGACGTAGATCCACTCGCCGTCCAACGCCCGCACGTCGTCTGCCTGCCGCGAGCCAGCCCCCGCGGCCAACGCCGGTGGTGCCGGGCTAAGGGTTGCGACAAGTGCGAGCGCCGCAGCTAACCAAGTGCCTACGTGCATAGCGGGGTTCCCTTTCCAGTTGCGATCGACGAAACACAGCGGCCTTGCCGATGTACCCATGCGGCCTATCCCCCCCGGATCACCGGGCGGCACTGGCCGACTTCGAATTCACACGCCAACGTTGCCCACCGCTTCTTCACCACTTGATGTTCAAACTGCCGCTGGAGCGACAGGTTGGAGTGTTTTTATTCTAACGACAGAGAAGCGCGGCCAGCAAGTTTTCCTGTGGAGGTTCCTTTTCTCTCTCCACCAGCAGGTTCCGCATCGCAGGGGACATAATGGTCGACGGTGACTGCGCCGCACAGAATCATCGACTCCAGGTGCGTAAGCGCCTAGGCTGTGTCCGGCTCCGCGCCTTGGACGCGAGGGGCAGAGTGAGGGGACTGGCAGATATGGGAATAAGTGTGATATCAGAAAAACTGTTCGTGATCGATTTTCGGCGTCAAAGTCCCGCGCGGAGTTCCTTGGCTTCGTCTAGCCATTGGTTGGTATTGTCCGAGTCCGCTTGCCGGCAGATTCTTTCCAACTGGTCGGCGATCTCGCCCAAGTCGTCCTGCCAGGCCTGGAGTGTTGTCTCGGGGGGACAGAGCATCGCGAATTCGTCGATCAGCAGGATCAACCGTAGCAAGTGCCTCAGAATCAACCCTTCTTGCTTCTGGAGCTTGTAGCTGCTGATGTACTTGTCGAAGTCGGCGAATTGCAGGACCTCTCCCGCCACCCAGACGGGCCAGACGCGGACATCATGGACGTTGGGGAAATCGAATTCAAATAGGCGCAACAACTTGTCGGGCAAGGTCAGCACTGGTTGAAACGCTTCCGCACGCGCGTCGTCCTGCTCGGACGGGCTTCCGCCCAACTCGGCCGCGGTCGCCAGTCCCAGCTTGAGCAGTCGAGGATCGACTCGTTCGATAGCCAACGGGCCGGGCGGCAGCACATCGAGGGGAGGCACGCGAATCGCCGGGCCCAACGACTTCGGCAATTCCAGCAAGCTCTCAAACGCCAGCAGTCGTTCGCTCCGGTCCGCGACACCCAGCTGGTTGACCAGATAAAGTCCATACAAGGGATGAACTCCACGCAGCTTCGTCAACGCGACCAATTTCTCGGTGGGTCGCGCGTAAATCGGCCGGTAGGCCTCGGCTTCCGCAACTTCCGGGGGACGCCCTGAAGGCGGCTTCGTCGCGACTCGATCTTTGATCCTTGGGTCCTGCTGTAGTTTGCCGCGCGTTCGCTGGCCTAGATCGAGCGTCGGGCTGGCCGTCGGCTTGGGAGCCTCAACGCCGCCGGATCCGGGTGGGGCTGACTCACCGGCTGCGTGGGGCCGGTCGTCTCGCAGATGGGCGGTCGTGGGTTTAGGATCGAGTTCGATGTATCCCGCCTGCCACAACGTCAGCAGCATCCGATTGAGTTGGCCTTGAGCTTGCTGGTGCCCGCTGGTGGAGAGAAGGCGATTGGCGACCAGCGTCCGAATCGGTTCGACTTCAGGGGAGATGTTGAGCATGTACGCCAGGAGGCGCCACGGGAGAGGGCCGCGACTGGCGAGATCAGCCGGGGCTGCATTGATCAAAGCTTCGAAATTCGATTGGCCCCAATAGGCGACACCCTCGCGTCGGGTGGGCATCTTCTTCTTGAGCTGCTTCTTCGCGCGAATCAAATTGGGATCCGCCGTGTTTTCGGGAATCTGGTCGTATTTCTCGCGCCAGCGGAGGATCTTGACGTCGTCTTCGTGTGCCAACGCGTACACAAACCCGCGATCGTCGAACTGCGGGCGGCCGGCGCGGCCAAACATTTGATGGGCCGAACTAGGATCGACCAGCTTCATTTTGTCCGGCGGGCCCTTCATCAACGACGGCAGGACCACGCTTCGAGCGGGAAGGTTGATCCCAGCGGCCAACGTCTCGGTACAAACACAAACACTCAACAGCTTTTCCTGAAACAACTGCTCGACAATCCGGCGAAACTTGGGCAGGACGCCGGCGTGGTGCACCCCCACCCCCCGCTGCAGAATCGCCCGGAGTTTCGGGGCCGCACCGCCGGACCAATCGTAACGTTCTAATGCATGGGACAACTCCCGCTGTCGCACGGGACTGATCAACTTCTTTCCCTTCAACAACTCGGCGACCGACCAACATTGCTCGCGGTTAAAACAGAACACCAGCGCGGGGGTGCGCACTGAATCGCCCGGACCCTCGACAAGCCGTTCCAGCAACTCGTCCAGCAACTGGTCGCCAATCCACTCGTAGGTCAGCGGAATCCGCCGCTCGCGGCTTTGCACCAGGGTCAGATTTCGGTCGTGCCGCGTTTCCAGCCAGCGGGAGAACGGATAAGCGTTCCCGACCGTAGCGGACAACAGCAGCGTCCGGACCGTCTTAGGGAGTAACTCCAGGCTGAACTCCCAAACGATCCCTCGCTCCGGGTCGTTGAAACTATGGAATTCGTCCATGACGACGGCCCAGACCTGGCTGAAGTCCAACGCCTCGCGGTGGAGCAGCCGATTCAGAAGGATCTCGGCCACGACGACCAGGATTCTGGCATCTGGATTGACGCGGCGATTCCCCGTGACCAACCCGACGTCGTCGGGAGAAAACCCCCACCGGACAGCCGCCGCTTGCAGTTCGCGGAACTTCTGATCGGTCAAGGCAATCAAAGGAGTCGTGTAATAGGCGGTGCATCCCAATTGCAGCGCCTCAAACATCGCGGCCTCGGCGATCAGCGTTTTCCCCGTCCCGGTCGGCGCCGAGACCAGGACTCCCTGCGGCGCCGTGAACCAGGCCAGCAGGGCCTCTTGTTGCACCGGGTACGGTTCGAACTCCACCAGCCCAAAGTACCGGTCGGCTATCGCATCGCGATCTGCTTGAGTCACTGTGTTCACGGAGGAATCATCGCCCGAGTGTGCTCCTTCGACAAGGCAGGGCCTGCTGGTTCCGGTGGGATCTGAAATCCCGCTGCCGGATCCGCTGTTCTATTCGTTCCGCCTTCCAGTAATCGCTCCACGTCGATCCGCCATCCACTGGTCGACACCCGCCGAGGTCGGCAGACGCAGCGCCATCATTGCCACCAGCACTGCGGCGACACAAAAGAACAGGTAGTTGGGCTCCAAAAAGCTGAGCACCAGATTGAGAAAACCCCCCGATTCCAGGAGCGCCGCGCCGACGATCAACTGCTGTTGGTATCCCGATCTCAGGTGATCCATCAAGTCCTGGGCCCGTGGCGGATTCTTCTGCAATCGTTGTTCGAGTCCGCGGGTTATCAGCCGGGGGACGGTCCAGCCAACCAGGGCGGCAAAGCCGCCAGCCAGAAGACCCAGTCCAGCCAGCGGCGTCCAGCTCAACGCTTGAGGCCGCGAGAAAAGAAACGCCATCGCGGCAAAGGCCACGACACCGGACACGAGCCCGATCAGAATGATCTGCATCGAGCGAAGCTGTGCATTTTCCATCGTGCAACCTCGGATGGTCTAACGAAAGTTGGCCAGCGTGCGGAAGAATCGCTGAACGCGCCAGCCGACCGACGCCGTCCCCACTCCGATCTTGGCCATGCCGCGAAACCCAGGCTCCAGCCGCAGGCCCCCGCGATCCGCCAGCGGTACGCTGGCCTCAAAGTACGTGAGCTGCGGAATCTCCTCGCCTTGCGGACCAGGCGTTCCCCCCAAGGGACCGCCGTAGGTCGTCGACAGTTCGCGAGGCAACGCCTCCAATTGCGTCCGCGAAATCGATTGCAATGCCCCCGTCAGGCGTTCCCCTCGGTACTCGTCCAACATCAAGGTCACCGGCTGACCGACTTGCAGAAACTGCACATCGCTCTGTTCAATGGTCAACACGGCTTTGAGCTGATTGGGCGAACCGACCATGCAGATCAACGTTTGCGGCGGAAGCCAGGCGTTAAGATTCTCCCGATCCAGCGGCGTGCGCCGCCAAGCCACCGGGGAGTAGGGCCCCGCGGCGTCGCCAATGCTGGGGGGCGGAAGCACCACGCCGGCCTGCGGCGCCTTGATCGTCAGTTGTTCGATATCTTGCTCTTTCAATTGAACACGAATCGTGATGTCTTCCAGTTCGGCGATTGTCGCGGCGAGGTTTTGCGCAGCGTCGCGGCTGGTCCGTGAGGCGCGTTTGAGTGTCGCAATTTTCCCTTGCAAGTTCGCTTGCGTGTTCTGCATTTGTGCCAATTCCAGGCGGAGGCTGGGATTGTCCAGTTCGACCAACACATCGCCTGCTTCCACCGCATCTCCCGGCTGAACTCGAATCTGGGTCAACATCCCCTCGACCGGAACATACACATATCCCGCCGCATCGGGCCTGACCACCAGCGGACAATGGACGTTGTGAGGCAACGGGATTCCGGCCACAAAGTACAAAAGCATCGCGGCGACCAACCCGCTGACCATGAGCCGAGGTTTCTTCACTTGACGCCACCTCCCGGGAGTCTTGAAAAACTTGATCAACTGATATGCCGGAACGACCACGATCCCCATCAGCGACGCGGCGATCAGCGTGTAGCCGACGATCTCCAATCCGTACGGTTCGAAGACCTTCGTCAGGAACCACATAATCGAAAAATACACGAACCAGCGATAAGCAAACGAGGCAATGCTGTACGCGGCGAACAAGGTTTGCCCCCGCTGCGGGAGAAACCGGGGCGGAATCGGCTCCATTCCCAAACAGACCGTGCGGAGGCGGCTGAGCAATGCCAGCCGCGATTTCTGAGCTAAGTTGGGAATCTCCAGCAGGTCCGCCAAGATGTAATATCCGTCGTAACGCAGCAACGGGTTGGCGTTGAAAATCACCGTGCTGACCGAACAGAGAAACATCACATTCAAGGCCAGGTAGTGGATCCAACCCGGTTGCGTGTACCACCAGATGAACGTACAGATCGCCGCCAGGATCAATTCGATATACATCCCGCCGGCGCCGATCGCTATGCGGTGCCACTTGTTGGGGAGAATCCACGAATCCGAGGTGTTGCAGTACATCGCCGGCGTGAGCACCAGCAGCATGAACCCAATCTCGTGGCACTCGCCGCCGAAGTGTTTGCACATCAGGCCGTGCCCCAGTTCATGCAACGACTTAGTGACGATGAGAATCGCGCCCATCAACACCAGGTTTTTGAGGCCGAAAAACTGGTAGAACCCCGGGAGGCGCCGGTAGAACTCGTCCAGATTCTGCAGCACTAACAGAGAAGCCGAGGCCAGCAGAACGACCACGAGGAATACAAAGGTGGAGCTAAAAAACCAGCGGACTCGGGGATGCAGCCAATCGAGAAACCGGTCAGGATCGACCCCGGGGAAACGCAAGGCCAGTACACTCGTGAGTGCGCCGAGCATTTTTCGGCGAGTCTCCTTGCCGCGGCGCTTCAACAACGGGGCGGCCTGGTTCTCCGCCGAACTGATCATCAAGCCCTGCTGATGGAATTGCGCGATCAAGCGCTGGATGTCCTCCACTCGGAATGTCCGATCGGGGAATCGCTGATCCAACAGCCTTTTGATCTGGCGGACCGTCGTCGGCGTACGCAACGCCTGGAGCGCCGTATATTCCGGTTCCAGCAACCGAAAATACCGCATCGCCAAGGGATCCTTGACGATCCAACAGCTCTCGCCTTGATAGACGCTCAGTTGCAATACCAGATCGGGACGGGTGCGCAGTCCGATCGGTCGGCGATCCGCGGGGAGTTGTGATAGTTCGTTGAACGACATGCGTCGGCCTGAATCGAGGCGGCGAAATTACCAAAGTCGGAAAAAGACCTTGGATTGAAGGAATTCGTAGATGTCGTTCAGCCACACGTAGCCCAAGCTCCGCTCGCCACAATAGATCTTGGCCATCACACCCGACCGTGCCTGGCGGATATCCAGCGCGTTATGGTCGAAATCGACGGAGACTCGAATCCACTGGCCGTTCTCCTGATCGACTTCCGTCGCCTGCGCCACCGAAGTGATCTTGCCGTGCCACGTCTGGCTTGGCCCCGCCGCCAATAAAAAGGACACCGGCAATTCCTGTCCGAACTCCGTTTGGGCTCGATACAAATGACCGATGCGGCGGTCGGGCAACTTCAATTCCAACTCCCACGGGCCTGCCACATCGGCCACCTCCATCAGCAAATCCCCCCGTTCCACAGGCTTGTCTTGCAACTGCTCGCGAACATCCCACGTCAAAATAGTGCCGCGCATCGGGCTGGTGACCGAAAGCCGCTGAATCTCCTGTTCGATGATCGCCAGTTCCGACTTGAGCCCTTCGATCTGCTGCCGGATCGAGGTCAGCAATAGATCGTTGTTGTCCTCGGTCGACTCCGTGTTCGGCTCCGGCCGCCGGAGTTTGCCAAGGCTCGACGAACGGATCGAATTCAGTTGCTCCTCCAGTTTCGCGATCTCGCCGGACTTCCGCTGCCGCTCGATCAGCAAATTGTTGTCCTTCATGCGGACCACCTCGCCGCCGACGTCCACCTGGCTGCCATGCTCAACCAACGTCGCTTCAACGATCCCACTCACTTGGGCGAAGATGTTCTGCCGGTGCTTCGGAACCAGCATGCCGTCGCACGAAATGCGGTACGGCACGCGAATGAAGACCAAGGCTGCTACCGCCGCACAGCACGCCAGAAAAATCAACAAGCTCCGGCGCATATTCCGGGCGGCGACGACGACCCTCGATTGCCCCACCGCGTGCCAAATGGGGTACAGCCACAGTGAACGATGGTGGACCGCGTTGCGGAGCGCCGTGCCGGCATGCCGCGTGACCTGGTCCATGACCTGGGCCATTTCGGCGGGGTCCCAACGCACATCGAACTGCTCGATGATCAGCCCCCCGATCCAGCGGCGGTCGACTTTCCCTTCGGGCTGCGGACCCTCCCCGGTGGGTGGCTCGGCCGCGACTATCGGCAACGCCACAATGCTGCGCGACGTCGCCTGGGTCAAGTACTCATGCAACGGCTGCTCGATCTCCCCCGGCAACGCGTCGTCGTCCGCGGTGGGGTACCAGAAAACCTTGCCCAAAGGGAGAACGCGATTGACCAGTCTCTCCAGCAACAACACGGTCGCCGAACGCCGGTTGACCGACGGCTGTCCGCTGATCGCCACGACGCGCCCCCGCGAGCGGATTCGCTGCACGACGCTCACTCGATCGGCCTGCAACAGGCGACGGGTCTCGTTGGCTATTGCGGAAACGGTCTCTTTGATTTCCAAGCTGCGATGGAGCTGGTCCACGTACTGGTCCAGATCTGCCGCCGACAGTCGCGCCGATGGAGAAGCGGTTGGCGCCGAGGCGACGGAACCCGAGGCGACGGAACCCAAAGGGACGGAACCTAAGGCGACTGGAGAACGTACGGATCCTGCGGCAGCCGACGGCGATTCGCTTCCCACCTGCCGGTCTCCGCGGGCGGCCGGCGATGTCGGACTATCCGTCGGCCGATGCCCCCCCCATTGCCCAGCCAAATCCCCGTAAGCATGCAACGTCTGCAGCCAGAATTTGTAATCGGTCTCCGGTTGGTTTGGCCGCAAAAACAATTCGATCACTTCGGTGGACCCGTTGCGAGTGACCGGGGCCAACGCAATCACGGGCATCCGCGCGGGAGCGTCGCTGCGGGGCGGGATCAGAATCGGTTGTTTCCGTTTGATCGCGCTATCCAACAACGCCAGGTGCTCGTTCTGTTGGATCGCTGCCCGCAATTCCGGATTGGCTTGCGTTTGGTGTTCGGCAATCAACCGAAACGGTGGCTGCGAGCAATTCCAAACCAGTCCAGCCTCGGCCGAGGTCACTCCGCTAATGCTCTGTAGCAAGCGAGCGTAGAACGCTGTAAAATCGGCGCCGGAGGACGCCAATTTCCTCAAACCCTCGAGCTGTTGTTGAATTTCTTCGGACATGTCGACTTCCGCCAGTTCTTGCCGATCTCGCGCGACGGCGGGCGACGGGACAGGCGTCGCGCGACGCCTCGTGCTGCCAGACGGGGTGGATGGACTAGGACCTTGAATCGACTATCCAAACCGTCGATCTGACGAATGCTGGCCGATTTCTCCCAGTCGTTACGATTGACGCAATCGACAATGACGCAATCGACCCGGCTGCGATTGATTATATCGATTTAAGCGAAAGAGGGGATGCTCGAGTGAACAAATGGCTGCCGCACCGCAGGTCGATCGAGCGCATTCGAGAGCGGGCCAAGCCATTGCGATCCTGGCCGGAGAGCCAACTTCGCGAGTCCGGATTGTCCCTGCGTTATCGGGCGTCCAGCGGCGCACCTCTCGTCGCATTGGTCAACGATGCCTTTCCGCTGGTGCTGGAGGTTGCCCGGCGGGTACTGGGACTCGAATTCTACGATCAGCAAATCGAGGCGGGAATCCAGCTGGCCCGCGGGCGGGTCGTCGAAATGAAGACCGGGGAAGGGAAGACATTGACCGCAACGTTGCCCACCTTTCTGTTCGGCTTGACCGGTCGCGGGGCCCACGTCGTCACGGTCAATGACTACCTGGCTCAGCGCGACCGAGAAACAATGGGTCCCATCTACGAGCGGCTCGGCTTGAGCGTGGGGGTGATCCAAACGGAACATACCCCACCCCAGCGGCAGGCGGCTTATCGCAAGGATATCACCTACGGAACCGCCAAAGAAATCGGATTCGACTTTCTCCGCGATCGACTCGCCGCCGCCGCCCAAGGGGACGCCGGCGGGCGACGCAACGTCAACGCCGTACAACGCCCCTTCTTCTATGCACTGGTCGACGAAGCCGACAGTATCTTGATCGATGAGGCCCGTACCCCGTTGATCATCGGAATGATCGATCAGGTGGGTGAAAGCGAAAAACGAGCCTGTTACCAGTGGGCGGCGGTACATGCCGCCGCATTCGTCGAGAACCAGCATTTCAAATACGAGCACGATAAGCGGCAAGTCAAACTCAATCCTCCCGGTTGGCGCCTGCTGCGCGACCTGCCGCAGACTCCGGAGACGCGAGCCATCGGGATGCGGCCGCTTTGCGAATTGATGGAAACGGCGATCAAAGCCGCTCGCGATTTTCAACTGGATAAACACTACGCGGTCGTCGAAGGCAAAGTTGTCATCATCGACGAATTCACCGGCCGTCCCGCGGAAGGTCGCCAATGGCAAAAAGGGCTGCACCAGGCCATCGAGGCCAAGGAACAACTCGAAGTCACTCCCGCCACGCACCAGGCGGCCACGGTGACCATCCAATCGCTGTTCAAGCTGTATCCCAAGTTCTCCGGGATGACCGGTACGGCGTGGACCTCCCGACGAGAATTCGCCAAGGTGTACAAACGTCGCGTCGTGCGAATCCCGACCCACCGCCCAGTCCTCCGAAAGAAACTACCGACTCGCATCTTTCCCGACCTGGCGACCAAGTTCCAAGCGGTCGTCGCGGAAGTCCAGGAGATGTTGCAACATTGCCGCCCCGTACTGATCGGCACGCGCAGCGTCGATAAATCCGAAATGCTTTCGCAGATGATGGGTCAACAGAACATTCCGCACCAGGTATTGAACGCGCGACACCTGGCTCGCGAAGCCGAAATCGTGTCGGCTGCCGGCCAGTCCGGCCGCGTGACCATCGCCACCAACATGGCCGGGCGCGGAACCGATATCAAGCTGGATCCCGGCGTCCGCGAACATGGCGGCTTGCACGTGATCTTGACCGAGGTCCACGAAGCGGAACGGATCGATTGGCAGTTGATCGGACGCGCTTCGCGTCAAGGCGATCCCGGGAGCTATCGCATCTTTTTGGCGCTGACCGACGAAATCCTCTTACTGGGTTTAGGGCCGCGAAGAGCCCGATGGGTCGCGCGGCACTATGGACATCAAAATCCAGTCGCCCCCGAAGCCTGGTCCTGGTTTCGGCGCGCCCAGCGGCGGCTCGAACGGAAATACCTGGTCGATCGGATGATTCTGATGCACCACGAACGAACGACCCGCGAGCAGTTCTTCGATACCGGGCAAGATCCGTACCTGGACGTTGCGCAATAAGAGCGACATCAAACGATCGACATCAAGTTCCACAGGAAATGACGTGTGACGACTTCCCACCCCTCGCAGAATCGCGAATTCTATCCCGACCCCTCCGCACCGATTGCGGAGGCTCTCCTCAAGGCCCCGGTTCGCCACCCCCTGATCTACCGCAAACGAATACAGGAAATCAGCCGGCAGGCTCGGGCCGGCGATTGGGTCGCGGTCTACGCCAAGGATCCAGAGCAACCCGAGTCCGCACCGCGCTTGTTGGGTTACGGTCTGTACAATCCACGCTCTGAAATCGCGATCCGCATCGTGCGCTGGGGGGAGTCGCTTCCCGATTCCGACTTTTGGCGACACCTCATGTCCAATGCCACGGCACTCCGGCGCGATTTGCTCCGCTTGGACGAAGTGGCCGACTGCTACCGGGTGGTCCACGCCGAGGCGGATGGTATCCCCGGGTTGGTCATCGACCGGTACGGCGACGTGTTGAGCGCCGAGGTATTCAGTTGGGCGATCTGGCCGCGTTGCCCGTCCATTATGGAAATTTTGAGCGAGCAACTGGGCACTGCGCACCACGTCATTCGCACCTCGCCAAAGTTGCTCAGCCAAGAGGGGTTCGACGCCGCAACCGTCCGCTCGCCGGATTGCCCCGCGCGAATCACGGTATCCGAATACGGTACGCGGTTTCGCATCGATTTGAGCGACAACGCCCACAAGACCGGGTTTTTCTGCGATCAGCGGGAGAACCGCGCAGCGCTCGCCAGGAAAGTACACGGCCGCAGTTTGCTGGATTTGTGCTGCTACACCGGCGGGTTTGCCATCCAAGCCAAAAAGTTAGGTGGGGCCGCCGAGGTGATCGGGGTGGACCTCGATCGCGATCCGCTGCAATTGGCCCAGGAAAACGCCAACCTCAACCAGGTTCGAATTCGCTGGGTCCAGGCCGACGTGTTCCCCTACATGCGCGATATGATCCGATCCGGCCGCCAATTCGATGCGGTGGTACTCGACCCCCCCAAGTTGATTCACTCGCGCAGCGAATTGGAGGACGGAACCAAGCGACATTACGACTTGAACCGATTGGCGATGCAATTGGTTCGTCCCGGCGGCTTGTTTCTGACCTGCAGTTGTGCAGGGCTGTTGCCGACCAGCGAATTCACTCGGTTGGTCGTCGCGGCAGCCCGCAATACCTCCGCCGCTGTGGACGGCGCGATCGAGGGGACTCGCCGAGGACGCAACCTCCGCATCCTGGGCCACAGCGGCGCCGGGGGGGATCATCCGGTTTCCGGACGCTGCCCGGAAGGAGAGTATTTGAAGGCAGTCTGGGCCACGCTGGACGACGATTGATAGACCTCGGTTGGCTACCCTCCCCCCTGCCCTTCGTTCAAGGCCAAGCCGAAGGCGCCGGCCTCCCCCTCCAAACAACAAGGCCGAAGCGAGGTTCCCCACGCTTCGGCCTTGACGAATGGTCAAGTTTCGTTCGAGTCCATCGCGGCTTACGGATCGAATCCGCTGGAGATGAAGAACGCCTCTTCCGCTGCGATGGCGGGTTCGCACACCGTTCCATAGGAAGCCGGTGTGACCGCGCCGATGATCACCGGAACTCCCAGGCCGTTGGTCAGGCCGTCCAGTTCCAGGGTGTACGAAGCCGCACCCGCGTTGTTGACGACAAACGCAGGCCACTGGAATGTGTTGTTCGACATCGCCAGGCAAATCGTCCCTGCCGGTCCATTGACAATCGCCATGTCCTGCAGGTTGGAGGTTTGCGCCGGTGGTTGATCTTCCCCGAAGTCGCTTCCCATGTTGTTGCCCACCAGCAGGATGTTGGCCACCGCGTTGTTGAGCGTCTGAACCGTGAGCGAACTCTCGAAGTTGTCGTCGAACAGGTTGTTTTCCAGCCGAGCGTTCAGCGAACTGGTGCCGGCGACGGCGATGCTGACCCCGTCGAAGTAGGGGAGGTTGTTGATATCCGTCCCCGGTCCATTCTGCGATATCAGGTTGGCGCTGATGTCCGCCACCGTCCGTGTATCGCCCGCGGTCTGCAGGTTGATACCGTTTCCTTGGAAGTTGGTGATCGAGTTGTTCTGGATCGTCAACCGGGTCAGCGTATTGCTGTTGCCGTCGATCGTGATGAACATCCCGCTGTTGTTCGGTCCCCCCGCGCCAACCAAGGAACTATTGGTCAGCTGGAAGTCGACCCAGCTATCCGTGTCGACCGACATCGCGACCGCATTCGCTCCCGGAGTTTGCAAGAGCACGCTGTCGAACACCACCCGCGAGACCTGTTGGATATTGTTCGTGTCGAACAGCATCGCTACGGCACTGCCGGCGGCGCTGTTGATCGTCGTGCTTTGGACGAACAAGTCCAGTTGGCCATCGTCTTGAACCCCCACCGTGATTCCGCTGCCGGTCGGCGAAGACCCCGCATTGTTGATCGAGACGTTGCGAACGGTGGCCGCCAGGCGAGCCGCCTGCCCAAAGTTGTTGTCGCCGACCAGGAAGTCGATTCCGCTCCCCGCGACGGACCCGTTGTTGTTCGCGGCCAGGGCGAACTCGGTGTTCTCCACCAGCACGTTATGCAAGGCCCCTTGCTGCGACAGGAAACGCATCCCGGTGCCTGTGTTGTTGCTCACCGAGAAATTATCCACGACGTTGGTCGTGAGGTTCACCCCGGTCCCGCTGGCTAAGGCTTGGATCCCGGTCCCGTTGCCGTCGATCGTCGAACCGGTGATCGTCACGTTCTGCTCGGCAAACGGGTCGGTCAACTGGATGTTGATCCCGACCGAGTTCCCCGTGATCGTACTGACCGAGCCGGCGCTGACCGGACCGATCAAGGTCCGATCGTTCCCCACCGTGTTGGTGAAGTTGGTCAGCTCGATCCCGTCCCCGCTGTTCCCTTGGAAGATCGAGTTGACGATTCGCAAATCGCCGTTGGCGTCTTCGATGTGAATCCCGTCACCCGCGTTGCCCGAAGCGATGTGGCTGGCGAACAAGAAGTCCGCCCCGTTGCCGCTGGTGTTCTTGAACCCCTCCATCCGCACGCCGTCGCGACCGTTGAAACTGGTCGTGTTGCGAAGGAAGGTGAAGCTGGTCCCGTCGTAGTTCTCAAAATGGATGCCGTCGCGGCCATTGGCGTTCACGACGTTGTCTTCAAACAGGAAGGTGGAGGCAGGATCGCAAGCGTCCACAATATTGATCCCGTCGAAGCCGTTCTCGCGAATCTCGTTGCGGGCAAAGGTCCAGTCCCCAGCGATCGTGTTGAGCGATACGCCGTGCAAGATCGCGCCCGAGATGAAGTTGTCTTCGATAATGCCGTCGGTGATGGGTGGACCCGCCGGGAACGCGTTGCCCGAAATCCCATTGCCCGCCGTTCCATTCCCCAGAATCACAAGACCGCGCACCGTGTTCCGGTTGGCCAGGGTGACCACATCGTTCCCGCCGACATTCGTAATCCGCGGCCGGTTGCCATCCAAGTCGTTGCAGAGAATGTGGTACTGGCCGTTCTGAATCGGGATCAGGTGGCGAACCCCATCACCCAACAGCAACTGACCATCCTTCAGCACGATCCCTCGGTCCATGCCGTGGGTCGTACCGTCGCCTTCCTGCACAAAAATGATGTCGTCGGCCGCTGAGGCGTTTTCGGCGTCCAAAAGCGTCGCGAAGGGAGTCTCCACCGTACCGTTGCCGTAGGCGACGTCGGCCGTGTTGTCGACATGGTAGACGTTGTAAGGCCGACCGGTGTCAGGGTCGATCGCATACACGACATCTTGTTGATACCGGACAATGTGATCGTTGCGGATGGTCGGTTCGAGATCGCGTCCCAAGCCTGCGTACTCGTTCCCGCGGGCGGTGCCGCCAAACTGCCAGCCCAACTGAACAACCCCTGTCAAGTCGAATCGGTTGTCATGGTTCAACTCGCCCACGACCGTCATCCCACGCAGCAACTGGAATCCGACTCGCCCGCGAACTCCCGCAAAGGAGTCGACGACATCCGAGCCGTAGCCGTAACCCCCCAACGCCACCGACCCGTTGACCATCGCCAGCGCATCGGGACGGAAACGAAACAGTGTGTCGAATCCGGTCAGGGCACTATCGATCCCCGCCTGCAACACGATGTAGTTTTGGTAGAAGCACTCGACGCCGGTCGGATCGCCCTGGGTAAACTCGTCGTTCCCGATCGGAAAATACCCGTTGCTGATCAGGTCCCAATACCGCGTCTTGATTTGTGCGTTCACCGAAAGGAGTTGGAACGGATGCGCGAAATCCCCCTGCTCGTCGCCGTCGTAATCAAACCAGCCCCCCAGCACCAAGTCGGCGCCCGCGGACTCCAGTGTGAAAACCCGCTCAACCCCCAAGTTGGCAAAAAACCCGCCGCTCTCCAGACCGAGATGCCCGCGGCCTTCAAATAACCAACGTCCGTCGAAGATGTCTTCCCCCAGCCGGGTTTTGGCGCCGATCGTCGCATACGATCCGGAGTAGCCGAACCCTTGGTCCGCCAGGCTGAAATTCATCCAAACTCGACCGGGCACCCCCGAATACAATTCGGTCCCCACCGGAACACCTTGGGGGGTGTAACCGCCAGGAGAGGGCTGGCCGCTTTGCCCCCACCCGGTTGTGGTCGCAACAATCCAGGCTACGAGAATCGCAATCCATCGCGAGCATGCTCTCATTGATCTACCCCGCCGGCAGCGGCCCTTGTCCAGAAGCATGTTGACACAATGCCTAGTCGTGCCATGCGCAGAACGCCGGCAAAACTAGTACAGGTGATACCAAGCATCGACACGATTTGATCAATGCCATTAGTAAAATCCGCATCCTGCGCTTAATTGGATTCTCTTGCCGCGCTTGCTAGCAGCTGGCGAACTCACTGGATGCGATAGATTTTGCCACGCAAACGCACGACCAACTCATCGTCCGTCAGCTGCGTCGCCAGAATCTGGTTCTCTTCCGACGTGTTCTCACGCACCAGGGCAAAATAGTCGTCGGAAAACCGTTGCACGGTCACGACCTGGTCCTGGGAGCCCTCCAAGTCGACGTCGCTCGCGTTGGCCGCGATCATTGTCCGGCCACGCCGATAGACGGTCGTCCCCTGCTGCTGGACCAACCCGGAGAGACTTGCCGGTGGCGCCGCACCTCCCGAGAGGCCACCGCCGCCGGCCGAGTCCGCGCTGGGAAGCGCCAAGTTATATGCCTCGGCCGCTTGCGCCAAATTCTCAGTTTGCTTGTACGACCCTTTGGCGGCCCGTTGCCCAAAACCTTGTCCGCCGCTCGTAGCGGAAAGGGCATCCAGCGACCGATCGGCACTCAACGTGTTTTCACGGAACCGCGAAAGTTGTCGAAAATCCTGGTGTTCGTCCGCTAAGTAACTGGTGTAGGGGGTCAAGATGCCATGTCGTTGCGACAGACGAACCAGTTCGTCGATCAACTCCTGGTTTTTTCCGACCAGGTCGATCTGGTCGATAATCTCTCCGATCCGCCGACTCGCCCAGAGCTTCGCTGCAAATCGATTCTGCGGGGACTCATCGCGTCCCGCCAGCCGCACATCGAATTCGAATGTCTGGGTTTGATTGTCCACGACGCCGCGCAACACCACCTTGCCTGCCCCGGCGTGACGGTAGCGGCCGACCAGGACCAATTGTTCTCCGCGGAACAGATCGACCGGACCGGATGGATACACACGATTGACGGAGGCGCCGTCGGCGGCCTGGACGCCGGGGAGTTGGAATTCGACCGCGACATCGGTCAACACTGGCGACGCGATTTTCTGATACAGCCGGCTGACAGCAGCTTCGATATTCTGATCGGGACGCACGTACTCTGATTGGCCGCGGTGGTCTCGCGCCAAACGATCGAGCAGGCGGCTGTTGACGTCGTAACCGACTCCGAAACAGACGATTCGAGCCCGCGCCTGGTTTCGTTGCCGGGCTTGATCGGCGATTTTCATCTCGTTGGTTTCCCCGGCGGTCGGCAAGCCGTCGGTCAAAAAGACGATGTACGGCGCGTGGGCCCCCGCGTGCATTTGCTGCAGTGCCGTCTGCAACGCCAGGTCGATATTGGTGCTTCCACCCGCATTCACCCCGTTGATAAAGCCGAGCGCCGCGGATCGGGTTTCCTCGCTCCAGCGCTGCAATTCCGGCCGAAACGTCTCGACGTGGTCGTCGTACACAATGATGTTAAACAAGTCGTCCGCATGCAGCTGGTTGACGACGAACTTCGCGGCTTCCCGGGCTTGTTCGATCTTTTCCCCGCTCATACTGCCGCTGCGATCGATCACGAAAGTCAGTGTTTTCTGGACGACGGCGCGACTTTCCTGCGCGAAATTCGGGCTGGCCAACAGCACGAAATAGCCTTGGTCGTCGTCGTTGGGCCAGAAGCTCAAGAGTTGAGCCCCCACCGCTCCGCCGTGCGTGTCAAAAATCAGCCGAAAGTCGTCGCTCGGCACCACGTGGTTCGCCTCCATTCGCACCACCGCGTGCCGGGAGTCGTCCCGTTGAATCTCGACGTTGTGTGAGGGGCTGTAAATGTTCTTGAGCTCCTCCGACGATTCGATCGCCACGCGCACACGCAACTTTTCCAACGGCAGTTCCGTATACCGGGCCAACGCCAACGGGAACAGGAAGTCGGTCGCCTGCTCGTTCTTCTTGAGAACCTGCGAGTAGCTGATCACCACCTGCCGTTTGGCGTGGGGTGGAATCGGAAAGACGCTGGTCTGGAACATCCCCCGTCCCATCCATTCCAGCAAGGCAGGGTCTTGATATCGCCGCAAATACGATTCGTAGACGCGACGAGCTTCCTCGGCCGGCAAGATGCGACCCGTCAACTCCTGCCCATCGACCAACAGGGTCAAGCTCTCGACCGCCCCGTCCGCCGGCAGCGGGAACACGAAAACCGCCTGGATTTGTTGTTCACGAGTGTTTTCGAATGTCTGGGCCAACCGCGTTTGGGCAACCTGGTCCCGGATCGACGTATCCACCTCCAGCTGCGTAATGCGGTAGGAGATCTCCGGCTCCACCGGACGCGGAATTGGACGCGGTAAGTGATAGGGACGCGGATGGTCATGCGGGAGGATCAACTGGCCCCAACCTGGCACGCTCCCGCCTAGCCAAAACACAAACACCCAACCGACAAGGGACAGTGCCAATCGACTCGTTTTCATGATGACCCTCCGCATGACTTGAGCTTCCGCAGCGTTGGAGCCTGCGCACAGATGCAGCCCGCACCTCAAATATACCGACGAGGCAGAGCACGAAACGTTACTTTGGCGTCGTTTCCCGGGGGAATTTACGCGCTCGTGACACGCACCAAAGCGCTCGTGGCAGACAAAACTCGAAACGACGCAGTGCGAAAGAAAATTGCCGAGTATTCGAGATCGCACGCTGCCAAACGGCAGTAACACCATCCGGCCAGTTCGCGATCCGGTCAGTTCGCGCCGGAGCGAAGGAGTTGTCGCGAAAACTCCTGCGGTCCCCGGTTTTCCCCAGGTTCACGGGCAGATTCGACTGGAGAATCGAGGTCGACCGGTGGCAATTGTTCGCCGCCAGTCACTAGAAAATGCTCAAACCATCGGAGCATCCGCGTGTTGTAGTCGTAACGAGCCACTGAATTCTGAAATTCATGCCCTTCCTGGGGGTAGAGCAACAATCGGACCGGGGCTTGACCCAAGGTCTTCAGCTGTTGGTAGAGTGCCAACGATTGGTACGGCGGAACCCTCCGATCCTGTTTGCCATGCGCAATCAAAAGCGGTGTGTGTGCCTGTTCAATGTACCGCATCGGACTCCTTTCCAAGAAAAATTGCCAATCCTCCCAAATCCGTTTCCGCGTATGGGCTTGGTACAATTCCTCTGGAACATCGGTCGTACCCGCCAACGAAAGATAATCCGACGCCCCAGCCAACATGACTCCCGCGGCGAATCGATCGCTGTGCAACGTACAGCACCAAGCCGCAACGAAACCGCCGTAGGCCCGCCCGGTAATCCCGACTTTTGCCGGATCGATCAGTCCCAAGTTCGCCAGGTGATCGATGCCGTCCAGAATGTCATTCAGCTCTTTGCCGCCCAAATCGCCCTGGGGTTCCTTGGCGAATTGCACTCCCCGGCCGCTGCTCCCTCGATAGTTCGGATAAAAAACGAAAAAACCACGGCCTGCCGCGACCTGTCCCGGATCGGCGAACGACGTTACCCAACCATTCGGAACCCGCATTTCCGGGCCGTCATGCGCAACGACGATCAAAGGATACCGGCGAGCCGAATCGTAGGGCGTTGGATAGAGTAACACACCCTCGATCTCTTCCTTGTCGCGCGCGGGAAAGCGCACCGTCTCTTGACGGCCCAGCTCAATCTCATCAAGCCAAGGATTGCTTTGCGTCAGTCGCCGCAACTGGCCGCTTTCAAAGACAAATACCTCGTTCGGATGCTCAGGCGCCGATGCGCAAAACGCGACGACAGTCGCACCAACGGTGAGGGAAAAATCGGTCAGAATGGGCAAGTCCGGTCCAAAAATCACCGTCGGATTCTCGCCGGTGGCTTCCACGGAGCCCCACGATGTCAAACAGCCATCTTCGGCCACGAAATGCAAGACATTGGCACTGGACCAACTAAAGTCGATGATATTCGGCGCAAATTGGGGCATCCAAAGCTTCGGTGCGCCTCCCGCCGCGGGTGCAATCATCAGCCGCCCTGCCACGGGATCCGAGCCGTCCGCTCCCGAAGTGAAAACTATCGATTGCCCGTCCGGCGACCACTGCACGCTCCCCAACTTCCCCGGGTTTTCAATCTGTCCCAATATCTGACCTGAAGCCACTTCCAATATTTGTAATCGTCGGCGCAGCATGTAGTCGTCGAGCCGAGGCGATGGCGCCATGGCAAACACGAGCCGCGTCCCGTCGGGACTGAATTGGACTTGCGACGGTACACCGGGCAAGGGATAGGGCCGCGGTGCCAAGACTTTCCCATTGGCCACCTCGGCAATCCACAGTTGATCCGCCACCAAATTCTCGCCGACCACCTCCGGTCCGAACTCCATTCCCGCCCCCCCAGTTTGGGGGGGCGATTCCGGTTGCACGGCAATTCCAAGTTCCCCTTCGGCAATCAAAGCGATCTGCCGTCCGTCACTTCGCCAGGTGTATTCCCGAATGGACGGGGCGAGCTCGATCAATCGCTGTGCCTCGCCTCCGTCGACCGGCATCGAATACAAAGCGGTCCGCACGTCCCCCTCCCGTTTGGCGAGGAAAGAGATTCCTTGTCCGTCCGGGCGCCAATGGACGTGCGAAATCAACGCGGCGCCGCTCAAGAAGGCCCGCGAATTCCCCTGGAGATCGCTCAGGTGCAATTCGCAACGCGGTGGACCGGCCGATTCGACTTCCAAGTCGCGCGGTACCTCCAGGGTGTAGGCGATCCAAAGTCCGTCCGGCGAGACCGCTACCGACGTGGCCGATCGCACGCGGGCCACATGGCGCTCGGTCATTTTTTGGTCGAAATCCAAATCCTGGCTGGCCGTTGGGGGCGCGGACGGCAGCCCCGCAACGATAAAGACGATCAGCTGGAACCACCAGACCATAAGCACATACCACGGCGGGACGGCGAACAACGACAAATGATCAGCCGGCAAGCAGCTTGCCCATATGATAAACGGAGTTCACCCCCAGGTCCTCTCAACCTGCCCGATTTTTTTGTCGCAATTACTTGCCGAGTCCTGTACTTTCCAGCACAAACACCAGGTAAATCGCCGCGAACAACAGTCCTTCCCAATACGAAATCCGTTTGTCCAATGCCAAGAGGTAGAACAGCAGTGTAGCCACGGGTAGGAAAAACATCGGAAACGCCTGAATCTGCGGAGATACGGTGATCGTACCAAACCAAGTGACCACCGCCGGTATCACCAGCGCGTTGAAAATGCACGACCCCAGGATGTTTCCCACGGCAAGTTCCGCCTTGCCTTGCCGCATCGCGAAGAAATTGACCGCGAGCTCCGGGAGCGTGGTTCCCAGCGACAACATGGTCAATGCAATGATCGCGGGAGGGATCTCTAGTCGTTCCGCCAACTCCGTGACTGCGTGCACTGTGTAGCTGGCTCCGAAATAGATGCCCACGGAACAGAGCAGCAGAATTAGCATTTCCCGCCACAGAAATACGGGGCGTTGACCCTCCTCCGTGCTTTCCACCTCGGCCGATCCGGTTCGAATCAGGTACACGCTGTACACGATAAACAGGAGTCCGCCAATCGATCCCTCGAATCGATTGATCACGCCGTCATACATGAACATCACCAACAGCAGCGACGAGCCGATCAAGTAGTGCAAGTCGATCAACAGGTATCGTTTGCCCAACACGATATCGCGTCCTGTGACCAGCATACCGGCGCCCAACAGCAGCAAGACGTTGGAAACATTGGCGCCGATGATGTTGCCAGGCACAATTTCCGACTGCCCGCGGGCCACGGCGAGTCCCCCGGTCATCAACTCGGGCAACGACGTGCCGACGCCGACGATGAAGATGCCTGTAACAAACTGGGGGAGATTTAGCCAGTTCCCCAAATTCTCTGCAGCTCGAGTGAAGAATCGAGCCGACACCAGCAGCACGGCCAGGCTCAAGAAAAACTCGATCAATAGTACGACCATCAGCGCTCACCGTTCGGTTCGGGATAAGGAAGTCTGCCAGCGGGCATCGATCTTAGTCGAGGCCGGAACGGTCATCGCGATCCGGCCACAAGCGTTTTCGGCGCGGCGCCTGCGGGACGCTTGGGTCGAGCGTACTCGCCCTGCAGGATCGTCCGGACCATCAAATCGATCGGTTCGTCCGGAATCGAGACGTCGAAGGGGAGAAACACCAGATGATCCAAGATGAACTGACAATTCGGCAAGTTGGCGAGACTGGCCGCTGGGGTCAGCTCACTGCCGACCGGTTTCAAACTGCTGCTGGTGGTGGCGTCAAATCCGAGTCGCCACAACTGCTCGACCAATTTCCGCCGATGATCGACCAGTATCGGCAGGACCCAATACGTGGGGCGAATCGTCTGACTGCCTAAGACGTCGACCCGGCTGGTCAGCCGACTCGCGACCTGATTGCCGCGCCCCGCACGTTGTTCGATGTAGCGAGGGGAAAACGAGTTCAACTTGCGAGCCAGCATCCGCAGCAGCGGCTGGGAGGGCTGCTGCCGGATTTTCTCAAAGAACTTCGGTCCCGGAAATCCACGAGCCATATTGGTGGCCAGCCGATCGTGATCGGTCCCCGCCCATCGCAGGGCCGTCGCGATCGCGCCGGCGATCCAACGCGTCGAGAGCCAGCGGACGTACGAATACTTCAACAGTCGCTTGGCGAATCCCCAACGGCTCTGTCTGGGGAAGTGCTCCTGCGCCCGCAACAGTTCGTCCTGGATCGCAGGCTGACGAACGATCAAGATACCCCCACCCAAGGCCGTGTTTGTCTTGATCGGCCCAAAGCTGAACATCGAAACGTCGGCGCGAGGGTCGCCCGCGTAATCGCTCCCCACAAATGCCTGGGCACAATCCTCGATCAACAAGAGGCCGTGCGCGCGGGCAATCGCCGCCACCGGTTCCAGATCGACCAGCCCGCCGAAGAGGTGAGCAACCACGATCGCCTTCGTCCGCGGCGTGATCGCGCGCCGCAACTGCTCCAGGTCTGGCGCCAGCGTATCGATATGCAAATCGACGCCGATCGGACGGAAACCCCGATCGCATACAATCCGCGGCATGTCGGGGATCGTCAATCCCGACAACAGCACCTCGGACTCCGGCGCCCAGCCGCTGCTGGCCAACAGCGCATCAAACCCGCTGCGAACCGAGAGGCAGGGAACCGCCTGCGGTCCGCCGAAAGCCTCGTGAATACGCCGCACCAGTTCTGCGCGGGGGGTCCACGCAAAACAATCGATCCACCCCCGCAGCAAGTCTCCCAGCGAAATCTCGATTTCTTTGCGAACCCACATAACCCTAGCCCAAAACGACCCTGGCACGACTCCACCATCATAATGGGCAAATCCATTGGCGTTAAGAATCGGGGGAACGGATTTGCGCCATCGCGAACCGACCCGCCGGCCGCGCATAAAAAAAGCCGGTCGAAAACCGGCTATTTTTCCGTCGGAGACGGCTTGCTGCGCCCGCTACCAGTCGGATCGCCTCAAGTATCGGAGGGAGAAGTGTTCTCAGCAACGGGTTCGTAGCCGTCCAAAAACCCGGCCAGGGATTGGCAACGAAACGGTTGTTGCAATTTGCGAACCGCCTTGGATTCGATCTGTCGAACGCGTTCGCGGGTTACAGAAAAAATCTGACCGACCTCTTCCAGAGTGTAGGAATAGCCGTCCGCCAGCCCGTACCGCAATTTCAAGATTTCGCGTTCGCGGTAATTCAAATGCTCCATCGCTTCGTGGATCCGAATCTTCAAGGCTTGCTGATGGGTTTCCAACAAAGGGTCGTCGTCGCGATGGTCCTGGATGAACTCGCCGAAGTAACTGTCGTCGTGATCGCCGACAGGCTGGTCGAGGCTCAACGGTTGTCGGGCCATCTTCATGATGCACCGCGCGTCCTCCAGCGACAGGTTCGCCCGGGAAGCCGTTTCCTCGGGGGAGGGCTCGCGCCCCAACTCTTGGACCAATTCCCGCATCACCGCCCGGACCTTGCTGATCGTGTCGATCATATGCACCGGCACGCGAATCGTTCGGCTCTGGTCGGCGATCGCACGTGTGATCGCCTGGCGAATCCACCAGGTAGCGTAGGTCGAGAATTTATACCCTCGGCCGTGTTCGAATTTGTCCACCGCCCGCATCAACCCGGTGTTGCCCTCCTGGATCAGATCCAAAAAGCTCAAACCGCGGTTGCGGTATTTTTTGGCGATCGACACCACCAACCGCAAATTGCCTGCACTCAAGACCCGTTTCGCCGCGTCGTGCCGCTCCTGCATCGCCTGCACCCGGATGATCCGACGACCCAGCGTGGCGGGGGACTCGTACGTCTTGGCCATCAGCATCCGCAACTCGCCCAACAACTGTCGCCGCGGCAACGGATTCCGCCATCCCCCGGCGTTGTACTCTTTCACCTGCCGATGCAAACTCTGCATCTTCGAATTCATCTCGACCAGCTGCTCAAATACTGGCTGCAGCCGACTGTATCGCAGATTCAATTCTTCGATCAACCGAGCCGCCCGGTACCGCCGCCGAATCAGACGCTTCCAAGCCAGACGCCGTTCATGCAATTCGTTTCGCCGATTGATCACATAAAAGTAGTCGCCTCGGTTCGCCGACAACAGCGAACGGAGCGTCGCCAGATTCGGCTTCAGCCGCAACATGATTCGCTTCTTCTCGGCCTTGTTGGTAACCGAAACTTCGATCGTGCGATCCAATCGCAGTTTGCCGTCGTACACCCGCTGGAGCATCTCCGTGGCGGATTGCAACATGAAATCCGTCGCCAACATCGCATGGCGGAAGACCATTCGCGTCTCATCGATCTTCCGAGCGGAATCGATCTCCTCGGCTCGCGTGAGCAGCGGTATCCGCCCCATCTGCATCAGATACATTCGCACCGGGTCGTCAACCGAATCCCCAACCTCCTCGCTGATCAATTCCTGCTCCTCCAAGTCCAAGTCGACGAACGAATCGTCCACCTGGCGGCGAGCCCGATTGCGTTGAGGTTTGGCGCCGCCGGGAACGTTGTCGGGTCGAGTCGTTTTGGCCATGGGCGTGAGGAGGGGTTGAGGCGTGGGTCGCAGGGATCGAGTACTCCCTGGAGCAGAGCGAGTGCCAAGCCGGGGTCCAGCGGCCGGAACTGTGGTGCAAATCATTGTGGGGCAATGAGTTACGCCAATTCACGACACCTCGGCATGCCCGCCGACCATGTCGCGGTTTGCCGACATCTCCGCGACGGTGTGGTGTTTTGGCGACACGCCGAATGAACGGCGCAGGTGGGATGGTAGGAATTGTGCCGACGATACCGCGCGGCAGGTGAGGTACGATAGTCTCCCCCAAATACCCCCGGAAATCAACTCAACATCTTCTCAAACTCGTCTTCGCTCATCACCGCTATCCCCAACGATTGGGCCTTTGCCAGCTTCGATCCCGCCTCGGAACCTGCCAAAAGAAAGTCCGTCTTGGCTGAGACACTGCTGCTGACCTTGCCCCCCAACCGCCGTATCAGCGCATGTGCCTCGTCCCGAGTCCTGCGCGCGAGCGTCCCAGTGACCACGACCGTTTTTCCGACCAACGGCCCGGAAGCGACTTCGCGGCGCGCTTCCCGCATCACGACCCCTTGAGCACGCAAATCATCGATCACTTTTTTCCCGTACGGCGAATGCAGGAATTCGTACACGCTGCGGGCGATGATCTCACCGACCTCGGGCGTGGCGTGGAGGTCCTCCAGGCTCGCTTCGGTCAGCCGTTCCATCTCTCCAAAATGTTGCGCCAAGACTTGCGCGACGGTCTCGCCGACGTGCCGAATCGACAGCGCATTCAGAAGGCGAGCCAAACCCCGCTGTTTGCTCGATTCGATTTGTCCCAAGAGCTTTTGCGCGGACTTGGCCCCCATTCGCTCGAGCTGAGTCAGATCGTCCTCACGCAAGCGGTAGAGGTCGCCGTACGTGGCAACCAATCCGGCCGCCACCAACTGAGCCACGAGCTTGTCGCCCAATCCCTCGATATCCATCGCCTTCCGACCCGCGTAATAGCGAATCCGTTCGCATACTTGCGCTGGACACTTGTCGTTGGGACAGCGAATGTAGACGCCGCCCTCGTCTTGCACTAAAGGCGTGTGGCACTCGGGACACTGCATGGGGAATTGGTATTCGCTGGTGTCCGGCGGCCGGAGGTGTTGCTCCACGCGAACGATATGCGGAATCACCTTGCCCGCCTTCTCGACGACGACCGTATCGCCGATTCGGATGTCCTTGCGCTTAATTTCTTCCGCGTTGTGCAGGCTGGCCCGCGAGACCGTGGTCTCCGCTAAGAGCACGGGCTCCAAGTGCGCTACGGGAGTAATGGTCCCTGTTTTGCCAACCTGGACTTCGATCCCCAACAGCTTCGTCACCGCTTCGTACTTTTCAACTTTGTAGGCGATGAGCCATCGCGGACTGCGCGACCGGGCGCCCAGTTTCTCGCGCAACGCAAACTGGTTAACCTTGACGACCAGGCCGTCGATCTCAAAATCCAAGTCCTGCATGCGCTCGGGGAGTTGCCGGCAATGTTCCAGCACATCGTCGAAGTCCCGAAAGCACTCGACCAACGGCGTGGGGGGGAGCCCGTAACCGGCAATCCAGCGGAGAAAGTCCATGTGGTTGTGGACGGGCAATCCGTCGGTCACGCCAGTGCTGTGAATAAAGATCCGCAACTCGCGCGCGGCGCAAAGCCGAGGGTCGAGCAGCCGGATGCTCCCCGCCGTGACGTTGCGCGTATTGGCGTAGATTTTCTCCCCCGCGGCTTGCTGAGCCTGGTTGAGCCGGACCAAGGCGGAGTTGGTCATGTAGACCTCGCCCCGCACTTCCAAGCGCGGGGGCGGTGCGTCCGTCGTCAACACCAACGGAACGTCGACGATCGTCCGGAGGTTGTGGGTGATGTCGTCTCCCACTCGCCCATCCCCCCGCGTGACGCCGCGGACCAACCGGCCATCTTCGTAAATCAAAGAAGCCGCCACGCCGTCGACCTTCAGTTCGACCACCCACTCGATCGGGTCGCCCGGCAGCTCCTTGGCGGTCCGGGCGGCAAATTCACGCAACGATTGCTCGTCGTACGTGTTGTCGATCGAAAGCATCGGCACGGCATGCTCGACTTGCACCAACTCCGGCAACGGGGCGTCCCCCACACGCTGCGTCGGACTGTCTGCCGTGATCAACTCGGGGTGCTTCGACTCCAGTTCTTTCAGCCGTTCCAGGAGTCGGTCGTACTCCCGATCGGAGATTTCCGGAGCGGCATCGACGTAGTACTTGCGATCGTGATAGCGAATCTGCTCCCGGAGCGAATCGATTTCCTGCTGGACCGTGCTAGGTTGGGGAGTGGGGCTGGGCGAAGCGTTATTCATGACGAAGTGTCCCGATGGCGGAGGCTACCATCTTGGCGGACAAAAGATCCGATCGCAACGGAGCGTCCAATTTGGTCCAAGAGGCCTGCGTTACCGGCGTTTCAACACCAATGGAACAATCGCACAACTGCGAGAGAAGTAAGTCCGATTTGGTCATCGCCCCGAAGAGGTCGTGCCGTCGCGTTTCACTATCATTTGCGCGTTCTTCGTTTAACGCCCAGCCGGAGGCGCCGGCTTTGAGCAAACCGCTGAACCGTTTGTGCCGGCGCCTCCGGCTGGGCGTTAAACGACGTGTGGGGATCAAGTTGCCCCAAACTGCAGGATCTCCGCAGACACGGGAGGGTGCATTCTCTCGGCCCAGCAGCGTCGTGGAAATTGCTGGACCGCGCCCCAAGACGGACATAAAAAAACCCCGCGAGAATCTCGCGGGGTGTGGGGATCGGGTCGCGACTGAGCTACTTCCGGACGCCGCGACTTGCATCGCAGATCGACTATTTGTCTTTCTTCTCAGTCTGCAGCTTTTCCAAGAAGGCCTTCATTTCCGTTTCTTCATCGGCACCGCCTGCGCCCAGTTGAACCGCCTTGGTCTGTAATTCAATCGCCCGGTCCAGATCCCCTTGGCAGTGGACCAGGTGCGCCAGTGTATCCAAAATCGCACCGTTCTCCGGATCCAGCTTGACCGCCTTTTCCGCAGCGCCCGAGATGACTTTGAGCATGTCGGCCGGGACGCTGGATCCTTCCATCTCCGAACGCTGGAAAATCGCCCAAGCGATCTGGTTCAAGATCATCGCGTCTTCGCATTGGTCGGCAAACTCCTCGACCGCCGAAGCGGCCTTGGGCGAATTCTCCGAGACCAACAATTGAACTCGGAAGAATTTCAGTTGCGTTTTGATATCCGGGTCCTTGGACGTTTCGATCAACTCTTCGATCGTCTTGAGCGCTTCGTCAGATTTTCCGCTCCGCATCAGACCAAAGATCTCAGTCACCTTGGCATCGAACATCTGACGTTCGGCGAAAGCCACCCGAAAAGCCTCGCGATCCCATTTGCCATCGACCACTTTCGCTAGGGGCTCGTCCATTTCCATCGGGTGACCAATCCACTCGACTTTGCCGTCCTTGCCGACGACAAACGCACACGGAATCCCGTTTTGTTGGGCTGCGTGCAGATAGGCGTTGTGCGTCGATTCGTCCGGGTCGGTCGTCAAGCAGTACCCCTTCGTCACCTGGGCATAGGTTTGTTCTTCACCCGCCTCGGAGTCCAGGAATTCCTTCACGGTGTCCAGATCCTCGTCGCTGACGCTGATGATTTGCACCCCTTTGTCGGCGTATTTGGCCTGTGTGTCGGAGAGGTGCGGCATGCTGGCGCGGCATGGACCGCACCAAGTCGCCCAGAATTCGACGATGTAGACCTTGCCCGGTTCGAAGCTGGTCACCTTGGAGAATTTCCCTTCCCCGTCCTGCACCCAATGCTCGATTTCCAAGGCGGGTGCGGTCGAACCGATTGTCATAGCGGGCTCGTCCGACTTTTCCTGTCCCACCGCGGCGCCAATTCCAACCCAACCGATTGTCAGCCCCGCGATCCAGGTTGCAAATGTACGTTGTTTCATCACTTTGAATCCTTTGCTATGCAAACCAATTGACTTTAAACTTTCCTTGACGCAAACCGAGTTCCCTTGCGGGAACGCTCGTTTTATTGCTTTCAGGCGTGGAACCCCCGGGCGGAACCCCCGTATGGAAAATCGCTCCGGAGTTTACCATTTCGACCGGTAATTCATAAGCCGTCCCATCGGCACTGGCTACTTCCTTTTCCGCCGTGTATTTGCTCCGCCAGTCCTTTGGCATTGCGACCGTACCCATTCCGTCTCCCCCGCATTCGGGGGAGGGTAGGGCGGGGAGGCCAACACTATTTGCGATCGGCTCGAAGTGAAATTAGGTGCTAACCGAGTCCCCAACTTGTGAAAAATCCGCTGGAGGCGATCAATTGGCCACAAAAAAACAGATCCATTGGGCCTATTTGCGGCCGAACTGAGACGCGTGCAATCGCGCGCGGGAGTTTCTCGCGACCCACGACTATGAATTGGCCGAAGTCATCAACGCCAAACAGGTGCGTTATCCCGCGGACCAAATCGCGCAACTCCTTGTCGGGATCGATCGCGTTATTTCGATTCGCGGGCAGCAGATCAGCAACTTCAAGCCGGGATCGTGGAAGCCGGCGCCTTGCCCCGAACTCCTGGCTGCGCTGCTCGGTCCCACCGGAAACCTCCGCGCTCCGAATCTCAAGCTCGGCAGGACCTGGTTCGTCGGGTTTAGCTCAGACGTGTATCGAAAGCAATTTGCCTGTGGATGACCAGAGTGGCGCGACGCTCCGCGTCACGACCTTTTGGCTGAGCGATGAGCGCGAAATGCGCTCCATGACCTGAACCGCTGGCGTGATCGAGCCATCGGCCCCCGCCGCGGAGCGTCGAGCCACTTTGCAAAAAAAAGCGAGCGGAAGAGTCAAACTTCCGCTCGCGAATTCACGCCAAATTCTGTGTCACGAGACTTCTCGCGACGTGCGACTAGGCCAAGCGACGACGACGACTCGTCATCACGGTGCAGCCCAAGCCGACCAATCCCCAAATCGCCAAGGATCCGGGTTCAGGAATCAACAAGAGCTGATCTTGATGATTGGCGGTTGAATTAATCGCGCTGCCTTTCAATTGCATTACCCGGACTTGTCCGATACCAGTCCAACCGCTGTTCGCAAAATCGGTGGCCCAGCCGCTGTTTGTCCAATGATTCTTGTAAGTCGAATTCAGACTCGATGCCGAAATCCCGAGATTGGAGGCGATATCCGTGTCGGAATAGCCCATCCCTTGCCAAATTCCATATTGCAGGGCATTGGCGTCGTTGGTCGCGTTGGCGCCCGCCGTTTCGAAGCCGGTCAGAGTTCCGGCACGGAATTGCGTGTAAAGCCAAGCCGCTTGAGAGCCCAATGTCTTCCCGGACGAGTTTTGAGTCGAGATCGCTTTCACTCGATAAACGCCGTTCTGGGTGATGTGCTCTTCAACTTCGACACAAAACGTCTCAAAACCGCCAAAATTATAGGCGCCGCTGATTTGGCCGCCCGGGTTGTTGACGGCGAATCGTCCCCCCGATGACCCTGGCAGATTCGTGTCGATTTGAATTCTCGTGTTCACGAGAATCGAGGCCTCGCAGAGCGGCATCGCCAATACTGCGAAAGCAAAAAAAGCAGACAATAATACCTTAGATTTCATCTAAAACTCCGACGCAAAAAAGAAAAAAATAGTTGAAACGTAAATGCTGAAAGTTCATTTCAGCCTGCGCGTCAACTAATTTTTGGCGGGCGGAGAAGGTCATCCGGTGGAGGGATGGTCAAAATCGACTTGTGCAAATGTCCTCGCCAGAACACAAGTCCATCCTCTGCAAATAAACTCGCACGAGAAATAGTCCCCTGGCCGGGACTGGCTCCCGAATCCACCGGACCTGAACTAGAACTCGATGACGAGCTATTCAACGGCATCGAATCTCGCTCATCGACCTGCTTCGGATCCCGTCGCGAGGGCCCTTGCCCCACCGGCGATTGTGGATCTTCGCAACTCGCGGCGCAATCGTCGCCCCACGTCGAAAAGTCCCCGCTCGGTTGGCCGGAAATAACACCAGCGTCGAGCGCTAAGATGCTTGCGTTCGCCGTTGGACAAGCGATGCAAAACGCGACTATCGCAGCTAGCCCAAACCAACCGCTCAGGTGGTGAGCAAAATCCAATCGCAAGTTATCGCGCCACTTTGGCATTTTGAATCGATGGACGGAAATCTGGTCCGCAAACCAAACGGATAGAACTCGAACAACCGAGCTTTGATTCTATTTACCAGAACATCGTCGCTCAAGGTTTGGACTCGAAAATTTCCGAATAACCGTTAGAACGCCCCGATGGGGCACATCAATCCCAGAATCACTCGTGTGGCCCAAACCAACCATCAAGGCACAGAAATGTAATGCAGATCACAATTCTAGTAGGCTAATGCGTTTTCCCGGCCAAAGATGGCCCGAAGGACGTCGCGGCGGGAAATCAGGCCGATGAGACGCCCGTTTTCCAGGACCGGCAGCTGCCGGACGCGGTGCAAGATCGAGATGTCGATCGCGTTGGCCAAGGGATCGGAGGGCCGAACATGGGCGAAATTCCGGTCCATGTGCAGCGAAACCGTATCGTTTCGCACTTGTCCATCCACGGTCGCGGCCAATAACGCAGATTCGTCCACAATTCCAATCATTCGGCCCGATTTGTCGACCACCAGCAAACTGCTGACGTTCGAATCCAGCAGGCGCTCGATCGCCTTGTTGACGCTGGCCTCCGGACCAATCGTGACCACGGAATCGTTCATGACATCTTTGACGAACAGCGACACGCAAAAATCTCCTGCGATCAGAGGATCGAGCTCGAAACGAACCGTTTTTCTTCCAAGTCTAGGTTGCCAAACCGGACCTCGGATAAAACAACCTGCGGAACCGCAAAATTCTCCGTCGGATAAACCAATTTTCCTAGTGACCTCGCAGAATCCTGTACTTTCGCAGGAGGAGTCGCTCCACACCCGCCACGCGTTAATTATCTTAGAGAAGCCCGACGTTTCGCGTCGGGTAGTCCCTGCCGTCGCTTAGCCCGACGTTCCGCGTCGGGTCGTATTTCAACTTCCGCCGTCGCCCGCAACGCGAAGCGTGTGTTGCACAGCGTAACCGCGTTGCGGTTCCTGCACGCGGACGACGCGGAGCGTCCTTCCACTCTGAATCCTTGGCGCATCCATGCAAATTTTCAAGTCCAAATGTCTGACTGTCCGTTGGCTTTCCCATGTGCTGGCGAGAAGCGCTGTGCTGGCGAGCAGCGCTGTGCTCGTGAGCAACGTGTTGCTCGCTCAAGATTCCGATCGGCCGCGCGACGAAACGCCCGGTCTAAATAGTGGTCTCGTTTCGAGCCTGCGGTTCCGCAATATCGGCCCGGCCCTGATGAGCGGCCGGATCGGCGACATCGCCGTGGATCCGGTCGATCGCTCGACCTGGTACATCGCGGCCTCTTCCGGCGGCGTGTGGAAGACGACCAACGCCGGTGTCACCTTCGAACCGATCTTCGACAATTACGGCTCGTACTCGATCGGCTGCCTGGCCCTCGATCCGCACGATCGGTTCACGCTGTGGGTTGGCACCGGCGAAAACAACTCGCAGCGGAGCGTCGGCTACGGCGACGGCGTGTACAAATCGGTCGACGGCGGGAAATCGTTCACCCGAGTCGGCTTGGAGAATTCTGAGCACATCGGCAAGATCGTCGTGCACCCCGAGGACAGTCAGACGGTCTTCGTCGCAGCACAAGGTCCTCTCTGGAAGAGCGGCGGCGATCGCGGACTTTATCAGACCCAGGACGGCGGCAAGACCTGGACTCAGATTCTGACGATCAGCGACGACACCGGGATCAACGAAGTCCACTTGGATCCGCACAATCCTGCGACCATGTACGCCACTTCCTACCAGCGCCGCCGCCACACCTGGGTATTGATCGACGGCGGTCCCGAATCGGGGATTCACAAGTCGACCGACGGCGGGAAAACCTGGCGAGCGATCAACCGCGGATTGCCGGGAGGCGACAAGGGCCGAATCGGTCTGGCGATTTCTCCCCACAATCCCGAAGTCCTGTACGCGATCGTCGAGGCGGCCGACGGCGCCGGCGGTTTCTATCGCAGCGAAGATCGCGGTGAGACTTGGCAGCGGCAGAGCAGCTACGTCAGCGGCAGCCCGCAATATTACCAGGAGATCGTGGCCTGCCCGCATCAGTTCGACCGAATCTACTCGCTCGATACCCTCCTGATGGTCAGCGAAGACGGCGGCAAAACTTTCAGCGGCCTAGGAGAAGCGGACAAGCATGTCGATAACCACGCCTTGATCGTCGATCCCCGCGATGCCAACCATTTGCTGGTCGGATGCGACGGCGGCGTGTACGAATCGTGGGACCGCGGTCGGACTTACGACTTCAAAGCGAACCTGCCGATCACCCAGTTCTACAAAGTCGCCACCAGTCGCGAAGAACCGTTTTACTTCGTGTATGGCGGCACCCAGGACAACGCCACCCAAGGTGGACCTTCCCAAACGACGAACGATCACGGCATTCGAAACAGCGATTGGTTCGTCACCGTGTTCGGCGATGGTTTCGACCCTGCGGTCGATCCGACCGATCCCGATACGATCTACAGCCAATACCAATACGGCGGATTGGTGCGGTACAACCGCAAGACGGGAGAGACGATCGACATCAAGCCGCGGGAAGCCCAAGGCGGACCACCCCTTCGCTGGAACTGGGACTCGGCGCTCCTCATCTCTCCCCACCATCCTCAGCGAATCTATTACGGCGCTCAGATGTTATTCCGCAGCGACGACCGCGGGAACAGTTGGACTGCCATCAGCCCCGACCTCACTCGGCAGATCGATCGCAACAAACTGAAAGTCATGGGTCGCGTCTGGGGACTGAATGCGGTCGCCAAGAACGACTCGACCTCATTCTACGGAACCATCGTGGCGCTGGATGAGTCCCCGTTGGTCGACGGATTAATCTACGCCGGCACGGACGATGGGTTGGTGCAGGTCAGCGAAGATGGCGGAGCGAACTGGACCAAAATCGAGAACTTCAACCGGCTGGATATTCCCGAGTTCGCGTACATCGCCGACATCAAGGCCTCGATGCACGACCCGAACACCGTGTACGTCGGCGTCAACAACCATAAGCGCGGCGATTTCAAGCCGTACCTGGTCAAGAGTACCGACCGCGGCAAGACATGGACCGACATCCGCTCTGACCTGCCTGAGCGGGGAAGCGTCTATTGCCTGGAGCAAGACCACAAGCAGCCTCAGTTGTTGTTTGTCGGGACCGAGTTCGGCTGCTATTGCTCATTGGACGACGGGGGCAAGTGGTTGCGGCTGGGGGGCGGGTTGCCCACGGTCGCCATCCGCGATATGGAGATCCAACGCGACGCGGACGATCTGGTATTGGGCTCGTTCGGACGCGGAATCTACGTGCTGGATGATTTTTCGCCGCTGCGCGAGGTAACTCAGGCCGTGGTCGATTCACCGGCCCATTTGTTCCCGATCCGCAAGGGAAAAATGTTCATCCGTTCGTCGCCGCTGGGTGTGGGCGGGCGAGGATTTCAGGGAGCGAACTTTTTCACAGCGCCCAACCCGGCCTACGGGGCCACCTTCACGCTATTCCTCAAGGAGCTCCCCAAGACCAAACGCCAGGTTCGCGAGGAGCGCGAAGCGAAGGACGCCCGCGCCAAAGCCGACACCCCGTACCCGTCGTGGGATGAACTGAAAGCGGAAGCGCGCGAGGCCGGCCCCCAAGTGTTCGCGATCATCCGCGATGCCGGCGGACTCACGGTGCAAACCGTGGAGGCCTCCGCGAGCTCCGGGCTGCAGCGATTGGTGTGGGACTACCGCTATGCGCCCATCGGCGGGCGACGCGGAAATGCACCGACAGCGCTCCCCGGAAAATACTCGGTCGAAATCGTCCAAGTCTTCGCGGGCGAAACCAAACAACTCATTCCACCCGCCGAGTTTGAGATCGAACCGATTAGTTGGCATCGAATGACCGAGATCGATCGGGCTGCGATTCTCGAATTCTGCGGCCGGGCCTCCAAGCTACAAAACGCCGTTCGGGCCGCCACCGAATTGCTGGACGAAGCCAATCAGCGACTGTCCGCGATTCAGCAAACACTGCAAAACGCCGCGCAACCTGATTTACAGTTGTTAAGCGAAGCCCGAGATTTGCAGTTCAAGTTGGAAGACCTGCAGGAAAAGTTCCGCGGCGACCGAGTCCCCGCCGAGCACAACGAACCGAGCTACCCGGGAATCAGCAGCCGCGTTCAGACGATGGTCTTCGCCAGCTTCTCGGCAAGCAGCGGGCCCACCGAAACCCACCGCAAACTGTACGAAATCGCCAGCGAAGAACTGAAGGCCGCCCTCGCGGAACTTCGCCCCCTGATCGAGGTCGAACTCCCCGCCCTGAACGAAAAACTCGATCGGGCAGGGTTGCCCTGGACCCCCGGTCGCAAGATTCCGGACTGGCAGTAAAACCTGGTTGCGGTGATAATTTCGACCAAGCGATGACCGCTGATCGCACGAACCACCAGTCGACTCGCACCCGAGAACTCCGATGACCGCAGCTTCGTCCAAGCCCGTGCCCAGCGCCGTGCCGATCCCCTCCGGCGTCAAGACCGGCGCGGGGCAGTTGCTCCGCCAATTGGGGCTGGCGATTTTTTTGAGTCTGATCGTGTTTGGCGTGATCGGTGCATCGATTTACATGGCGAACCAACAACAACGTTCGACGCACGGCGGATCACCGGCACGAGTCTCGGCCGATCGCGCCTGGCAACGCGAAGATTGGACCGCGGCGGCCAAGTATTACGATGCCATGTTGGCGGACGATCCGTACAACCCCATCGCGTCGTTCCGCAAAGCGTACGCGTTGCACTCCTTGCTCTACCAGGCCCTGGATCAAGTGGCGTCAGGAACCCCACCCACTGGGACGCACTTCCGCATGGCCCGCGAGGCACTCGATGCGTATGACGTCACGGCCGATCACCATTCGATGCAATCCATTGCCTACTACAATATTGGTTGCATTCAGGCACGGTTAGGTCAAACCGACGACGCCATCCATGCGGTCGAACGTGCAGTCGAAGCAGGGATGTCTTTGGCCCGCATCGCACGCGAGCAGGATTTCGACTCTCTCCGTGGTGATCCGCGCTTCCAACGGCTGCTCGAACCGTTGGCGCAACACACGCAAGGAAACGATGTCCACGTGTTGCGGGCGCGGTAGAGCGCCGCTCCGCGTCGAGATTCAAAGTCTCGGACTTTGACTTTGTTCGGGCCGGTTGTGACGTGCTCCCCCCCAGCCAAAAACGCCAACCGCTACTCTGCCGTGCGTGCTGCGGACTCAAAGAGGCATCACGGGAAACGATGCCATTCGGCAAATCCTGCCATTCGGCAAACGATGCCATTCGGCAACCTTGAAGCCAATGCCTGGACACACCGGCCCCCTCATCCCCAACCCTTCTCCCCCACACGGCTGGGGGAGAAGGGGGCCAGACCACGATCGGGAGAAGGGGGCCAGACCACGATGGGAAGAAGGGGGCCAGACCACGATCGGGAGAAGGGGGCCAGACCACGATGGGAAGAAGTGGGCTAGATAACGATGGGGGAGTTGGGGCCTAAATAACTGAGTTGTCGGTACCAATGCGCAGCAGAGGAAAGGCCAGTGAAATAGGCGCTGGGGTTACTGGCGCTGGGATCACTGGCGTTATGAAGTGGTGGCCGATGCCCAACGCACAATATTTCCGTAGCGGTGGATCGTCTCCGAAACCGCTTGTTCGCGAGTGTACGCCAACAGCTCCAACCGGCCATTGGCATACCCGGGACCATGATAGACAAAGACGTTTCCAATCTCGGTGGGCGGCAACGATTCGCCGGGGGGCGCTTGCACCAGTCGGACGGTCCCGTCCCGCATCGACTTGAGGCGCGCCACCAAGTCGGTGTGCGATTCGATCGTCGGTCGTATGCCGCTGATCCGTTGAAATTCGCCTTGCCACGCCGAGCTGGACGGCAAGCTCAGTTGCAAATCGCTGCCGCTCGTGCGGCACGCCAGGTAACTGAGTGCGACTTGCAACATCGCCGCATTCTCGGCCGGACCGGAGTCTTCGATCCGCCCCAATCGCAGAAGATGCCAAGGCCGCGACCGGTAGCGAAAGTGGTTGGTCTCTCCATGCACTTGAGACGGGTCGTGTTCGATTCCGAAATGGTTTTCCCACCAATAGTGGTAACTCTCGGCCGCCGCCCGCAACGCCGTCCGATCGGCCGGTTGTGCGAGCCAGCCCTCCAATTCCAAAACGAGTGCAGCAAGTGGACCGCTCAGCCGCAACCGTTGTTGTGGCAATTCCAGCTGCGACCACCGTCCGAGCGTCGCGACGTAGTTCGGCCCCCCTGCCTTGGCCCCCGGGCCGACACAGGAGTCCTTCCAACCACCGAACGGTTGTCGCTGCACAATCGCCCCTGTCGTCGAACGATTGATGTACGCGTTTCCAACTTCGACTCGATTTCGCCAGGTCTCGATCTCGTCCGGGTCCAGCGATTGCAGGCCGCCGGTCAGCCCAAAGGCATTGCTGTTTTGAATCTGCAGCGCCTCTTCGAAATTCTCGACGCAGATCAAACCCAAAACCGGTCCAAAACATTCGGTACGGTGGTACCAGCTCCCCGGTTTGACGCCGAGCTTTATCCCGGGACTCCAGAGGCATGGATTGCCGTCGACCACCCGCGGTTCCAACAGCCATTCTTCCCCGTCGTCCAGGCTGGTCAGCCCGCGCCGCAGGTTGTCGTCGGGCTCGCGAATGACCGGCGTAGCCACCGCCGAGGGATCGATCGATCCGCCGACGAGCAAGCTGGCGGCGGCGTCCTTCAACTGCTGGCGGAATTTGGGATTCTCGTAGACCCCCCGTTCGACCAGCGCCAGACTGGTCGCAGAACATTTCTGCCCCGAGTGTCCAAAGGCGCCGCGCACCAGGTCCTTGACCGCCAGGTCCAGGTCGGCGCTGGCGGTGATGATCATGCTGTTCTTACCGCTGGTCTCAGCGAATAACGGGAGCTCGGGACGCCAGCTCTGAAAATTCCGCGCGGTGTCGAAGCTCCCCGTCAAAATGACGGCGGCGGTCCGCGGATCCGTGATCAGCTCCTTACCCGCGGCGCGATCGCCGACCGGCAAGAACTGCAACACCTCGCGGGGAACGCCCCCTTCCCACAACTGCTGGGCCAAGACAAAGGCCGTTAGCACGGATTCTCGCGACGGCTTGAGGATCACGGCGTTACCCGCCATCAGAGCGGCCAGGCATCCCCCCGCCGGAATCGCGTAGGGGAAATTCCAAGGAGGAGTCACCACCACCACGCCGCGCGCGCGGATTTCGGTGCCGTCGAATAAGCCCTCCGAGTCGAGCGAACGCGAGTAGTAATTCGCGAAATCGATCGCTTCGCTCACTTCGACGTCCCCTTCCGTGATGGCTTTGCCGGCGTCGACCATCATTGCGCCAACGGTAACTCCACGTTGCCGAGCAAACACGGCGGCGACCTGCCGCAAGATCCTGCTTCGCGACTCGATGCCCAACGCTTCCCACCCAGGTTGCGCCGCGACCGCGGCCTCCAGCGCCCGGTCGACGTCCTGGCTGGTCGCTTGGGCATACCGGTACAACTCGATCCCCGGACGCGACGGATCTCGCCCTACACCGGAATACGGGCGATCCACTTTTTGCCCAGCGACTTCCAGCGGAATCGGTTCGATCGGGCGGTCGCTCCACGTGCGCACAATCTCTTCCGCCCAAGCGCGGTTGCCCGGAATGGAAAAATCGGTGTCGGGGGCGTTGCGAAACAACTCGGTGCCGACGTCCGGTTCCGAGCGCTCGGATTCCCGTTTCTGACTCCGGTTCGGGCTGGCCGAAAGGGTGGGATCGTGGGCGCGTTGGCACGCCGCGATGAAAGCCTCGCTCTGCTTCTGCCATTGAGGACTGCCAACCTCCAGTCCGAACAACGCGCCCAAAAAACTCCCCGGTGCGGTATTCTCGTCCAACCTGCGAACCAGGTACGCGACCGCCGCTTCGAATTCATGATCCAACACACAAGGGGTATAGAGCACGACTCCTTCGGTTCGTGCCGACACTTCCAGCGCCTGGCCGTTCGCCATCCCTTCTAGCATCTCGAACTCGACGTGCTCTCCCACACCCCGCAACTGCCGCATCAACAAGGCGTATGCGATATCGAACAGGTTGTGGCTGGCGACCCCCAGCCGCGCGACGCGGACGTGTTCTGGCCGGGTGCCGAATTCCAGCATCCGTTTGAAATTTGCGTCGACATCGAGTTTGCTGTGATACGGGGCTTTCGGCCAACCGCGCATCGCCGCCTCGACCTGCTCCATCGCCAGGTTCGCCCCCTTCACCAGGCGGATTTTGATTGGGGCGCCGCCACCCGCGACGCGCTCGTTCGCCCAAGCCGTAAGCTGCTGTTGCACTTGGAACGAGTCCGGCAGGTAAGCCTGCAGGACAATGCCCGCGGCCAGCCCGCGAAACTCGGGCTCGTCCAGCACCTGGCGGAAAACGTCAACCGTCAGGTGCAAGTCGCGGTATTCCTCCATGTCCAAATTCACGAATTTCTGTGTCCCCAAACGGTTCTCGAGCGCGGCACGGTAAATTTTCCGCAAGCGTTCCTTCAGCGTTTCCAAAGTTGCCCGGTACCCGGTCAAGCTGATTTGGCTGACGACCGACGAAAGTTTGACCGAGACGTAAGTGACCTGCGAATCCCGAAGTTTGTCCAGGTAGAATTGCAGTCGCCGCTCCGCTTCATGGTCCCCCAGGACCGCTTCTCCTAATTGATTGAAATTGATGCGAAACCCCTCCGCGACGCGACCTTGGAAATAGCGGTCAAACGCGGCGGGCTCGGCCGAAATGATCACATGGCTCGACTGCTGTCGGATCTGTCGGTTGATCAGTGGCATCACCAGCCCCGGCCCGAGGCGTGCCAGCCAAGAACCGAAACGCAGCTTCAACCGGTCCGCCGCTTTGAGAAACTTCGGGACTCCCAAACGCCGTACCAAGCCAGTCAGCCGCTGCGCACCGCGGCGCGGATCTTCGATCTTCAAGATCTGATCGGTCATGATGATCGTGAACTTCTTCCCCTGCTCGTCGTCGATCATCCGCGCCATCTGTGCGGCTCGTTGCCGGTCGTCGGCGGTCTCGCGGGCGCGGCTGGCCGTCAATAGCTCGGCCGCCAACGCCACGGCTTGTTGCGGCAAATCGGCCGGCAAGGAAGGAGAGGTGCGGGTCGAAGGGAAGAGCATTTCGGGAACCGTGGACATGTCTACGTCGCTAACTCCAAAGGGACACCGCAGCGCGGCAATTCGATTACAACCGCATCAAGGACAACAAGTTCACCTTTTCTCCGCTCTGCTCGACGAGTTGCGACGACGACGTCACCGACCAACCCAACGCCCGAACTTGCGGAAGGATGTCCAATGTCATCAGTCGGCAGGGCTCGCTCAACAGGATCTGACCCCCCGGGGCCAAGTGCCGCCGGAAAAAACGATCCAGGTAGGGGACATCCTCGCGGGCATACAGGATATCCGAGCCCAAAATCATGTCAAACTGCAGCGGCAACTGCGCGTCGCGCCGCCAATCAAAGTTGAGAACCTCCACGCGATCGCGCCAAGGCCAACTGTTCCAGCGCACGAAATCGAGTGCAGGAATCGCATTGTCGACAAACCAGACCCGGCCGCCGACCGCAGCGGCCACGCAACCGGGGACCCCCAGCCCACAACCGAGATCGACGATTGCTTTTCCGGTCAAGTTCTCGACCGCCAACGTTTGTCCCATCCCCAAAGAAGAGGGCCAGACTTTTCCCCAATACGGCTGCCAGGCCATTTCGTCGTGCGACAGTTCGATGGTGACTTCGTCCATTAACGCGTCCGGGTTGCGGAGCGCCGCAAACTCCAGTCGCATGGAGCCGATGGTGTAGGAACGGATCACCCAATCGAACCGCGCGCGCAAAGCCCTTTCCAACTCGTCTCGAGGGTTTGTCGCCGATGGCGGTGAAGACGCCGCCGCTTCCTCCGGGGGCGACCCAGCCGCTGCCAGGCTCATCGAGTCGTCCCCGACGGGTTCGCTTGTTTCGGATGACAATAACGGCCGAGCCAATCGAAGAACACCCGGTTCCACAAGACGCTGTTCTGCGGCGAATTCACCCAATGCCCCTCGCCCGGAAAATACAAGAAGCGGGAAGGGACCCGTTGAACCTGTGCGGCGGTGAACGCCTGCATTCCCTGCGTGACCGGAACCCGAAAATCCTTTTCGCCGTGGATCACCAACAACGGCGTACTCCAGTTGCCGATGTATTTGCTCGGGGAAAACGCCTCGTATTTTTCCGCCGCTTCCGGATTCTTCCAATACGGACCACCCAAATCCCAATTCACGAAGAACAGCTCCTCGGTCGAACCGTACATCGAACGCAAATCGAAAACACCGCAGTGCGCGATCATACAGGCGAAGCGATTCTCACTGTTTCCCATCAGCCAATACACGGAGTAGCCGCCAAAACTCGCGCCGACCGCCGCCCGCCGCGCGGGATCAATATACGACTCTTGGGATAGGTCGTCGGTCGCCGACAACAGGTCGCGCATCGCCTGCCCTCCCCAATCTCCGCTGATCGCGTCATTCCAGGCCTGGCCAAACCCCGGCAGTCCGCGTCGATTGGGCGCCAGCACCACATACCCTTGCGCGGCCATCAAATGAAAATTCCAACGATACGAAAACCACTGCCCGATCTGGCTTTGGGGCCCCCCTTGGCAATACAACAACATCGGCCACTTTTTGGCGGGATCAAAATCGGGAGGATAGACCACCCAACAGTGCAACCGCTGCCCGTCGCTGGCGGTCACCCACCGTTCCTGGACGGTCGGCAGCGCCACATCCTTGAGGAGCGCGTCGTTGATATGTGAAATCACTTCGGTCTGCCCCTTCTCCCAATCCAGAATCGCCAGTTCGCTGGGGTGAATCATGCTTTCCTTCTTGAGCAGCAGGCGTTTGCCGTCGGGAAAGGGAGCGACCAGGCCCCAATTGAATTGCCCGTCGGTCACTTGTTCGACGCCCGGTCGGCCTGGCCGCAGTCGATAGATCTGATCGGTTCCGCGATTCTCCGAAGCGATGAAAAACGACTGGCTGTCGGCCGCCCAAGTCGCCGTATTGGCCGGTTGGTCCAACCCCGCCGTGGCTTCGCTGAGGGACCGAGTCCCCCGGTCGTAGAGCATCACGCGATTGCGGTCCGCCTCAAATCCAGGACGTTCCATCGAATGGTAGGCCAAGGTCTTACCGTCGGGTGAAAATACCGGATCGCGGTCATAGCCGATGTTGGACGCCGACACATTCACCCGCTGAGCGGGATCGGCCACCGAAACCAGGTAGACGTCGCTGTTGGTCGACTCCGCCCAGCGAGGATCCTCCTTGAGGGTCAGCGCGATCTCGCGACTGTCCGGCGCCCATGCGAATTGTTCGGCGCCGCCGAACGGCGGCACCGGGCAGTCGACTCGCATCCCCGGCATCAAATCGCGCGCCACGCTGGCGGCGCCGTCCGCTTGAAGCGTCGCCACATGCACGTGCGAATAACTGTAGTCGTGCCAGGAATCCCAATGCCGAAACATTAGCTGATCGATAATCCGCGCATCGGCCAACGGCAAGTCGGGGTAGACTTCCGCCACAGTGGGATCGAGTTTCACGTCGCGCGTGAATGCCAACTGCTGGCCGTCGGGACTGACCTTCAAGTTGGCGACACCTCCGTCGATCGTCGTCACTTGCCGAGGAGACTCGCTTCCCGGCCTCCAGGAGTAAACCTGCGCCGTTTCGGGCGCGCCTTCCATGGCGGGAGGGAGGCCAATGAAATAGAGCTGTTCGCCAGGGGACGCCGGCGCAAATTGTAAATCACTAATCGATCGCCAACCGGAAAGTGGGGTCGTCGTCTCCTGCGTGGCGACCGAATAGACATGCAACGAACTGGTCCCGCGATTCGCCGCCAAGTCATAGTGGCGAACGCCGTAGGCCACCTGCTGTCCATCCGCCGACAAAGCCGCCGGCCCCAGGCGCCCCAATTTCCAAAGTAACTCCGGCGTCATCCGCTGGCTTTGGGCCGCCAACGTGGATACCCCCAGCCAAGTAATAGCCAGCCAACGGATGACCAGCCAACCGCCCATGTGCCTATACGATCGTTGCATGATGCCAGCCCTCCTCAATCCTGTGGAACCGCCGAGTGTCTCTGGCATTGGTTCGCATCGCATAGGTCGCCGCGTAACCTAACCGCCGCCATTGGCACAGAAGGCAACCAAGCCTGCTCGGCCACGCAACGTATTGTGCCCCAAGTTGCGGAAGAGAGGTAGCCGCCACCCACCCGGAGTTGTGCACACGGAGCTGCGCACGAATCGCGCTTCGGACGGTTCCACATCCAGACTCGAATATCGCCCGTCGTTGGTGCTCCATGCCGTGAACGGTTGCCGTGGGCACAAAATCCAAATGATTGCGTTCCCGAACCGTTCTACATTCCGGCTACCCCGCACGGGGTACTCGTTCTGCCAGAATATGGAATTGAAACGCAATGACGGGCTGGCTGTCACGGTGTCTCCCACCGCGGAATATTATTTTCGCGAATATCCGATATGGTTTGGCAGTTGTGCAGCGGGTGCGCAATGTATATTATAAGGAATTCGTAGGCCCCAGTTCTAGAAAACGAAGAGGAAATATCATCATGGCCAAACGTGCCAAATCACGGGGAGAGAAGTCGAAGGCTATTCGCGAGTACCGGGACCAGAATCCTGGCGCCAAGCCGAAAGAAATCGCCCAGCAGCTCAATCTATCGGGATTGAGTATTACGCCGGGATATGTCAGCACGATTCTGTCCAACGACAAGCGCGGCGGGAAAGTTGAAAAGCGCCGCCGCGGGCGACCTCGCAAAGAAATGGTCGCTGCCGTCGGGAAGCCGGCCGCGAAGTCGGTCTCGTTTGACGACCTGCAGGCCGTCAAAAAGTTGATTGATAAGGTCGGCAGCGTGGAAGCCGCACAGAACGCGATTTCACAGTACTCGCAGTTGATGGCGTAACGAATCGCGTTATCGTCAACCCTCCAATAAAACAATCCGCGGGTATCCCGCGGATTGTTTTGTTTGGGGCCTGGGAACGTGGCGTTCGTCGGATCGTCCTACCGCTTTTGGCGGCTACGCTCCAGTTTTTCAAATTCTTGGATGCCGGTCTGATCGTTGGAGGCATCGGCGATTGCAAAATTGCGATCGTAATCCAGCGTAAAGCCATATTCGATTTCGAATGCTTTTTCCCCGGCGGACTCCGCCGGGACGTCGACATCCCACCTCAGGATATTCTTGGCACGTTCCCGCCGCGTGTAGATTGGGTCCGTGCAGAGCGCCCGCGAAGGCTCGTTCAACGATATTCGAATATCGCCGGCGCGGTTGGTGTACGGCAAGCGTTCCATGACCCGCACCGTGACCGGCGTGTTCTTGTAGTTTTCGATCAAGAGGCGATAGCTCATCTTGACTTCCTTATTGCCCCCCTGGATCCCTTCGGACTTTTCGGCCAATTCGCGGCGAGCCCGCAGCTGGGCATCGCTGCCGAAGCCCAAAACAAACGTCTCCCCCTGGGCCACCGTGGGGATTTCGGCTCGGCCCACGAATCGCGAATCGATATAGACGGTGACCGGCCCGGCCAGAAAGTCAAACTCGCTGCCGTTCTGTATCTCGGCTTCGCGATAGACATAGCTGCTCAAAAGGGGTGTCGCCACATGATAGAATTCGCTGGAGAGATCGCCGCGATAAATCCGCACCATCTGCTGATCGGTTCGGCTGGCGAGACTGACTCCGTTGGTCAAGGGATAGCTAAGGCTGGGGGCGTCGGCCACTTCCGTGTCGTCGATCAACGAAGAAAGCGCTTCCATCGGATTGGTCAATTCGATCTGTTGCCCCGTGCAAGCCAATCGGTTGAGCGACCAATTCGCATTGGTCTTGGCGGCGAATTCGATGACGTTTCCCAGTTGCGCGTTGACTTCCATCTGTTGAGCGCGGTTCTGCGCATAGTCGAATCGCAGCTTGGCGCCGTCGGCATCGGTCGCCACAACCTGGACCGTCTGTTCGGGGGGAAGCAACGTCACGCCGAACGGAGCCAGGCTGGGACCGCTGGCACTCAGGCTGGGCGAAGCGGTCGACAGCGTCAGTTCGACCCCTTCCCAGTTTTCGCCCGTCAGCTGTTGGATCAAGGCGTTGTACTCCACCAGGATATGGCTGCGATCGCTGGCGGCGCGGATCGTGTAGGTCGGCGACCAACCGCAGTTGGAGACCAGGTAGTTGAGCTCGACCTTGGCCGGCGCATCTTCCAGTTTCTCCACAAACAGCACCGCTTCGTTGACGGTCCGTTGGGCCTGGTTGGTGAGCTCGCCCCGGGTCCGCTGCAACAGTTGCAGCTTTTCGTTCAACGCCACCTGTTCTTGCGCTAACTTGACCTGCTCTTCCGCGATCTGGGCCCGTTGCTCGAACGAAAACTGAGTCAGTTCCTTGAGGGTCTCGGCGTTCAGCACGCCGCGAGTCAGTTCGGCGTTGGCGGTCGGCGCCACGAAGCCTTGGAGTTGGTCGAGATAGCTCACGCGCTGCGCCGTCAATTCCGTCTTTTTTTGGTTGAGCGCCAATTCGGACTGCACGGCGGCGATTTCGTCGTCTAGTTTGCGTACTTCTTCCCGCGGCTCTTCCCCCACCGCCCGCTGACGGAAGCGGACAGCCCGAACTTCCAACTGGTTCGTCGATTCCGCGTACAAGCTGCTATCGACGATCGTTCCTGGCAATTCGGAGACGACAATCTCATGGCTGCCGGCGGCGCCGTCGATCATCACTTCCCGAGTGACCAGGGCTTGCCCCCGATACAAAGTGACGCGCCGGACCTTGCCGGTCGTGCCGTCCCGACCGACCGGGGAGGGGTCTCCGGTCCCCTCCCTGCCGGCCCATCCCCAACTTGCGACAACCAACCAGCAACACAAACCTGGCACGATCCAACGGCGTTTCATGGCACGATCCTTTTGCAATAGATAGTCTTCGTCAATCCAGACCGGCGGCGGTCTGCGTTTGATTCTAGACGGGACGACGCGACGCGGCGCGATCCGTTACAGGGTTGTTGCGCGCGAGGCACTACGCACTGGGGCGGAGCGCGGGGAGGCCCCGTTGCCGGCGTTGCCCGTTCGTCCACGCGAGTGCCCGAGGTTGGCGGGCCAGCAGCTTCAACAGTTGGGTCGGCGAGCAGGCCAGATGCTCGGCCGCCTGGGGGAGTTCAAAACCGGCCGCGGACAACTGATCGAGCGCCTCGGCCAGCAGCGCCGGGTAGTCGGCGTGGGCGGCGGAAATGGACAGTCTCCCCTGGCGGCAACGCTGTTCCCACCGCGGTGTTCGAACGGTCCGCGTCGTGCGGATCGAGATCGCCAGTTCGATCCGGAGTCGATAGAGGGCCACGGCCAGATTTTGCGCTTGATCACGCCGTTCGTTTGCCTCGGCCAAAATTCCGCTGGGGCGGTGTCGCAGGACGACTCCGGATTGCGTCTTGTTGCGGTGTTGTCCGCCGGGGCCGCCGCGCTTGACGTGGCGGACTTCGCAAAGGGCCCGTAGGGATTCGTCGTCGAGTTCGGCGGGATGCATGCGGGAGGGGGGTTTGCGCCGGTTTCGCCTTGAGTAGACCCAACAGAACTAATAGAATCGATCGGTCCGGCCGCGCCCATGGTCAGCGGATCCCTTACGTCGCATCGGCGACAGGCCGTCGAGTTGCTTGATGTCTCCCACCCCCAAACGCATCGCCATCCTCGGTTCCACCGGCAGCATCGGCGGTAGCGCGTTGGAGGTGGTTCGTGCTCTCGGTCCGGCGTTTCAAGTGGTCGGACTGTCCGCCCATTCGCGTTTGCCGGATCTCGTCGCACAAGCTCGTGAATTCCGGCCCGAGTGGATCGTGGCGACCGATGCGTCGCGCGGGCGTCAGTTCGCCTGGCCGGAATTGCCGGGGACGCGGATCGAATGGGGTGAAGACGCCTTGGTGGATCTGCTGTCAGCCGGTGGGCTCGATTGCGTCCTGACCGCCATCGTCGGCGTCGCCGGGTTGCACAGTACATTAGCGGCCATCGAGGCGGGGATCCAGGTGGCGCTGGCCAACAAGGAAACGCTGGTGGCGGCCGGGCCCTTGGTGATGGCGGCCGCCCGGGCCGCCGGGACCCCGATCCTCCCGGTCGACAGCGAACATAGCGCCATCCACCAGGCGGCTCAATGCGGTCAACCGCGCGAGATTGCGCGGATCATCCTGACCGCCAGTGGAGGACCGTTCCGCGATCTCAGCTCGGAACAGTTAAAGGATGTCACGGTCGAGCAGGCACTCGAGCACCCCACCTGGGCGATGGGAAAGAAGATCACGATTGACTCGGCGACCATGATGAACAAGGCGTTAGAGGTCATCGAGGCGCGCTGGCTGTTCGACTTGCCGGCCGACGCGATTGCCGTGATGGTGCACCCGCAATCGATCATTCATTCGATGGTCGAATTTGTGGATGGCTCGGTCGTCGCCCAATTGAGCCCGCCCGACATGCGCTTGCCGATTCAATACGCGCTCACGTACCCCCGGCGCGTCGCGGGGCCGTGCGCCCGATTCGACTGGCGGTCGGCGTTCTCTCTGCAGTTCTACCCGCCCGACCCGCAGCGTTTCCCGGCGGTGGAACTGGGACTGGCGGTCGCGCGCGACGGGGGTTCCTGCGGTGCCGTGCTCAACGCCGCCAACGAAGCCGCGGTGGCCGCCTATCTGGCCAAACGGCTGGCGTTCGCCGATATTGTTCCCGCTTGTTCGCAGATTTTGCGACAACATCACTATGTACCCAATCCGACGCTCGAGGAGATCCTGCAATTGGATCGCTGGGCTCGGCAGGAGTTCGATAAATGGATCTGTGTCTGATCGCCGCCGGAGCATTCTCCTGGCTGAGTCCGGCCTCGTGGCTGGCTATTTTGCAAGTCGCGTTAGGCCTGGGCGCTGTGATTTTCGTTCACGAGCTTGGGCATTTTCTCGTGGCCAAAGCGTGCGGCGTGAAATGCGAGAAATTCTACCTGGGGTTCGACGCCTTTGATATCAAAATCGGACACCGCGTGATCATTCCCCGGTCCTTGCTCAAGTGGCAGTGGGGGGAAACGGTTTACGGGATCGGAATTCTGCCGCTGGGCGGTTACGTGAAAATGCTGGGGCAGGACGATAACCCCGCCAATACCTCGCGCGAGCGCGAGCGATCGCGGGTGGGGGGCGAAGACGGCGGCACCGAGGCGTTCGGGGTGCGCGCGGCGGAAGCGCC
>JBGSLW010000263.1:0-7829 GCA_041740495.1 Pirellulaceae bacterium
CGGCTTGGGAGCCGGTTGCGATGGCGGCGCCTGCCAAGCGGGCGGGCTGTGCGGCGACCACGGCTGTGGACGTAATGGCTGCGGCATCGGCGGAAAACTGTGCTTGGGCTGCCAATGGCGATCGTTGTGCGGGAACGGCCCGTTCCGCAATCATTTGTCCAAGAATCATCCGTACGGCGGCAATATCCCTCACACCCCGAACGCCGAGTTGTACGGCCAAGGACCGATGACGCCGACCTACGCGTATCCGTATTACACGACTCGGGGACCCCGCGACTTTCTGATCGATGGCTGCGGTCCGCCGCCTATCGTCCCGTCGAGCCCGCGCGTCCTCTGTGCGCCGTCGATCGGTTGGTGATCACACGTGGGTTGCATCGCCTTGGGCGATTCGATTGATCTTTTAGAAAGCCGCCAGTTTCTGGCGGCTTTTTTTTGGGGAACGCAACCGATAGGGATCGATCGCGTGCCGGATCGCGGCCGGGAACGGTACCAGCTAGCAGGATTTCAGCGGCGATGCGGATTGGCGCGAATAAAAAAAGTTGAACGGCTTGCGCGACAAAGGCCGAAGTAGCAGATGAGGGGTCCACGCTCCAGTGTCATCTCGGAGAATTGAAATTCAGGGTCACGTTCGATGGCGGTCGCAATAATCACAGGGTCCGCCGGCCTGATCGGGTCGGAGGCTTGCCGGTATTTCGCAGAGCAGGGGTTGGAGATCGTGGGGATCGACAACGACCTGCGGGCTCATTTTTTTGGCGATGAGGCATCGACGCGTTGGCAGCGAGGGTTGTTGCAGCAGGCGCTGGGATCCCAATACCGGCATTCGACGCTGGACATCCGGGACGGTGAGGGAGTGGAAACGTTGTTCCGGGATTACGGCGGACAGATTCGTCTGGTGGTGCATACGGCGGCCCAACCCTCGCATGACTGGGCGGCCCGCGACCCCCAGATGGACTTCACGGTGAACGCGAACGGCACGCTGAATCTGCTGGAAGCCACCCGTCGCCACGCGCCCGAGGCGGCGTTTGTATTTACATCGACCAACAAGGTCTACGGCGATGCGCCCAATCGGTTGCCGCTGGTCGAACTGCCGACGCGATTTGAGATCGCGAATGGACACCGCTACGAGGGGGGGATCGACGAGTCCCTTTCGATCGACCAGTGCCTGCACAGTTTGTTCGGCGCCTCGAAGGCGGCGGCCGACATTCTGGTGCAAGAATACGGCCGCTACTTTGGCTTGCGAACCGCCTGCTTTCGCGGCGGCTGCCTGACGGGACCCGCCCATTCGGGGGCCCAGTTGCATGGATTCCTCAGCTACTTGATGAAATGCACCGTGACCGGGACGCCGTACCGAGTCTTCGGCTACGGCGGCAAGCAGGTTCGTGACAATATCCACGCGCTCGACTTGGTGAGAGCGTTTGACGCGTTCTTTCGCGAACCGCGAGTCGGTGAAGTCTACAACATAGGCGGCGGACGGTTTAGCAATTGTTCGATGTTGGAGGCGATCGAGATATGCCAATCGATCAGCCAACGCGCCTTGGATTGGACCTATGTCGAACAGAATCGCGCGGGAGATCACATGTGGTGGATTTCCGACTGCGGTCGCTTCCAGTCGCAGTATCCGGAATGGAATTGGGAGTACGACATTCAGCGCATCTGCCAGGAGATACATGACTGGAACGTCGAACGCTGGATGACTCGCTCTCAAGCGGCCTGAGAATTGCGCGGATGCGCGGACCTAACTTTCGATCAATGGGACTTGGCCATGGAAGCAGACTCATCGCCGCAGGTTGGCCCTGGTAGCCCGGTCGCCGAAACGCCGGTCTTCCGGCTGTATTGCCGCGCGCACGAAGAGCCGCGGCTGGTCAATTTCTACGAACCGGAGTGCCACGACGGCGTCACGTTTCGATGGAGCGAACCGGTGGCGATGATTCGCCTGGATATTGTCCCAGGGAACTACCGCGTCCGATTGGATACCGGCAGCCTGCGCGGCGCCAACTTGGACTTTCCATTCGACCTGCATTGGAACGAGCACCGGATTCGACCGAGCGATTGGGAGATCGAATCCGGCCGGCTGACGTTTGCGGTGCGCAGCTCCCAATTCAGTTTGGCCGGCGAACAGCGGCTGACATTGGCGGTCAAACCGCTGAGGGCCGAGAACGGCCGTAGATTGTTGGGAATTCCCTTGGTGTCGGTGGAGGCGTTCCGGCTGGCCGCAGGGGAGCTCGACGTTGCAGCACGGCGTGACGTCTCTCCGGTGCGCCGCCTTTCGATTCCTCGCCGCAAGCGGACGCCGCAACCGACCGTACCCATCTGGCAAGTCCGGCTGCCGGAGATCTGCGGTGGGCCGCTGGGGCCGAACACGTCGTCGGCCGAACCGGGTCCGCCGATCGATCAGGTCGTCGTCTCCTCGGTAGAGATCAATTCGCGGCATGGTACCGGCTTGTTGATTCAGTACTTGATCCGAGATTTCTCGCGGACCGCCACGGTCAACTCGTTGCGATGTTACAACGGCGAGCGCGTTCCGTCGGCGTTGCATCATTGCTTGAGCAACTACAAAGCGCCGCGGCACGCCATCTACCAAGAGGTGAATCAATGGTTTGGGGCGGCCCCCCCCGCGCGGGCCTACGTCGTCCCGTTTTTTGAAAGCGACCTGTTCATCGCGATGGCCCTCAAGGATCTGTTCAAAACACAGATTTGCCTGCACGTGATGGACGACAATTGCCTGTTCAGCTCGGAGATTCCAAATGCTACGTGCGCCGAGGCGATTGAGAAGTCCGATTTGGTATTGGCGATTTCGCCGGAGATGCGGCAGGCCTATGAGCAGCGGTTTGGGCGCAAGATCTACTTGCTGCCGCCGATCGTTCCCGATGCGCTGATCCCGCCGAAATTGGTCGAAGCCGACCTGGACCGGCTTCGGGGAGGGGGTTGGAAGCAGCGGGCGTGGCGGCGTTTGACGACCGCCTGGCGCCGCCGATCACCCTCCGCAGACGATGCGCACCGCGGGATTCTGATCGGCAATATCTGGGACCGGAGTTGGCTCGAGTTGTTGCGACGAACCATCCGCCAGAGCGGCTTGCAAGTCGATTGGTACAGCAATAACCCGGAGGCGGTCTGGCTCAAGGGCTCGGTTCAGGATCTGGCCAAGGATGGCATTCATCTGCACGACGCGTTGTGGGGGGACGATCTGGTGCAAGAGCTGCGACGTCGTCCCTTTGCCCTGATGCCTTCGGGCAATTTGGGGGGGGACGAAGCTCGGGAGAGTATCGCCCGCCTCAGCCTGCCCAGTCGCGTCCCGTTTGTGGTTGCCACTGCTCATCTACCGGTGATTGTCTTGGGAAGTCCGCAGACGGCGGCGGCGCGGTTCATCGAACGATTTGGATTGGGAAAGACCGTCGGTTACGAAGGGTCGGCGTTGAAACGAGCAGCGGCAGAAATCGTGCAACCCGCGGCCCAAGCGACGTCTCGCCGCAACGGTCAAGCGGTCGCCGCCACGTTTGCGGCGGGGGATGTCGATCGCTGGATGTGGAGTTCGCTCGATCAAAATCGCTTGGCCGATCAACGATTCGAATCCCTGTTCAGCCCTCAACCAGGTGAATTCTGCTGGTTCTTCGAGTCGTCGCCGCCCCCCGCAATCAACTGGTCGTTCAAGTCGACGTGGCAGATGCTGCAGCGACTCCAGCGGCAGGGTGTGCAGCCCGAGATCGTGATCGACGTCGGCGCCTCGACCGGAATCTGGTCCTGGACCGCCGCCACGCTGTTCAAGCAGGCTCGCTACCTGTTGGTCGACCCTCTCTACTCCCGCTACGATCGCAGCTCACGTGAACATTACCTGCAGGCAATCCCCAACGCGGAAGTGGTCGAAGCGGCACTCAGCGATCGCAGCGGCCAGACCGAGATCCTGGTTTCCGGAGACCTGTACGGTTCGTCGCTGCTGAAAGTCGACGAAAAGATCCGCAAGTCGACGACGGTATCCGTCCCGTTGCTGACGCTGGATGAGTTGGCTCGGCAAAAGAACCTCCGCGGGCGAACCTTGCTGAAGGTCGACGTCCAGTTCGCGGAACACCTGGTGCTGGCGGGGGGGCGGTCGTTCATCGCCGAATTTGTCGACGCGTTGATTCTCGAATTGACGCTCGAACGCGAACACCCGCAGGCCAAAACCTACCGCGAAATGTTGGATATCGCCGAGCAACTGGGATTTGTCCTGGTCGATGAGACCGAAGGATGGCGGCATCCCCATACAGGTCGCCTGGAGCAGAAGGACTCCGTGTTTGTCCGCAAGTCGGCGGAGGCCCAACGCCGCGCCGCATGACCTGGCCGGGGCCATCCCTCGAAGGGATCTCCCGCGACGAACCGAGGGTCAACCAACCGAGGGTCCATGCCACCCACGGCCGAATGGGTTGGAGCGGATTCGCCGAGCAAAGAACCGAAGGAGGCCCGCTCCCGACAGCGGGTCGCGAACCATGCAAACCGACGACAATCCGTTGCCTCGACCGCTCGAGGCACTCTACTTCTTCCATATTCCGAAGACCGCCGGGACCAGTATCCGTTATTGGCTGGAAGAGTTGTTCGATCGCGATGCCTGGCTTCCTTGTTACATTCTGGATGAAGTGGCCCGTGAGACGCCGGAGCTGCTTCAACATCGGCGGTTTTTTTCGGGGCACTTTGGCTGGAAGCTCTTTGACTATCTGGGGCATCATGTGCCGACGGTCACCTGGCTGCGGCACCCCGTTCGCCGGCTGATCTCCCAACACGACTTCAATCGGAATCGCTACCCAGAGCTGGTTGCGATCGCCGAGCGCAATCAACAATGGGGCTGGATCGAGTTCTACAACCGCTGCATCGACACGAGCCTGCCGCACCTGTGCGGCCAGGAGGAATTCCTCGGGTTCAGCGACAATTTGCAGACTCGGTATCTGGCGGGCGTATTTCCCCACACGGAACGGATTCTGATCGGGGACGCGGAGTTGGAACGCGCAAAGCACAGCTTGGCCCGAATGGAGTTCGTCGGCGTCTGCGAGTGGATGGCGGCGTCGATCGATGCGCTCTGTCAGGAACTGCAGTCGCCGGCACGTCCTCTACAACACCACTTCAACCGCACGCCAAGCTCGATCGCGCGCGGCAAAACCCAACTTGATCCACACGAGTGGCAAGTCGTGGCCGAGACAGAACGCTACGACATGCAGTTATACGAATTCGCGCAAGAGTTGTTTCGTAGGCGTTTTCTCGACTTGGCCAAGCGTGCAGGATGCCGGGGATTGTCCCTCGACCAGCTCGACGAATTGCTCGCCCACTACGGGGACCGACCCGAGTCGCACCAAGTCCGCGTGTATTTGAACCATGCGTTTTGTGCATCGCAAAATTCGGCGACGCCAGGATTCGATTTGCAAGTCGATTTCGCCAACGCCGTCTGGATGGCGGGGTGGTACCCCAGAACGCATTTACCTACCGGTCAAACCTTGCGCTGGGCTGGGCCCGAATCCTCGGCTTCCGTCTTCTTGCCGATGCGACCCGACGTCGAGTACGAGTTTTCCTTTGTGGCGCGGTATGTCCTGTCGTACGAAATCCTGAAGACGCTTCGGATCCGGATCGGCGAGCAAGAGTTTCCCGTCAGCTGGACTCCCCATGCCGACAATTTTGGCGGAAAACAGCAGTTTCGAATCACCGCGCGTATGAAGTTGGAATCGAGCGGTTCCGACGCCAGATGGCGCGAGCTTCGCATCGTCACGTTAGCGCCGTTGCAACCGTTTCAGCACGACCCGGCACAACTCGCCAGTTTTGCAACCGACGGCGTCCGCTTGCGGGAAATCGGCGCCGCCGCGGGTCGCGAGTCGAACGGCGCCGACGTCCGTTCTACGCCGTGCCGCGATCATTTTGCTGCGTGACCGAAGGGGCTTTCTTGGGCCCCTCGGCGGTTTCTTCGGGCGCGTCGTCGCACCCGCGGTTCGCCTAAGCGGTGTCAGCCCGACGACGGCCAGGTGAGTGGCGACCGGCGGATGATTCGACCCGCCACCGTTTCCGAGGCGTTTGGTTGAGGCGCCGCTGACGGCGGGCTACAATGCGTCGATCACCCCACCGATCGTCGCTCTGTTTTCCAGGAGGCGTCCATGCACCGCATTCTTCTGCTCGGCTCGCTTTGGTTGATCTCGTCCCTGACCTGGGGGCAGAGCGGCTATGAAAAGGTCGCCAGCGTCGAAGGGGTCACCGAATACCGCTGGCCCAACGGGGCGCGGGTGCTGCTGTTTCCTGAGGCCTCCAAGCCGACGATCACCGTCAACATGACGGTCCTCGTCGGTTCCCGGCACGAAGGGTATGGTGAGGCCGGAATGGCCCACTTGCTGGAACATATGGTTTTCAAAGGGACCCCGACTTTCCCTGACGTCCCCACGGCGCTCCGCGACCACGGGGCCAGCTTCAATGGCACGACCAATCAAGACCGAACCAACTACTTCGAGACCGTTCCGGCGACCGACGAAAATCTGGAGTTTGCGATCCACCTGGAATGCGATCGACTGGTCAACAGCTTCATCCGCCGCGACGATCTGCTCTCCGAGTTTTCGGTCGTGCGCAACGAGTTCGAGCGAGGGGAAAATAGCCCACAAGGCGTCCTGTCCGACCGGGTGATGTCGGCTGCCTTTGAATGGCATAACTACGGCAAGACGACGATCGGCAACCGCAGCGATATCGAGCGAGTTCCGATCGACAACTTGCAGGCTTTCTATCGCAAGTACTACCAACCCGACAACGTGGTGCTGATCGTCACCGGTCGGTTTCAACCCGCCAAGGCGTTGGAATTGGTCGACCGCTATTTGGGGTCGATTCCCAAGCCGGAGCGGACGCTTCCGCGGACCTACACGATCGAACCCCCTCAGGATGGAGAGCGCTTGGTGGAGTTGCGGCGCGTCGGGCAAATCGGCTCCTTGGTGGCCGCCTACCACATGCCAGCAGCGGCGCATCCCGATTGGGCGCCGCTGTCCATCCTGGCCAGCGTCATCTCGGAAGACAAAGTCGGCCTGTTGGAACGGGAGCTGATCGAACCCAAGATCGCGACCAGCGCTGCGGGACGAGCGGAAAATGCGCATGATCCTGGATTGTTCATGGTTTCGGTACAACCGGCGGAAGGGCAATTGGAAAATGCTCGCACGGCAATGGTGCGAACTCTCGACAATTTGGCGAACTTGGATGTGGATGCCGAAGCGGTCGCTCGCGCCAAAATGCGCGCGCAACGGGTCGCGGAATTGTTGATGGTCGACGCCGGTCGAATGGCCTCGGCGCTCAGTAGCGCTTCCTCGCTGGGAGATTGGCGTTTGCTGTTCATCCAGCGCGATCGCGTGCAGGAAGTGACGCCCGCGGATGTGCGGCGCGTGGCTCAAACGTACTTTCCGCCGCATAATCGAACACTGGGGGTGTTCATCCCGACCACCGCACCGCTGCGGGCGGAGATCCCATCGGTCGAGTCGATCGCGGAATTGGTCAACGCCTACGAAGGCGGGGCGGCCATGGAGTCAGGCGAAGCTTTCGATCCATCGCCCGAAAATCTCGACGCCCGGCTCAGGCAATTTCAAATCCACGGATTGAATGTCGGCTTGCTTCCCAAGAAGAATCGGGGCGAGACCGTCACGGCCACGCTGACCTTGCGCTACGGCAATCCCGACTCGCTCCGCGACAAATCGACCGCGGCGGGGATGCTCCCCAGCCTCCTGATGGCGGGGACCCGGACACTGGATCGCCAGGCGCTCCAGGCCAAAATGACCGAATTGGGCGTGCGAATCTCGGCCGGCGGCGGAGGAGGACGCGGCCGGAGAGGCGGTGGCGGCGGAGGCCGCGGCGCC
>JBGSLW010000264.1:0-19707 GCA_041740495.1 Pirellulaceae bacterium
GCGACGCGGAGCGTCGCGCAACGCTGGTTACCATTGCAGCTTGCGGCGTGGGTCGTAGGGGCCGATGCGGGCGGCAATTTCCCGGAGTGCCTCCGATTGGGCGGCGTCGACCGATTCGGGCAAGACGATTTGCAATTCTGCGATCAGGTCCCCGGCCGGCTCCTTGGCGGGGCGAATTCCCATCCCCTTGAGCCGCATTTGTCGGCCGCTGGAGCTATTGGGGGGGACTGAGAGCGTGACGTCGCCGTGGGGGGTGGGCAATTCGATTTTGCCTCCCTCGATCGCTTCGCCGACCGTGACAGGGAGGACCACGTGCAGGTTTTTGCCGTGCCTCTTGAAGCAAGGGTGGGGCGCCACGCGAATGCGGACAATCAAGTCTCCGGCTTGCCCGTTGGACAACTGCTCTCCCTGCCCGCGGAGACGAAGCGTCCTTCCATCTTCGATCCCGGCGGGAATCGTCACCGAAATCGAATGCGTCTTGCCATCGGCGCGCAGGAGTTGGATCTGGTGTTTGCCGCCCAACACCGCAGTGTGAAATGGGATCGTGACATCCTGACGCTGAGGGGGTGGTGCGGGCGCCTCGCGCGGCTCCGTCCCCGTTTCGAAGTCGAATGGACTCGGGCGACGTCCGCCGGCGGCGCTGCCGCGGAAACCAAACTGGCGGAGGATTTCTTCCAGTGGCATTCCATCGCCGCCACCCGCGCCGCCACCCGCTTCCTGCCCGAAGATATCGCGGAAGTCAAACCCAGGGCCTCCCCCACTTTGCGGGCCGGAGCGGTTGGCCTGGGCATACGATTCAAAGTTTGGACCGAGCTGATCGTAGAGCTTCCGCTTTTCCGCGTCACTCAAAACGTCGTAGGCCTGCTGAATTTTCTGGAACTTCTCCTTGGCCAGTTTTTTGTCTTCGGCCAAGTCGGGGTGGTGTTTGCGCGCCAGGCGGCGGTACGCCTTTTGGATTTCGTTTTCGGACGCGTTCCGCGACACGCCCAGAATTTGATAATAGTCGTCGGCCATGGGTCAAGCGTGTTTGGACCAATCGCGGCGTTGGCGCGAGCTGGGGATTCCCATTTTGATTCGATACTTGGTCACGGTTCGGCGGGCGACATTCAACCCCTGGCTCTTGAGCCGTTTGACGATCTCGTCGTCGCTGAGCGGACGCGACTTATCTTCCTTGTCGACGACCTCCTGCAGTTTGATGCGGATCGTATCCCAGGCGACATCATCGCCATCGTCGGTCCGAGTGCCCCCCACAAAGAAACCGCGGAGCGGAAAAATCCCGCGTGGCGTCTCGATCCACTTGTCATCCACAGCGCGACTGACCGTCGTGATATGCACGCCGACGCGCTCGGCGATCTGTTGCATCTTGAGCGGTTCGATCGCCTCCGGGCCGCGTTCCAGGAACGCACGTTGATGTTCCATGATCGCCTGGGAGACTCGCATCAACGTGGAGCGGCGCTGCTGAATCGACTCGATCAGCCATTGAGCCGAATTGATTTTTCGCCGAATGAACTCTTTCTCTTCGCTCGTCGCTTTGTCGTTGGCGAGTCGTTTCAAGTAGTATTCGTTGATGAACAGGTTTCGGGCCGGCCCTTCCTCCATCCGCACGGAGAATTCGCCGTGCTCGTCGACATCCAAAAATACGTCGGGCTTGACCGTCGGCACGAATTCTTCGGCGAAGCGCCCAGCCGGCTTGGGGTTGAGCTTTTTCAGCTGATCCCACACTTCGTGGATTTCGTCGATCGAATAGCCCGTGGTCTTGCTGATCTGAGGGAGGCGGTTGTCGCGGAGGTCCTCCAAATGATTCAGAATCAGCATTCGCAATTTGTCGTAGAACGGCGTGTCCGGCGTCAACTGCAGGAGCAAGCACTCCTTAAGGTCGCGCCCTGCGACGCCGGGCGGATCGAGGCTTTGGACGATGTGTAGCGCCTCGGTCGCAATTTCCATCTGGTTGGCATCTGCGTTGGGCGGGAGCAGGTCGGCGAGGCTCGTCTGCAGGTAGCCGCCGTTTTCAGCGGACAACGCGGAGATAATCCGCTCGCACATCTTCATCAATTCCGGCTCGATTTCCATTTCGTGCAGTTGCAGCAACAAGTGCTCTTGCAGCGTCTCTGCCCGATCCGCCACATTGGCGATCAAGTCGTGGGCCCGATCGCTGGCCTCTTGGATCCGATTCGACGAGATGCGTGGACGCTCGTCGAAATGATCGGGGATATCCTGGTCCAAATTGCTGAGTCGCTCGAAGTCCTCCGCGTTGTTGTGGGCGTCGTCCACCACCAACTCGCGCTCGCCCACGTCCCGCGTCGGCTCGTTGTTCGTGGGGGTCTCGCTGGGGGCCATCGGATCATCGGCCCGCATCTCCAGTACCGGGTTCTCGCTCAGCTCCTGGTCGATCCGATCCTCCAGCTCTTGCGAAGGCATCTGCAGGATTTCCATCGACTGGATCATCCGCGGCGCCAGCGTCTGCACCTGCTTTTGCTGGAGGTGTTGTCCGAACGTCAGTTTCATAAGCTGCCGGTACTGGTAAGCTGCTATTTCCTCGCTCGAGTGACCCCCCGGCCGCGGCTGCACGAATGTTGCCGCAGACCATTCGGCGGACGAGCGTGTGGTCGATCTTGGATTACGGTGGCTGCACGTCAAGTCGGTGTCCGAGGTCATGCCAACAGCGTTTGTGCCGCGAGGCTGACCCAGACCGTGCACTAGAAGTCATTTTAAGCTATTCCGCGGCGAGTGACAGCGGAAATCCACCGCTGGATTCCTGCATGCGGGGAAAGACGATGGTTGGCAACGGCGTGGATTCCTGCCTCCGCAGGAATGACGGGACGGAACGGTGGCGCGGCGGCCCCGTACTTTCGGCGCATCGGCGCGGCGGCCGAATACTGCCGATGCAACGATCCATGGTCAGGGTGCGTCGCGATCCGAGTAGACTCGGGTAGATTCTTCCTTCGAGATCGGGGATTCACGTCCCGCGGTAGCCAAACTCGCCACCACGCGATGGTCGCCGGACGAGTCGCCGCGCGCGGTGATCGAAACGACTGTTTCCTGGCTGGCGTCTAGACGCGAGATCGGTTCGAAGACCACGCGTTGGCCTTGGACCTGAGAGCGTAGTCCACCGCCGACTTGGAGGGGTGTGATCCCCGGCGGAAAGTCGATCACCAAACGCACTTGGGAGGCTGGGTGATTCCCTTCGTTGACAACGCGGACGTTGTAGATCGTTTGGCTTCCGATTTCGATGGGATCTTCCACGTCGTCGATTTCGCAGGCAACTTCAACCACCGCTTCGACGTCGGTCGCGACCTGAGTCGCCGCTTGTTGGTTCAGATCTGCCGTGACGCGAAAGTCGATCGTCTGATTACCGGGCTGGATGGGTAGCGTCACCAGTTCGACCTTCCCCACCAGGCTGGCGGCCAGATCGGGCATGCTCCAGTAGACTGAATGCGAGGGGGCGTCGTACTGGCCGTAGTTGTTGGCTTGCACGAATTGCAACCCCTTGGGCAGCGCAGCGACCAGATTGACGTTGGTAGCTTTCGCGGTTCCCCGGTTGGTGACCGCGAACTGATACGATGCTTCTCGTTGCACGTATTTGCGAGACGGTCCGTCGGCGGTGACTTGCAGGTCCGGTGCTACGATCAGCAGTTCGGCCTCGTCGCTGACCTGCAAATCGCCATCCCCCAAGGCGACGATCCGATTGAGGACCATCCCGACTTTGGCGGCTTTCAACTTCAGCTGCACTTGCTTCTGATCTCCGGGGGCCAGCGTTCCCAAGTCATATTCGATTTGCGACAGACCGTTGGGGAACTCCAGTCCGGAGGGGACTGCTTCCTGCAGGTAGACGTTGCGCGCCGGACCGTCACCGGTGTTTCGCACGGTAATGTCGAAGGCCACTTCGTCGCCGATCAACGCCTGCGGCTGACTGTCGACTTGCAGTTCCAGGACAGGCTTGGTGCAGCGGGTCGTGGCGGTCGCCAATGCGGAGAAGGTGACTTGGGCCACGCTGCCGAATTGCCCCGGGCGGTCGGCCCGCAGTTTGAGTTGGATCGTCGTCGACTGGTTGGCAGCCAACGAGGCGATATTCCAGACCAGGGTGCCGTCCGACATTCGCTCGGCGGTTGGTTCGCTGGCGATCAATGCGGCGCCGTCGGGGACGCGATCGTGGACTACGATCCCATTGATGGCGTTATTCGAATCGTTTTGCAGGATGATTTGGAAATCAGCCACCTGGCCGACCTGCACCTCGGAGGGGGCGACCTTTTGGATCTTCAATGCCGGATTCTGGGGGCCTTGCAGAATCGCCTCACCGGGTAAAGAACGGGCCGCTGTGGGAATTGCCATGGGGGCCCGTGGTACTTCCGCGGACAACGGTCGTTGGGTTGAGAACTCTCCCGTACCGACAGACGGCGTTGGCTCACTTCGCAACGGCGTCGGGGGAAGCGCCGATCGATTCGCGGTCGTCGATGGCTGGGGCGCCGCATTCAGCCCGAGTGTCGGCGCGCGCAACGCGCCCTGCGAAGTCGACGTCGCGGGAGGATTGGGCCATGGTTCGGGCGGATTCGCAGTCGGCGCAAAGGACGAGTCCGGAGTGGCCGCCGTCGGATTGTCGTAGGGTGTCACGCTCGGCTTCAACGGGGCGGCGCGGGCCGCAGCCGAAGTTTGGTCGTCCGCGGCCAATTCGGCAACTTCGTTTCTCCTCGGATTTCCCGGCGGATCGGACGGCGACGCCGTATCCCCAGTTCCCAGCGCTGGCATGTTGGATTTTCCGCCGAGCGACGTGTTGGTGAGCATCGGGGGTGCCGCGGATGCCGTTAGGCGACCCGCCGACGGCGGGGTATCGCCCAGAGACATCGCGGTGTCGCCAGGAATGATCGGTGGAGGTTGTGCGTTGCCAGAAAAGGTTGTCGGAGGAATTCCGCTCGGCCGGTTCGCATCTGCCGCTACTCGTTCGGAGCCGGAATCCACTTTTTCCGTCTCCTGCTCGGGCTCCACAGTAATCGATCCGCTGACAATCGGCGGCGGTTGTCGATCGAGGCTCGATTCCGACTTTGGCACCGACGGCTTGGACAATAAGGCGTTGAGCTGAGGAGGATTGGAATTGGGGTTTATGGGTTTGAGTGTTGCCATCCCCAGCGGAGGCGGGTTGCTTGCGGCGGCGCCGCCCGACGAGGGGGGGGCGTTGTTGCTATCCTGATCCGCCTGCGAGTCCTGGTCGGTCACCGCAACTTTGAGTGCAGCGGTCCCATGCGTTGGTGTTGCTGCGAGTCCCCCGGCGGGAGAGTTCGAGTCGGGCGTCGGTTCCGGAGTCGCCTCTCCGTCGGCAGCCGTCCCACCGGTGTCGGCGACGTTTCCGTTCGAATCCACCGGCTGTGGTACGCGGCGATTCACCGTATGCACCACCGCCAACGTCCCGACGGTCAAGAACAGCCCGACTGCGACAAGTCGTCCGATCAACGACCGCGAAATTCGTGTTGTCGGAGTGGCCTCGGCTTCGGACATGACGCAACCTGTAGTTCCGGGGAGAATACGGCGAACGCCCGGGGAATTACAGAATTGCCAGAAATAGAGCAAGGGCAAACACGCATGCCCCTTCACCACCGAGACGTGGGCTCACGTCGTCGGTAAGCGTTCACGGAGTGGAACACGTTGGGCTCACTATAAGGGGTCCGACCCCCGGCTCGTGAACGGTTACGTCGTGGCCAAGAGCCCCTTGAGGGCTTTCAGAGCCGAATCGTAGTTGGGCTCATGCGTGACCTCTTTCACCAACTCCGCGTGAACGATTTTTCCTTGCGGGTCCAGGACATAGACGCTGCGAGCTAGCAGTTTGAGTTCCTCGATCAACAATCCCCAGCTCTTGCCGAAATTTCGGTTGTTGTAATCGCTGGCCCAACGCATGTTCGCGATCTTGTTTTCCGTGCAGAAGCGGCCTTGCGCGAACGGCAAGTCCAAGCTGACGGTCAATGCGTTGATCTCGTTGCCCAATTCGGCGAGTTGTTCATTGAACTTCTTGGTCTGCATGGCGCAGACTCCAGTGTCCAACGAGGGTACGACGCTGAGCAAAGTTGGCTTGCCGCACAAATCCGCCAACGTCAACGGCTTCAATCCCCCATCAAAGTAGTGCAGGGTGAATTCGGGGGCCGCTTGGCCGACTTTGACTTCTTCGCCCGCCAACGTCATCGGCGTGCCCTTAAACGTGACTGCATTCGGTCGGTTCATGGCGATTTCCCTTGAATTTCAGACGACGACAGGCGACGGTGACATCTCCAGCCCAGTATCCCCCAAAAGCCGCGTCGTTCAAAGGGGGGCGTGGGATCCGAATTCTCCGCCCCCTCACACCGGAACCGGGGCTGGCTGAGGCGACCCCAAGCGGATCCACGCGACGAAATCGAGCGGAACGATCTGGCGGCCAAGTTGGCGGAACATGTTGACGACTTGGGCGCGGTGGTGGGTTCCATGGCCGCACAGTTGCACGCAAATCTCTCCGCGACGAAATCGCAATCGTCCACCGGGAATCTCCCCTTCCACGGGCTCTCTCAGCGATGCATCGGTCTGCGTCGCCAACCACTGCGCGCGGTCCGTTGCATGTTGCCGCCATGCGGCCCGCAGGTCGACGGCAGAAATCGTGTCGGGCAACGCGGTGAATTCGCCCGTCGCCCCAACTTGATTTTGCATCCACCAGCGTTCCGCGTCCGTCAGGTGGCTGAGCGTTTTCCGCAGCGACCCCGGACCGATTGCGAAGTCGCGCGACCACGCGGCGGCATCGAGCCCCTCTGCGGCGGAGGCCAACAAATCGGTCGCCCAATTTCCATAGTCGCAATATTGCCGGATTCGTTCGGCGGAGAAACTGGGGACCGGCGCCAGTTCGGCGCCAACCTCCAGCTGCCAGCGTTGGGCCAACTCCCGAGTCTCCGGCGTCGCCGGAACGGAGGGATGCGCTAACTTGTAGAACAAATAGTCCAATCCGCCTGCTGCCGTTCGTTCGAACCGGCGCAACATGTTCAGAGCCTGAGCCCGGTGGTGTATCGAGTGGTTTGCCAGATGGAGCAGAAGATCGCCCAAGCGATTGCGGTGCGCCTGCCGCTCCGTGTTGACGTACTCAACCCAACGGCGATAGTCAGAATCGAGTTCGTGCTGGAGCGTTCGGTCGCGACGCAGGGCGACGGCTTCCATCCGCTCGCGCAGATCCGCCCACGAAACGCCTTGATCCTGCGCGGGAAGTGGGGCCCAAGGTCGGCCGTCAAACCGGTCCTGCCACAGTTCATCCGCCACCACCAAATGAAATAGCGTCGCCCGCAACGTGCCGAAGCCCATCGGTACCGGATGATCCCATTCGGAGTCGCGGAGTCCCTCGCACAACATCAGCAACTTGTGGTTGGCCCACCGGTTGTAGCGAAACAGATCCGTGAACATGGCGACGGCCTTTTACTTTTTCGAGTCGGCCGGCGCCGGCGACGTCGCGCTGGCCTCTGCTTTGTTGGGGATGATCACGCCGAACAGATGCCCACCGACCTCGCCGTGCGACCAGGTGCCGGCGTATTGCTTCTTGTCCAGATCGAACAACACCTGCGCATCAAACGTCCCCATCAGGGGAACCTCGAAATTATCCAGGCTGATGACCGGCGTCGATCCTGCCCATTCAATCGGCAGCGGGATCGGGACCGTGACGTCATGCTCTCCGTATTTGATCCGCGCCTTGATCATCCACAGGTTGCCCTCGTCCATTTTTTTGCATTCGAGGATGTGATATTCCTCGCGGGTCAAGTCGCCAGCCTCCTTCCCGACGACGGTGAAACTGCCCGAAAGTTTGGCGCCCGACAAGGTTTTGCTCAAAAGTTCAAAACGCGCCTGTGTCGCCTCGTCTGGCGGAGCTGGATCTTGAGCGATACCGGGTGACGACCAACTGGCTCCGATCAATAGCCCGCAAATCCACGCGCAGTGTGCTCGACGAAACATCGCAAGATCCTCAGAAGGAGTTGACGAATCAGGGCAGAACAATTGGATTGTAGAACAGTTGTCCTCAATTGTTCCAGCACTCCGGGGACCGAACAATTGAGGACAATTGTTCTACATTGGCTGGATGATAGCACGTGATGGCTTGTGCATTGTATCGCTTGCGGAATGCCTGGTGGTTCCTGTCGGCAGCGCGGCGGAGATCTGCAGAGAACCGAATGAATCGGTAAGGCGTGAATGCCGTGGAAACTGGCGATTCGGGAGTCACGCGGCCGACGGATGGCGGCGGCGGAAAGTTGATTTTAAAAAGTGAAACTTCGCCCTTGACCTTTGCGGGGCGTTGAAGTAACTTTCCGCGATCGTCGCCGACCGAGGGAGTCAAAACCTAAAAGCGGCGGCGGCATCGTTCGCAAAGTTTGACGGCGAAATCATGGAGGTGTTTTCACCGACGAATTTGAACGCCGCGGAAACGCCATAGCACGGAAGCTTGGCAAAGGCGGCGAGAACGAGCCAGTTCCGTTCGACGACGGCGCAGCTTCACGGATGAGCGGCCCGCTCGACCAATCGCTCTCGGCTAAAATGTGCAATCCTACCCCCCCTGGGATTCGTATTTTACCGAGAGCTTTTTTTATGCGCCGAACAGGACGCAGGCAGGCGGGGTGACATGCATCAAGCGCCGCGTTATGCTGCGGCTTCTCTCCAGGTGCTTTCCCGACCCGCTGGGACCATTCGCGATGAAATTGAGTTTACATCAGCAGATTGCCGTGGTTTGCGGCAGTTCGCAGGGAATCGGATCGGCGACGGCACGTGCGTTGGCGGACTTGGGCGCGTCGGTGATTCTGGTCGCCCGTGACCCGGCACGATTGCAGGCGACTCGCGACAAATTATCCACGCGCGACGGTCAAGAGCATCATTACTTTGCTCTGGACTTTACCGACCGCCACGCGGTGGCGCGGGTTGCAGCCGATATCGTCAAGTCCGTACCCACCTTGCACGTCTTGGTCAACAACAGCGGCGGTCCACCCGCAGGGACTGCCTTGGAGGCGACACCGGAACAATACGAAACGGCTTTCACCAGCCATCTCTTGGCCAGCCAACTGCTGGTGCAGGCCATCGCCCCGCGTATGATCGCTCAGCGTTACGGGCGAATCGTGAATATCATCTCCACGTCGGTCAAACAACCGATCCCGGGGTTGGGCGTCTCGAACACGATTCGCGGCGCGATGGCCAGCTGGGCCAAGACGTTGGCGTGGGAGTTGGGTCCCTACCATATCACCGTGAACAACGTCCTGCCCGGATTCACGTCGACCGGACGGCTGGATGCCCTGATTCAAGGCAAGGCGGAACGCGAGCAATTGACGCCCGAACAGGTGGCCGGTGCGATGGCTCGCGAGGTCCCTTTGGGGCGGTTTGCCGATCCCAGCGAAATCGCCGCCGCGGTCGCTTTTCTCGCTTCGCCTGCCGCCAGCTACATCAACGGAATTAACTTGCCGGTCGACGGCGGACGAACGAGTTCACTCTAGTCGACCCTGTGACCAAGTGTGTCGCCCCATCGCGCTAACCTCGGCCGTTTGGCGCTCGCCTATAGTTTCAGCCGGCGCACAAGTCTAAGGAACCCCAGGTTAGCAACCTGTGGAGAAAACGATGGGGTAGGCCGGAACAAGTCTTCGCGGTTCCGGCACTATGGTTCCGGCACTATGGTTCCGGCACCGCGGTGATTCAGCGCGGAATGGTTCGCGGTGGAAGTCGTCGCAAGGCCTCGTTGTTTCCGGCCTATTTTTTCACCAGGCGACAAGCGCTAGGCGGCTCATTGGCAGCCCGCTCCAAACCGCGATTGCCAGGGTGAGTCACTTCTCGTCGGAGATTCGATCTGGCGGGCGAACACCGCGACCCTTGTGCTGGGTGAGCTGATCGCCCAGCTCTTCGCGCCAGGATTCGGCGGCTGTTTGCAATCGGATCACCACATCGGGGTGCTCGGCGGCGACGTTGACGCTTTCGCTCGGATCCGCGTGGAGGTCGTACAACTCCAAACCGATTCTTCGCTGCTGGTACGGCGCGGGCTTGCCCTCCGTTCCCCCGGGTTGCCCGTCCAACGATTGGTACGTGTGAGGGAAATGCAGCTTCCATTGCCGATCGCGAATCGCGCGGAGTTGGCCACCATAGTGCAGCGGCAGGGACTCGTGCGGGGAAAGGGCCCCTTGTTCCCCGGACAGCAACGGACCCAAGTCGTGGCCATCGATCCGATGGTCCGGGGTCTGTCCACCGATAATCCGGCAAATCGTCGGCCAAAGATCGATTGTGCAAGCCAACTCGGAGCACACGGTGTCCGTGGGAATCTTTCCGGGCCAAGAAAAAATGGCGGGAACGCGCACCCCCCCTTCAAAGGCAGTTCCTTTACCCTCGCGAAAGCGACCCGCCGACCCCGCGTGATCGCCGTAACTCAACCACGGTCCGTTATCCGAGGTGAAAATCACCAACGTATTCTCGCGCAGCCCATGGCGATCCAAAGCGGCCACCACCTGGCCCAGCGACGCATCGAGTTCTTCCAGGGCGTCGCCGAATAAGCCACGTGCGGTGCGGCCGGCGAACGGCGGCGAGGCAAACAACGGAACGTGGACCATGGCGGGGGCAACGTACAGAAAAAACGGCCGGTCGCGATGGCGATCGATAAAGTCGACCGCCCGTTCCGTGTACTGTGCGGCCAACATCTGCTGATCGTCCGCAGTGATCTCCGCATCCAGGATCTCGTTCCCCTGGTACAACGGGAGCGGTGGATACCCCTGCTTGCGCTTCTGCATTTCCGGGGGCAGTTGCACCAGGTCAGGGTGCAGGGGCCACATGTCATTCGAATACGGCAACCCAAAGTACTCGTCAAAGCCGTTTTGCAACGGAAGAAACTGCGGGTGGTGACCCAGATGCCATTTGCCGACGCAGGCGGTTGCGTATCCGCGTTTGCGACACAACTCCCCGAGCGTCACTTCGCCGGCGCGGATCCCCTGCTTTGCGTCTGGACCGAAGGCGCCATGAATCCCCAGGCGGGCATGCAGACACCCGGTGAGCAACGCGGCCCGGGATGCCGAACAAACGGCGCTGGACACGAGAAAGTCGGTGAACCGACGCCCGCGCCGGGCGAGTCGATCGATTTCGGGGGTCGCGTATCCCAGAGGCCCCTGGTCGGAGTCGTGGAAACACCCGACGTCCGCATACCCCAGATCGTCCGCGAAAAAGATCACGATGTTGGGGGGTCGATCGCTTTCCTGGCCCCAGCCTGGGGTGCACCACAGGACGCAAAGCGCGAAGACGCCCCGCCACGGCGCACACGACTCGCGCAACCCTCGAAGACGGAACGGCGCCGGTCGGTCGCGGTGAACGCAAGCGTCACGGACCGGTCCACCCGGTTCGCGCAACCTATTGGCTGGTTTGCACCATCGATTCGGTGCGTTCCTTAATTTCCTGGTAACGCACCTGGATGACTTTGTACAGCTTATTGATCTGATCCTTCAAGTCGGTCACTTCGGTCTGACGTTGGGCGAGCAACTGAGAAATCGTGTCGAAGTCCTTGTTCAAATTCTCGGCGTCGCGGGAGAGCTGATCAAAATAGGTGGTTCGCTGCCGCTCTTGGCTCTGCAGGTCCGCATCGGTTGCCTGCAAGGAAACGATTTCGTTGTAGAGTGCCAACCGCGCGGCAAACAGATCATCCAATTGCGCCGTATACGAAGATTCCAGGGCGGCAAAATCGTTGAGTCGGCGAACGTAGACTTCTCCTTCGTTCACAAACCGATTGCCTTCCGATTGGAGCCGCGTGGCGGTATCGGCGTCGACGATCAACACCCCGTCCTTGTCGACTCGATATTTCCCGCCCACTTTCAATTCGTTCAATACCGCGCGGCCTTGACCGTCGAAGATCCCGGGATCTTTCACGGTCCCGGTGTCCGTATCGACTTCGAATTCCTGCGAACGCTCCGAGAATTTCAGCCGCTGAAACCGCTCCTCCAAACCGGGGGAAAATTCCTTCACCTGGCGGGTGTCGTTGTGCCGTGAAATCCACTCGTTGATGTCGCTGAGCCGCATCATGTCAAAGGCGTAGCGATCGATCAACCGCTCGTACACGGCGGCTTGCGCCGGATCGGCCAGATCCAAGCCGTATTTCTCGGGAGGCATGAATTGCTGCAACACCGCCCGGTATTGCTGCTGGTAATCATCGAAGTTGACGTTTTCTTCCTGCGGATCGATGGTGATCTCGCCGACCCGTTTGAAGGTATCTCGCAAATCGGCCGGCATCGTTTCGTACAACGACCACAGTCCGCTTGGCGTACCGATTTCGGCAGCCAAGTCCGGAAAAATCGCCCGCGCGTCGACCAGCGGCTTTGCCTGTTCGTCTAATTGCGGCTGTCCCGTCGCCGGATCCACCACCAACGTCCGTTGTGTCTGCGCGACGGTGAGAATCGGCTGCAAGGTGGCCTGGTTGCCGTTCACCGAGACGACGGAAAAGGTTCCAAGAAATTCCGTGCCCGAGGTCGCATCCGCAACTCCGACGACCGGCCGTTCCAAAAAGGCAAAAACCACTTTGCCTTCGCTCAACTGATTCTCTGCGGGGGGCGCTGCAGCCCCTTCCGCCGCAGGGGCCGGAACCGTCACAACGAAATTTGCGCCGCTCTGCGCAACCGAAACATTTTCCCAAACACGGCCACGCCCCAAGAGTTCGTTGTTCAATTCATTGGTGATCCCCGCGACCGTATCCAGTCCCGGACGAATGCTGTCGCGGCGGCCGTACTTCAATTCTTCCGCTTCGCGGATCGCCTTCTCGTAACGCCCCTCCAACTGCACATACGCCTGCTTCCATGCGTTGTGGACCTTGAACGAACGCGACACCGCAAGGCCGCCGAAAATGGCGGCGCAATAAACCAAGAACAGCAGCGTCAAATGCAACCAATGCCAACGCGTCCTGGCGCGATAAAGAAACACCAAGAACGCGATCGAAAGGACTGCGATGACGGCAATCGAAATGTACATTCCGGTCGTTCTCTCGGGCAAACGAATGCGATTTAATGATTTTTCGACAGCCGCACGGCCCCAACATCGCAAAAAGCCGCTTATTTATCGATGATAAAATGGGCAAGATGGCATGTCAAGAATTGAACCGTGGCGAGTCCCGGGCTGGGGCCCTGGCGAAACGGTCTCTCCGCAGCGTTAAGACGCGCCTGCGCACAAAACTAATTTAAAGAGTTTTCGGCATAGCCCCGAAAACCAGGAAAATCGGCAAGATGCGCAGTTCGGGATTTTTCCGCAATCGCGGCAAAACCACTCGGACGCGACTCCACCTGATTTTTCCTCCTCCTTTCCAGGGTCCCCACGTGAAACGAGCGCCATGGATCGCGGCACCCGTTGCCGTCGTCAATCTGCTGTTGCTGGGAACGAGCTTCGTGGGCTGCCACCGCGGTTATTACCGGCGGCAGGCCGACGCGGAAGTCCAAGCGGTAATTCGCCAGAAGACCGACGACCCTCGCTGGAACCTTCCCGACGTATCGATCGATATTCGGCGCGAGTCGCGGATGTACAACCCGTTCTCCGCCGACCATCCCCCGATGCCCCCGGACGATCCGTCCTCGCACCGCTACATGGAATCGGTCGACGGCAAACGAGGTTATCCGCATTGGCATGCCAACGGGGACACGCAGTACGTCGAGAGTCCGGACTGGATGGCCTTCTTGCCGATGAATGAAGATGGGCTGGTGGTCATCAACAACGAACGGGCCGTGACGCTTGCGCTGACCCACGCGCCGTTTTATCAGCGGCAGCGTGAGGAGTTGTATCTTTCCGCGTTGGACGTGACGTTGGAGCGCTTCGCGTTTGATACGCAAGGCCGACCCGACTGGGGTCTGAATTCGGATTCGACGGTGACCCGCGGAGCGACGGACATTGGCCTTGGTTCGTCGTTCGGCTTGACGCGAACTTTCGCCACGGGCACCCAGTGGCTGGTGGCGGTGGCGAACGACCTTTCCTGGAGCTTGGGGGGTGGATCGTCGCCGCAGTTCGGCGGCACGACGCTGAGTTTTGCGCTCACCCAGCCGTTGATGTTATTCGGCGGCAGAGATTGGGTGCTGGAATCCTTGACGCAGGCGGAGCGGAGCCTCCTGGCGAATATTCGTTTGTTCGAGCAATTCCGTGGGTTGTACTATTTGCAGATTACGACTGGGCGGAATGCCAACTTAAACCTCTCGGCGGCAGGGCTGGCGATTGGGCAACCGCTCGTCGGCAGCACCAACGCTGGGGGCCTTTTGGGGTTGTTGCAGCAGCAGCAGTCGATTCGCATTCAGGAGTTCAACGTCGCCTCCTTGCGGAATGTCCTGGACCAATTCATCGAGCTTCGCCGGGCGGAGCGTTTGGATACCTTGCAGCTGACGCAAGCCGAAACCGCGTTGTACTCCGCACAACAGGGGCTGTTGACGTCGCGGACGGATTACCAAACGCGGCTGGACGAATTCAAGCGCCAATTGGGGCTCCCGCCGACGCTGCCGATCGCGATCGAAGACGATTTTCTGCGGGCGTTCGAGTTGATCGACGACACCAGCAATGCACGCCGGGATGAAATCGCCCTGGCCAAACTGGAAACGGGCAATTCACTGATTGGGATTGCCGACTTCATCGAAGCCAACCGCCAGGAAATTCAACAACCCCCGGAGGGAGTCCAGCCGGCGGATCAGGACCCTGCGGGTGCGCAAGGTCAAATCCCGCTGGATGCGTTTTCCCTGGCCTGGACCGATGAGCTGCGCGACCACCTGACGCAGCTGAAACCGCTCGTGGAGAGTCTCGTCCCGCTAGTCGACAGAATCGCGTTAGACGACGTGCAGCGCGTGGCGCAGGACATTCAGCACTACGAGCAGGTTCGACCCCGACGGGTCGCCGCCCTGCAGGAACTTCAGGTCCTTCTGCAGAATCCAAAGGAAGTTCAATACGACATCGAACCGGGAATCGTCCAGGAATCATCGCTGGCCCCGCCGGAGACGCTTCAGGAGCAGCTTTCGATATCGCAACAGAAGCTCGAAGGATACCGCCGAGCCGCCAGCGACGCGCAGACGTTGTTGGACTTCCTGATCACCCAAGGTTCGACGCTGACGCCGACCGAGTTGTATCAGCGGGTCGAGAACGATTTGATCATCCCGATCCCGCAGTTGTTGACCGACCTGGCATCGGTCTCGTTGGAAATCTCGCTGGTGCAGGCGGTGGCGCGGGCCGATTCGATCGAGCTACCCGAGGTCGACATGGACCCGATGGATGCGATCGAGATCGCTCGGTGCTTCCGCCGTGACTGGATGAATGCCCGCGCTGCCCTGGTCGACAGCTGGCGGCGAATCGAAGTGCGCGCGGACGAACTGGAAGCGCTGCTGGACCTGGAACTGACCGGCTCGATGGGGCCGGACTTCGACACCAGCAATCCGTTCAAGTTGAATTACGAGACCGGTACGCTCCGCGGCGGCATCCGATTCGTGTCCCCGCTGACGCGGTTGAATCAGCGCAACAATTACCGGAGCACTTTGATCCAATACCAGCGCGACCGGCGAACGTACTACGAGTTCGAGGACGCGATCGCCCGGCTCTTGCGGCAGAATTTGCGGGAAATCGAACTCAACAAGATTTTGTTCGAGTTGCTCCGGCGCAGCGTCAAAGTCGCCGTACAAGGGGTGGAGAATTCGCGATTCAAGCTAGAAGAACCGCCGCGGCAAGTCGCGGGAGGGGGCCGATCCCAATTGGGAGCGACCACCGCACGGGACTTGACCGGCGCCCTGGATTCGCTGCAACGAGCTCAAACCTCGCTGCTCAACGTCTGGGTCTCGTTTGAAGTCCTTCGCCGCAATCTGGATTACGAATTGGGAACGATGCAAGTCACCCGCGACGGGTTCTGGCTCGATCCCGGAAAAATCGATCGCAGCGTCGCCGACCGGGCGAAGTGCCTGGACCAGTTGCTGGATACGGGCGACCCTCTGCCCGAAGAGCTGCCCGACGTCAGCGGCTTGTTGCAGCGGATGGACCAGGTTCCGGTCGACGTTCCCGTCGAAGTGATCGTCGATCCGACCTTGGGCGGGCCGGCGACTGAATAGCGGATCTGCCGTGGCGTGTGCAGGTCGGTGACTGGCCGAGGTAGGCCGAAGTAGGCCGAGGTAGGCCGGTCACAAGGAGGCTCTGCGACGAAGTTCCGGCGCCGATGCGCCGATCGGTTTGTCAAGTAAACTCGCAGTGCCGGGACCGCGAAGACTTGTTCCGGCCTACTGCTCGCAGTGCCGGAGCTGCAAAGACTTGTTCCGGCCTACTGCGACCGAGACTCCGAGTGCGACTCGAGGTTCAGGACTTCCGGAAACCGCAGGCTAGCGCCAGGCGGCTAATAGTTTTTGTGGGCGGTTACTCAGCTGACTTTTGGTTGCTGATTCGCATACCGTAGAACGATCGCCAAACGAAAAATGCGGCCGACAACCCGAACACCGCCGCCAGGGCGGCGGTGAGCGGTACCCAGTAATCCTTCTGGAAGGACTCGGCATACGGATGATGCCCCAGGTGGACCGCCAATTCCACCGCCAGCAGGCCGAACAACGTGGTGAATTTGATTACCGGGTTGAGGGCCACCGACGAAGTGTCCTTGAACGGGTCGCCGACGGTGTCGCCCACCACCGTGGCATCGTGCAAAGGGGTGCCTTTCATTTTCAATTCGACTTCGACCACCTTCTTGGCGTTGTCCCAGGCTCCCCCTGCGTTGGCCATGAAGATCGCCTGGTACAAGCCAAAGATCGCGATCGAGAACAGATACCCGATGAAAAAGAAGGGCTCCACGAAGGCAAACGACAGCGAGATAAAGAACACGGCCAGGAAGATATTGAACATCCCTTTTTGGGCATACTGTGTGCAGATCTCGACGACCTTTTTGCTATCTGCGACCGAGGCTTTTTCTACCCCGTCGAGTTTGATATTTCGCTTGATGAACTCGACCGCCCGATACGCCCCGGTCGTCACCGCCTGAATGGAGGCGCCGGTGAACCAGTAGATCACGGCGCCGCCCGTGACGAGCCCCAGGACGAAGGGTGCGTACATCAGCGAAAGCTTATCCGTGTCATGGCTCAACCCGCCAGTGAGCGTCATGATGATCGAGAAGATCATGGTGGTGGCCCCGACGGCGGCGGTGCCGATCAACACAGGTTTGGCGGTGGCTTTGAATGTATTTCCAGCCCCGTCGTTTTCTTCCAACAAATGCTTGGCTCGTTCGAATTTCACGTCGAAGTGGAAATCGCGGCGAATCTCTTCCTTGACGTTGGGGACGTTTTCAATCAACGACAATTCGTACACCGATTGGGCGTTGTCGGTCACCGGGCCGTACGAGTCGACCGCGATCGTGACAGGACCCATCCCCAGGAACCCGAAGGCGACCAACCCGAACGCGAAGACCGCGGGCGCCAACATGAAATTCCCCAGGCCCTGCAGGGAAAAGATATAGGAAACGGACATCAAGGCCACGATCCCGATCCCCAACCAAAATGCGGAGAAATTCCCGGCGACCAAACCCGACAGGATATTGAGCGAAGCGCCCCCTTCTTTGGAAGAGGCGACCACCTCATGCACGTGCGCCGATTCGGTCGACGTGAAAATCTTGACCAGCTCCGGGATGACCGCACCCGCCAACGTCCCGCAGGAGATAATCGACGACAGAATCCACCACAGGTTCGGATCGTTGGCCAGCTTGGGAATCGTCAGATAGGAAATCAAATACGTCAACCCGATCGAGACAAACGACGAAATCCAGACCAAACGGGTCAGAGGCATTTCGAAGTTCATCTCCAGCGCGTCGGCGTATTTCGCTTTGGTCCAAGCTTCGTTGATAAAGTACGACACCGCGGATGCCACGACCATCATCACCCGCATGACAAAGATCCAGACCAACAACTGAACCTGAATCTCCAAGGGGTTCAGGTTGCTCCGCGCACACAGCTCGGGAGTGATCGCCAACAGGATGAACGTGATCAGCGCCACCCCGGTTACGCCGTAGGTTTCGAAGCCGTCGGCGCTGGGTCCGACCGAATCTCCCGCGTTATCCCCGGTGCAGTCGGCGATCACGCCGGGATTCCGGGCATCGTCCTCTTTGATCTTGAAGACGATTTTCATCAAGTCCGAACCGATGTCGGCGATTTTCGTGAAAATCCCGCCGGCGATCCGCAGGGCTGCGGCCCCCAAACTTTCACCAATCGCGAACCCAATAAAGCACGCGCCCGCGTAGTTCCCCGGCACGAACAACAGAATACAGAGCATGATCAGCAGCTCGACGGAAATCAGCATCATTCCGATGCTCATCCCGGCCTTCAATGGAATCGCGTAGCAAGGGTAGGGCTTTCCTTCCAGGCTGGCGAAAGCCGTGCGCGAATTGGCAAACGTATTGACGCGAATCCCGAACCAGGCGACAGCATAACTTCCACCGATCCCGATCAACGAAAACGCCAAGATTGTGATCACCAGCGGCAATGGAAAACCGGTTTGTGCGACGTTGGTAACCGGGTCGACGTACTCGGACAGTCGCCCAAAATACACGCCGACCACCGCGGCGATAAACAGCCACAAAATGAAGATGAACTTGCCTTGCGTGATCAGATACGTCTTGCACGTTTCATAGATCAAATCGGAGATTTCCAACATCGCCCGATGGACCGGCATATTCTTCAGTTGGGTGTAGATCCACAGACCGAAAAGCAACCCCAAGGCGCTGACCAGCAATCCGGCGTAGAGCACCGTGCGACCGCCCAACCCGAAGAATTTTGCCATGTTCAGGTCGGGCAACTTGAGGCTCGCTTCACCGCCGGCTCGCCGTTGCGGTTCGGCTGGCGCCGTCGCGGGTACTTGCGGTTCCGCTGCGTTGGTCGCGTGGTCCTGGGCCGCAGTCGTGGCGGTCTCGGGCTCTTGCAGGCGCATGGTGGCAGCCGATACCGTCGAGCCCGCCAACAGCGAACTCGATGCAATCGCCGCTGCGACGCACAACCCCGCGACGCACAACCCCGCGACGCGACTCGGTAGCCAACGGAACAAGCGCCGGCGCAAGGAGTTGTCAGTTGAGGACGTATTCCCGGTCGTTTCCAATTTCCCAGTCGTTTCCAATATCATGGCGGACTCGTGTAACTTTCAGTTTTTGTTGCCGACTGTTTCTTGGTGATCATCGCATTGGATGATCGATGATCTCATCGTTTTTGATGTTCGAGCATCATCGATGTTCGAGCATCATAGTGGACGGACGAACTGCGAGGAGTTAGTCCGAGAACCGTCCCGGGATTGCGAACCCCCAGCCGGCTCAAAAAACGGACCAACGTCAAAATCCATGGGTCGATGGGAGCCCCGCTCAGACTGCCCGGGAATTGGTCGCTGCCGATCAACTCGCAGCTTCCAGCGATTTTCCCAGGGAGCTCACCCATCTAGAGTTGCACTCCCGGCCGAAGACGCGCGAAACTCGAGTGCCGCGTCCGCCGGAAAAGTCCCTAGTTTGACGGCAAAACGTTACAAATCAAGTCCTGTTGCGAAGCAAAATCGTCGCACGGGGACATGGCTTGGCAATTTGGGGAAATTGGCCGAGGTTGCCGCTTTGGCCAGTTTTCGCTAAAAGCTCTACGGATCTCTGAAAACACCTCCCAAAATCGGTAGTTGCCGATGCGATTCACCCCCCGGGGACCCGCAGAAGTTGCCCGCCCGCCGCACGGCCGAACGCGCGTCTTCCTCTGGTCGTTCAACGCAGCGGTCGCCCCCGCC
>JBGSLW010000265.1:0-22379 GCA_041740495.1 Pirellulaceae bacterium
CTCCGGGATCGGGGGTTCGCCCCTGCAAACGGTCACCCCGGGTGGTGCGGGTCGTATCGACGAACAAACGGTCCGGGCGGATGGCAGCAGTCCGCCGCCTGTGGCGTCCGCCGCCGCAATGCAGACCATGCAAGCTTCCCCGTTGCGCAGCGTCTCCAGTCCGCTTCCCACCGCCGCGGCCGCCGCCGGCGAGCCCTTCGTCAAGCCGCAACTGGGTCCCGCCGATGTGAATTTGCAGTCGGCGCGACTCGAGTACGTCTGCACCCTGATCCATCGCCTGCGAAACCCGGTATGCCCGATCAACGGCGCGTTAGTGCTCCTCCCTTTTCAACTGGTTGAGCAGGCACCGGAGCAGTTCCAGGCTTTGATCCAGCGCGATCTGGCGGTCGTCCGCGAGCAGCTTAAGTTGCGTTTTCCGGTAACCGTTCTGGTCCACGAATTGGAGCGGGAACCAGGCTTCCGCGAACTGGTCCGCCGCGTCGGCGTCGATCGGGCTCGCGTGCAACGATTCGGAAAAGGAAGCGATGTCTGGACCCCCCCGACGGCGCCTCGGCTAGAGGCGGTTGCCAAACATGCTTGCGGTGCATTCGAGGATTGGTCGTACATGCTGTTTCGAGAGCACGACGGACTGCGCAAACCGGGAAACGCCAAACTGTTCAGTCTACTCTGTCGAGTCCGCGGAGATTTTGTCCAGAACTTGGAGCGGATCCTGGCGTTCGGCTTGGGGAATCCCCATTCGGATGGGCGCTCGGGGGGCGACGACGACGGCTTGATGTTCAGCGGCTGTTATTTCTCTGCGACCGGGGAGACCGACGATCGACAAGCGTTCGTGCATAGCGTGTTGAAAAAACTCGCTGAACAGGAGTCGGAAATCTCCTGGACTGATGCGGCGATTGCGGAGGACGAGAAGTACCAGTTTTTGGCCAACCTATTCGCGTTGGCAGGCGTGCTGGCACTGGCCGGCTTGCTGACGATGCTAGCCATCAATTTTCACTGGTTTGACCGCGTGGGGCGATAGACCGACTGCTTGCTTGGGCAATAAGCCAGGCGGTCTTGGAAAATTTTAACGATTCGTCAAAGTTTAACGCGCCGGTCGTCGATACGAAACATACCGGATTCTCAACGACCCCATTGCGCGGTCGCGAGCATCTGGGATCGGGGGGTTCGTTTCGGATCGGCGGTCTACTGCTGGTCCGAAGAGGTAGCAACATTGCGTTGCCGAACGCACGTGTTCCAGCAGGAAACGGACTCCGATGAGTTGGACTCGCCCCCGAATTTTGGCGTCGATACTGTGTTGTTCGCTGGCGGTTGCCGGGTGCGTACCCCATCCGCCTGCGTATTGGAACGACCAGGGAAGCTTGACGCACTATCTGGATCAAGCAACAGCGTTGGAGCATCCCGACCTGGAGACGGCGATCTTGGATGAGGTGACGCAATCGCGTCCCCCGATCACGGTGGCCAATCCCGACTTCGAGTCCTTTTGGGATTTGACGTTGGAGGAGGCGGTTTCGATCGCCCTGCAAAACAGCAAGGTCATTCGCGGATATGGAACGCCCGCCTTGCAAGGGAACCGCGTCGCGCCCGGCCTCGACAATTTGACCAATGGCCCCGCAGGCGCCGGCACCGTATACAACGTGGCGGTTCGCGAGTCCGAACCGGGATTCATCGGGACGCCCGGGCAGATCGCCAACCTGGGGAACCTGGTGACGAACACCGCGCTCGACGCGAACCAGGGGGTGGAGGCGGCCTTGGCCGACTTCGACGCCCAATTCACCACCAGCCTGTTCTGGGACAAGTCCGATACACCCCGCAACACGCTCGCCGGTGACTTTCAACCCGATCCGGTCAACAACCCGTTCAACGTGACTTTCTTCCAACAGGACTCGGTGAACTTCCAAGCCCAACTGGCCAAGCGGACCGCGGAAGGAACCCAGTTGTTTTTGCGGCACACCGCCAACTACACGGACAACAACATTCCCATCTTCGGTGGGAACCCACCCGGCTTCCAAGCCTTGAAGAACATCTATCAGGCGGCGCTCGAATTCGAGGTTCGTCAACCTCTGTTGCGGGGCCGAGGCGCCTTTGTCAACCGAATGCCCGTCGTCATTGCTCGGATCGGCGCCGATCAGGAATTGGCCAACTTGGAAAGTCAACTGCAAAATATGGTGACGAACGTGGAGATCCGCTACTGGGATCTGTACGGAGCCTATCGCTCGCTGGAAGCGGCCAAATACGGGCGGGACGCCACGTTGGCAACCTGGCGCGTCGAAGAATCAAAATACCGCGAAGGGACGCTCAATGCTCAAGATGAAGCACAAGCCCGCGAGCAATACTATTTCTTCGAAGGAGAAGTGAAGCGGGCGTGGGCCGAATTGCTGGATACCGAGTCGAACTTGCGGTTCCTGCTGGGAATCGCCGCGACCGACGGCCGCTTGATTCGACCGATCGACGAGCCGATGAAGGCCCCAGTTGAATTCGACTACGGAATCGCTCTCGATGAAGCAGTCACCCTGCGTCCTGAGTTGCGGCAAGAACGATGGGAAGTCAAGAAGCGCCAGTTGGGGGTGGCCTATGCCAAAAACTCGTTGCTGCCCAACTTGAACGCCGTGGCCCAGTATCGCTGGCTGGGATTGGGGGACGAGTTGATCTCGTACGACGATCCGGCGCCGGCGTTTCCCCAAGCGGACTCGGGCGCCTGGAACGACTTGCTGAGCGGAGACTATCAAGAGTTCCGCGTGGGGCTGGAATACGCCGCTCCGGTCGGCTTCCGCCGCGAAATGGCGAATGTGACGAACGCCCAAGTCAAACTGGCCCGCGAACTGGCCCGTTTGGAAGAATTGGAGTTGGATGTCACGCGAGAACTACAGCACGCGTTGCGGGCTCTGAAGACCAACTACCACTTGGCGCAATCGAATTTCAACCGGTTGATCGCGGTCTCGGTCGAGGTCGAAAAAGCCACCGATCGGTATCAGGAAGGGGTCGACTCCCGCGGCGACTCGCTCGATCGCCTCTTGGACGCTCAGCGTCGGCGATCGCAGGCCGAGTTGTTGTTCTACCAAAGCCTGGTCGAATACAACAAGGTGATCGCCCTGGTGCATCGCCGCAAGGGAACCGTTTTGAACTACTGTGGCGTGATGATGGATGAAGGCCCCTGGGCCGGCAAAGCCTACTGCGATGCAGCGGAATACGCGCGGAAGCGAGGGGCCAGCACCCAGCTGAACTACGGTTGGACTCGGCCGGAGGTAATCAGCCGCGGCGAGCTCGATGCGGCCAGCGGAGAGTATTCCGCCAGCTTCGACGATACGGCGATGCCGTTCGCGGCTCCGTACTACGAGTCGTCGCCGTCGCCGACCCCGGCGCAGGCCCCTGCCCCGACCCCGGCCGACGAGCTTTACGTGCCGACGGAGTCGTTCCAGGGTGATTCGACGCTCGAGCCTTCGATGGACGAATCGACTCATCATCGAAGCGGTGCGCCGCAGTCGCAGGTCACGGATTCGTCGACACGTCGCCGAGCAACCGCGAACTCGGGCGGCTACGTGTCCGCCACACTCCACGCGACGACGCCCGAACCGGCAGCGTCGCTCGTCGCTACTTCGGACGGCGAGGCCGATGGGAATTCAACCTCGCGACCCGCACCTGCCGCCGCCAAAATCAAATGGGAAAAAATGGGCTTGAGCCAACCGGCGTCGGCCAATGGAGGTTCGTCGGCAGCCATCCGCCAAGCGAACCGATCCCCCAACTAGTCCCCCTACCCTCCGGAATCCCGGGAGTCCTCCGACATGAACCGCCCCAGAGCTTTGCGATTCCTCCGTAGAACAATTGTCCCCAATAGTTCTACGAATCCTGGACAGCCACGTAGAACAATTGTCCCCAATTGTTCTATGAGCGTCAGACCGTCAGGACGAACAGTTGAGGACAACAGTTCGACGGTGAACTGTTCTACGGGGGGGACATCCATGGTAGGTCGACGCTGCGGGATCTTGGCGGCAGGCTTGGCGACGATGCTGGCCGGCACCTTGGGTTGTGCGACCTGCTGCAGCCCGGATTTGTACACCTATCCCACGTTCGGCGGCCGCGTCGAGCGCGTTGATCGGGAATATGGCCGCGTCGGATCGATTTTCTCGGACCCCAACGCGGGCTGGAGCGCTGCCCCCACGCAGCCATCGGTCGAGCCCGCACCGCGGCCCGCGGAGGATTCGCGGCCGGCGGAAGAATTGGAATTGCCACCGCCTCAACAAAACTCCGACTCCCAGTCGCTCCGCGGCTTGCGCCCGCCGGTCAGCTCTCGGCTTCGTCAATCGGAGTCGACGCAAACTCGGTGGCGCTAGCGCCACCCTTATCCTCAAGATCGCCAAAAAATGAGCCCTGCCCCCTTTTCGTCGAAAGCGTCGTTGCGCCAGGCGGCCATCTTGTTGTCGGCATTGCCGAAGCCGGAGCTGGCTGCGATTTTGAAACGCCTGGAACCGGTCCACGCCGCGTCGTTGGCCGGGCAACTGACGCATGTCACTCGGATCGACTCCGCCGAATTGAATAACGCCGTGGGACGATTCCTTAGTGCGTACCGGCCCATTCCTGCAGCGGCATCGCCCGAGCCTGAAAATCAGGTGCAAACTCGGCTGGATGCCGCGCATCAGGAGGCTCCGGCGCCGCACCTGCCGCAAGAAGCCGTTGCGCGCACCGCCTTGGATTTGCTGGAAGAACTGCCGCTGGAACAGTGCCTGCGACTGCTGGAGGGGGAAGACGCAGCGTTCGTCGCAGCGGTCGTCTACGCTCTCTCCCCGAAAAAGGCGGCCGCGATTGCTGAGCGAATTCCGATCAACCGACGGGTGCCGATGTTCCTGGTCTTGGCCAGCATCGAAGAACTTTCCCCTGCTACGCTGGCTCACATGCGGCAACGGTTGGAAAGGAAACTGGAGTTCGGCAACGACTTGCACATGCGCCCGGAAGGACTGCACCGCGCACGCCATATCCTGGAACTGCTCAACCCGGAGGTTCAGCGGGGAATTGCCGATGCGCTGGCCGTGCAAAATCCCCAGTTGGCCAGCGAACTACATCGCAATGTCTTTCGCTTCAACGACTTGGTACGGCTCCATCGGCATGACTTGGAGAAAGTCCTGCGAATCATTTCCCCGCCGCTGCTGGCCAGCGCCTTGCGGCACGCCGACCCGCGGGTCCGCGCGTTTGCCCTGACCGTCTTGCCCGCCGGCAAAGCACACGAACTCGAGCGGCAGATCGATCAGGTCAGCGAGGGAGTAACCGAATCGACCGAAGCCCAACAACAGATTGTGGACGTGGTCAACGAGATGTTTCGTCGCCGCGTGATCAGTCGTCCGCGCAACGAAACGGCCATGCGCCCCGCCGCCTGAGCTCGCCCGGGAAAGTCGCACGACTCTCCGAGTCGTGGCTTCGTTGTTCGACTCGCCGAGTCGACCGACATTTTGAAATGTGAATCCCTATTCCCTGCGCAACACGACATCCTGGAACGTGACGGCTTGCGTGGCGGTAAAGACGTTCTCCAGCAGACTCAAGCCGATGGCCAGCTTCTGGCTGCGCCAGGCTTCTTGCAGATCGAACTCGTGGAAATTCGCCGAGCCATCGACCAGGAAACGTCGGACGACGCGCGCCCCTTCCAATCGCCGCCAGCCAGATCCCTCGGCGACCAGCAAGTCGACCAGCATCGTGCGCCGCGCCCCCGCGTCGCCTCCGCTTAACTTGACCTCCAACCGCGAATCGACTCGCGTGATCTCTACGTCGAACGGGTCCCACTTGGCGGTTGTCTGGCGATTCTCACCGACTTCCACCACGCGTTCGAACGTCAACGGTTTCTCGCTGAACGGCAGAATCCACAGCCGGAGAGAATTCTGTCCGGGACTCAGGACGGCTTTGGGAAAGCGAATAATCGGAGTCTGCTGATGAATGTCCCAGTTGTAGTCTTGTAGAAACAACGTGTGCTTGGGGGAGTTGTCGGCGGGCAATATCTCCAAGCCAAGGCGTTTGGGCCGCTGGCTGAATTGGCGTGGGTCCTCATTCTGGAAGGAGAATCCCAATTCGTTTTCCTGCCGATGGGTGTCGGGGTACAGCATGCCGATGGTGTATTGCCCTCCGGTCTCACCTTCACCCAAGACACGCGAATCCGATCGCAGCAGGTTGAGCTTATCGTCGCGCTGAAACATCAGGCGCCCGGAATGATCGAAGTCCAGCACGACCACTTCACCCCCTTCCAGAAATAAGCGTTTCGAGTCCACGGGGGGCGTCACGCCGATCGTGTAGTATCCAGGTTCAAACGCCGTTCCAGTCGGCGGAGTCCACGCGGCGCCCATCCGCAACGGGCCGCTGTCCAGCGTCCCAGCATCCGCGCGAATCGACCAAGACACGTCGTTGACGATTTCATCCAAGTGACGTTCGAGTTCCCGGGCGGTTCGGGGATAGAGGATTTTTCCCCCGGTGAGGTGGGCGATCGACTCCAACTGTTCCTTGTTGGCCTTGAATTCGGCTTCCTCCTCCGGTTTGGTCTCGGCGATCTCGATCCCGACGATGTGGACTTGTACCGCCCGGAGCAGATCGGTCGGGGCATTGTCGCGGACCAGGGCGGAGAAGTACTCGTAGTCACTGTTCCTGCCGGGCCGGGACGAGCGACTTCGATAGCTCCCTTGGCCGTCCAGCTCCCACGTTTGATTCATGCCGTCGGTGAGCACGATGATTTGTCGGGGGGGACTGTCGGGCCCCGCCGGCGGCAGCAACTCCGCCGCCTTCTTGATCGCAAAGTACAAGGGAGTCTGACCAAAGTGAGTCAAACCCGCCAATCGATCGCGCAATTCGCCGTACCCCCGGCTGCTGGTGGCGCCTTGTTGCGATAGCGAATCGAAGAGGACCTCAGCGTCGGTATGGGGAAAGACGTTCTTCCACTCCGTTTGACCCTTTTCGGGGTCGACATACCGCACGCGAATCGGATCGCCATCCAGTTTCGCCCGGTGGCCGAAAGCGACGAGCGCGACGCGAAACGACCTGGCTTGCTCCATCGAATCGAACACGCCTTGGATCACTTCTTGCATTCGCTGAAGGCGGTTCAAGCCGACCTGGCCTCCCTCATTCGCCAGCCCATGTGTGTCCCTCATGGAATCCGAACAATCGATCACCACAATCACATCGGTGACGTTCTTCCCCTCTTTGCGCACTTCGATACTGGGCAGGCCCAAGGGCTGAGGTTCCAGCGCGGTCAGTACTTCTTCGGGTGCGGCGATCGTCTGGGAACGGACTTGAACCGCCTGAAAATTTTGCGTGCGGACATGTCCACGAAACGCAACCGCGGCTTGGAAGTCCCCCCGCGAACGGTCCGGCGGCAAGTACTTTTGGACCGGTAGGAAGAATTTGAGCTCCGCGTCGGACCCCTGACCCGGAATACTCGTCGACGTGGCAACCGAAAACTTGCGCGCCGTCGCCTGATTCTCCAGCTTGACGTCGACCAGTGCGGGAGGATCGCGCGGCTGTTCAATCATCGCGGCGGCAATTCCCTCCGGCAATTCCTGGGGCAAGTGGACCTCCATCGCATGCGGCGTGTCGGGAATATCCGGCTGATACTCCAACCGGCCGGCTGCCACGTCGATTTGCTCCACCGCCTTCTGATACCGGGCCAGGCGGTCGCGGAGTTCAAGGACTTCGCGGCAGTCCTTGGCGCTGCTCTTTTCCAATCTCCCCAGGTGCAACTGGGCCCCCGTAACAAAGTAAGGGGTCTCGGTTTGGATCGTCCCGCTCGCCAACCACTGGTTGTTCCCCCAACAATCTTCCAGAACGCGTTGGGCCTCAAAACAAGATTGCAGCGAAGTTTGAGCCTGATACAGATCGGACGATACCACGCGCGCTTGTCCCAACCAGGCGGATCCTACGCTATTCGGCATCTCGGCCATCGCGTGGGCGATCCGCCGCAAAACCCCTTCCACCGGCGCCAGGCGTTGGCAGTCGGCTTGCAGGCTCGCCGAATTCGCGGTCGGCGCTAAACGCTGTTGCAATGGTGAAAAATGCGAGGGGTCGGCGACGACGCTCCAATCCGTAGCGAACGAATTCCTCAGCAAGAGCGCCAGATCGGAATCCTCCACGCCTCGCAGCGCTGCGTCCACGAGCGGCTGGAGTCGCTCGCGGAATTGGGTGACGGTTTCATCACCGGTCAGCTCGCCCGGCGGGAAGCTGGAAAAGTCCGGGATGGGACGGGCAGCGTAACCCTGCAAGATCTCTCCGTAGCGGCGCCGCAAGTTGGCGCGGACTTCGAAATTCAATAGCGGATTCAACAACGCATTTTCGATATCGACCAGCGTGGTGGTATCGTTGGCGCGAGCTTCGAGCGTCTGGGCAAACGTGCCGAACTCTCGGGTCAGCTCGCCCAAGCGAACTTCAACCTGCTCGGCCAAGCGCCGCTCCGTCTCGCCCCACTCCACTCGGCCTGACTCGACGGCCGCGGCCAACACCCGATCCAACTCGGTGAGGTCCTGGATCAACGGGATCCAACGGGTTCTCGCGGCGGCAGCGTCGGGGGCGTCCGCCGCCGAGCTTCCTGTGACGGCCCGACGCCCGCGCTGCGTAGCCTCCTGCCGCAACATCCACATCAAGAGATGGGGCGCCGCGAAACTCGCTTGATTTCGCGAGGAGATCGCTCCGCGGACCTCCTCCACCCGGCCTTCGATCTCGGTCAGACGCGTGATCGCCGCCGTCAAATCCTGATGCGACTCGGCGAATTGGCTCGCCATCAGCCGATCCTCGCCGCGCCGCCGATCGTGCTCGGCAGCCGCCAACGCCGTCTCAATCCACGGCAGAAGCTCCGGATTATCACGCGTCGCAAACACGATTCGCTCGGATCGGTCGTGGGCCTGCAACGCCAGATACAGGCACTGCGGCGCGGAAATCGGGCTTTGCTCCCAATCCACTTGCCGCTGCAGCATTTGCAACAGCTGGCTTTCGATTGGCGGCAGCGGTCCCCAGGAGTGATGGGACAGAAGTTGTGTCCAGAACGCGAGATCCTCTGGAGAGAATCGACCCCACGACGTTTCGGCGGCATCGGCCGTGGCGCCCTGCTGCATCAAACCGGACCAGACCAGGTTCAACAATTGCCAAGGAGGCAACGTCGTGACGGGACCGGTCGCAAATACTTTCATGGCATCGGTGCTCTGGGCGCGAACGGCTTCGTCGGTGGCGGCTATCCCCTGCCGCAAGCGGATTCGCTCTTGCCATAGCAGTGCCTGAGCATCGAACTCGGCTGGACTGGGGAGACTCCCGCGTTGGGCCAGGCGCGCCATCGTCAAACTGGTATCGGGCCGTGCCGCCGGTGCGGGCTCCATGGCATCCAGTCGCCGACGCAACAAATTCTGCAGTTCGCTCATCTCCTGCGTATTCAGCTCCAGTTGCAGCTGTTCCATCCGCACCAGCAACGCGGCGGCTTCCGCGGCCAATACGGGGAAACGCTCTTCCAGGCGGCGGTCCCGCAGCGACTGAAATCGCCGCCATTGGTCGTCCAAGAGCTGCCCCCGAGCCGCCAGATCGGCCGGCAGCGTGGGCGCCGTCTGTGCGGCCTGAGCCTGATTGGCTCGCCAGCGTTGCAATCCGGCGCGTTCGACATACACGACGCCCCAAGCCTCCCCGGGCGCCGTCCATTCCCAATCGTCGTTGCGACGCGTCAACGCGGGGCTCAGTACCAGAGGTGATTGGATCGCTTGCCGGCGATCCTTGACATAGCCCGGCAAACCTCGCTGCAGGAATCGCACCAACTCCAGCAGGCAAACCTCTCGGTCGCTGGTCGCGAGTCCATCGGCTTCGCCGCGCAGGGCGCGCTGCAACACATAGCTGAACGCCGTCGAGCCAACCTCCGGCAATCTCCAATTCCGCTCCCCGTTCGAATGCGACACGATGATGTGCAGGTTGTCGACACCGGTTTCTTTCAGACGCTGGTAGATCGTCTGGACCGCGGCGGGGAAGCGATCGTACAACAGGCCGGGCGCCGCGATCGGTTCGATCCGTTGCGCGTCGATCAAAACCAGCTTCTCGCCAACGCCGCCGGCATACTTCGATTGGGAAATCGATTGCAGGACTCGTTCGACAGAGATCCAGCGATCGAAGGCCTCCAACGGGTGATCGGCAGGCGGCAGGAAATAGGGGATCACCTCGCCCCCTTCTTCGCGAACGGTCGTCGGTGCGGACAGAAGATAGACGAGCAACTGTTTGTCCGGGCCCAGCAACTGCAACTTCAGCGCGCGGATCGCCTCCTCCCAAGGACTATCCGGGTTGAGGAAGGCTTCGGTGCCTTCGTCGATCACCACCAGGTTCTTGTTGTCGCTGGCGACGGCGCGAAATCCTTGGCGGGTCGCTTCGTTCAAATCCTTGGTAGCTCGCCAAGTCCCCCGGCTGGTGTCCCGCGGCGCCACGACGACCAATTGCGTTTGCCGCGGCAGGTTCAGGAAGATGATCACGAAGATCGCGATCAGGACCGCGACCATGGCCAGAACGCCGAACAATCGCAGGCGAAAGGCGGTGCGGCGCCATTCGTTCGGATCGACCTGCCGCGAGGTCCACGTCTTTCCGCCGCCGTCGCCGTCTCCCCGGCCCGCCGTCCCACGCCCCTTCTTGGAGCGCCAATCGGTGCGACGCCCCGACGCCGACGGCGCTTTTTTGTCGTCCGGCGTCCGCTCCGGTCGCCGCTTTCCACCTCCGCCCGCTTCACGCCAGTTCATTTCCGCATTGCTCCCGGCTGATCGTCTCGCTTCCTGTCGACGGCCTGCCGTGATTATACGGCACTTAGGCTCGCCGCGACAAAGGGAGAGTTAGCGCCGTGGGGATTCCCAACGCGGGGCGGCTGGCGTCTAGGGAGCCTTGGGGATCTTTCGTCCTGGCGTCCACGGCGCACCCAGCTCGTCCAAACGTTTGCGCAACCGTTCCATCTCGGTTTCCACCACGCGGCGCACATCGCCAATCACCTGGTCGTATTCGCGCTGCGCGATCGCGAATTGCTCGCGATGCGTCTTCGTAGGACCGTGGGTGTTGCCCATCGAGCCAAACAGTGCCGTGTTAACTCGTCCGGCGATCGAGGGCTTGCCATCGGCAAAACGCCGCGGCGCCGTCATGTCGCCGAACAGGGACTCCTGGGCATCCTGCAACTTCAGCTCCAATCCCCGGATGGTGTCCAGCAGTTCCAAGTCGTCGATGCGGCCGGCGCGCACCAGCTCGCGGACTTGTCCCAATTCGCTGGTCCCGGTCTCGATCAACTTACCAGCTGCCGAAATCGCCTGTTGCAGTTCACCCGCCTCCTTTTGGAAGGCGATGACCTTTTGCGCATCCATCGGCTCCAAGGTCGGGTCGATCACCGATACGACTTCGAACCCCTGCGGTTCTCCCACCGGTTCCGTCCGGTCCTTGTCGCGGCGGTAGAACTGCACCGAATACTTTCCGGGGGCGGCCAGCGCGGTACCGAAATCGCCAAACGGTGCGTAACGGAAATCCCAGGCCACCCGATGAATCCCGGCAGAGACCGGACCCGTAAAGCGGCGAACGACGTTCTTGCGCGCATCGCGAATCTCCACCAGCAACGCCGGGTCTTGTTCGCGGTCTTCCGCTTTGATGGCATCCCAGCCCGGGTACGGAGTGTCCGTCCCGCTCGACTTCGCCTTCTCGTCGTTTTTCAATCGAGCCTGTTTGGCAGTTTCCATCCCCTGACGCAGGTAGACGGTGAAGACCGCCCCGTACGTCGGATTATCCGCACTGTAATATTGGTCACCCTGCGAACCGCGGCGTCCCCCCAACGCGTCCGCTGGCAAGTACAGTAAGGCTGGCCGCACCGGAAACACCGCAAATTCGTGTCCGTCGAGGTAAGCTTGATCGAGTTCGCGGAGGGGGGAGTAATCGTCCAAAACGTAAAAACCCCGCCCAAACGTGGCGGCGACCAGGTCGTTTTCGCGAGTCTGAATCGCCAGGTCGCGGACCGGGATCGTCGGCAGCCCCGGCAGTTTCAGCCAATGCGTACCTCCGTCCCGCGTGAAAAACACACCGAACTCGGTCGCCAGAAATAACAGTTCGGGCTTCACGTGATCTTGGACGATCCGCCAGGTGAGATGGCGCTCCGGAAGGTCGCCGTTCATCAGCTCCCAGTTGCGGCCCCGATCCCGACTGACCAGCACGTACGGCTTGAAGTCTCCTTGTTTGTGGTTGTCGACGCACGCATAGACGGTGTTGGAATCGTGCAAGTCCGCTTTGATGTCGTTGACGAAAAAGAACTCGGGTACGCCAAAGATCTTGTCGACCTTCCGCCAGTTCTTGCCGCCGTCTTCGGTGACATGGATCAGCCCATCGTCGGTCCCGACGTAGATCAATCCCTCGACTTGAGGTGACTCGCTGACCGAAGTGATATTGCCGTAGGCGCTCATCGCCATCAGATCCCAAATCGCCTCCAGGCCCCACACGCGGCCCATCAGCGGGAGTTTGTAGCGGTCGAGCCCGCGCGACAGATCGCCGCTCAACTCGACCCAGCTCTCGCCGCGATCGTCGCTGCGATGGAGTTTTTTCGACCCGTAATAGAGTCGAGTATGCGAGTGCGGGCTGATCAGGATGGGCGAGTCCCAGTTGAATCGCAACTCGGTTTCCCCCGCCTGAGGCTGCGGGCGAATGTCCACCGATTGCCCCGTCTTCCGATCAAAACGGCGGAGGTACCCCTCCTGGGACTCACAATAAACGATATTGGGGTCCTGCGGGTCAATCGCACAGTCGTGCCCGTCTCCGCCGATCGTGATCCGCCAATCGGAGTTGCGGATGCCGTTGTCGGAAAGCGTCCGCGTCGGACCATACTGGGAGTTGTTGTCCTGTGTCCCGCCGACGACATGGTAAACCGGAAAATCGTAATCGACATCGACTTTGTAAAATTGCGTCAACGGCAGGTTGGGAATGAATACAAACGATTCTCCGCGGTCATAGGAGACGTACAGCCCGCCGTCGCAACCGACCAGCAGAAAATCGGAATCGGTGGGATGGAAGGCGACCGCATGGTTGTCCACATGCTTGTTGTCGTTGCCAATCCCAACAAACGTCTTGCCGCCATCATCGGTGCGTCCCAACACCACGTTGGCGTGGTACAGCGACTCGCCCCAATGCGGATCGGCCCAGATTTCCTGGTAGTAATGGGGACCGGTCCCGCCCGATGTGTAGTCGCTTTGCTTTGTCCAGGATTGACCGCCGTCGTCGGAGCGAAAGAAGCCCCCTTTGCGATCCGCCAATTCGATCGTCGCGAACACGACCTGACTATCGAGCGGCGAGAGCGCAATTGCAATTTTTCCCTTATCCTCGCCCGGCAGCCCGCTGGTCAAGGCTTGCCAGGTCGCGCCGCCATCGGTCGATTTGTGGATTCCCGACTCGGGCCCCCCATTGAGCAACGCGGCAACGGTTCGCTGCCGCTGGTGGGTGACCGCATAAACCACCTGTGCATTGTTCGGATCGAGCACAACATCGGTCACGCCGGTCCACTCCCCCTTGGCGAGAATCTGTTGCCAATTCGCCCCGCCGTCGGTCGTCTTGTACAAGCCGCGTTCGCCCCCCGCCGACCAGAGCGGGCCTTGCGCCGCGACATAGACGACATTCGAGTCGTTCGGATCGACGACGATTTTGGCGATGTGCTCGCTGGCTTTCAGGCCTCGATTCGTAAACGATTGTCCACCATCACGGCTGACGTAGACGCCGTCCCCATAACCGACGTGACGGCCGCCCACCGCTTCACCCGTGCCGACCCAGATCGTATGCCGGTTCCGGGGATCGATCGTGACGCAGCCGATCGAGTACGATCCGTAGTTGTCGAAAATCGGCGTCCACGTGGTGCCGGCGTTGATGGTCTTCCACACGCCGCCGGATCCGGCGGCGACATACCAGGTATTGGGCTGCTGCTGATCGACGGCGATATCGGCGATCCGCCCCGACATCAGCGCCGGGCCAATGCTGCGAAATTTGATCTCACCCAGAAGCCCTGCGTTGAATTGCGGTGTCTCGCCGGCCTGCTTCGTGTCCGTCGCAGGCTCGCTGGACTCAAGTTTCGTGTCGCCCTTATCTTGCCAGGAAAAACCGTGGGAAGACCCAAGCCCCAATCCCAACAGGCACCACGCCCCGACACGAATAACTACAGTTCGCATGACCAACCCTCGGTGTGACTTGAAGAGCAAGTTCGTTCATTCTGATTGCCCCGGCTGCGATGTCCAGCGCGGGGCAGGCCTTGGTTTCGGCCGAACGAAAGTCTAGGACGTACCAGCGTTTCCCGCCGCCAAAAAATCTTGCCAAACGCGGCGATTTGACGCCTCATGATCGGTCCCGACCTGCCCGCTTCACCCGTCGGGCTCGCTTGCCGAGCGGATCGTTACGTTTCGAGCTACAGATTCCTGCAGCGCCGCCCAAGCCCGGTCGCACAAAAAAACACGCCGTCGATGACGGCGTGTTGTGGGTTAACCGAAAACGCCAGGCTTGAGCCCGGACCCCGCCCGAGCGCAGGCCCGTGCGGCCGTGAACCACGTGATCAACGCGATTCGATTTGTTGCAAAGCCACCGGCTTCGCTCCGGGTTGCCTGGCTGGATCGAGGTCGAACCGGTCGAGGCTCATCACTTTGCTCCAGGCGGCGACGAAGTCGCGGACGAACTTCTCCTGACCATCGCTGCTCCCGTAGACCTCGGCAATCGCGCGGAGTTGCGAGTTCGAGCCGAACACCAGATCGACCCGGGTGCCTGTCCATTTGACCTTTCCGGACTGACGGTCTCGCCCCTCAAAGACTTGCTCGTCCTGCGACGCCTTCTGCCAGGCGGTGTTGAGGTCCAGCAGGTTGACGAAAAAGTCGTTGGTCAAGGTTTCGGGCCGGTCGGTAAAGACCCCGTGCGGCGAATTCTGGTAATTGGCGTTCAGAACCCGCAGCCCGCCAACCAGGGCGGTCATTTCCGGTGCGGTCAGCGACAGCAATTGGGCGCGATCCACCAGCATTTCGTCCGTCGGGCGACGGTTGCTTTTTCGCGAGTAGTTGCGGAAGCCGTCGGCTTGGGGCTCCAGGACGGCGAACGACTCGACATCCGTCAGTTCCTGAGTGGTATCGGCCCGACCTGGAACAAAGGGAACTTGCACATGGAAACCAGCTTTCTTGGCAGCGTCCTCCACCGCCGCACAACCTCCCAGCACGATCAGATCGGCGAGCGAAATCTGCTTTCCGCCGTTCTGAGCCTTGTTGAAGTCCGCTTGGATCTTTTCGAACACCGCCAGAACTTTGGCCAGCTCGGCCGGTTCGTTGACTTCCCATCCGTTTTGAGGCGCCAGGCGGATGCGTGCCCCGTTCGCGCCCCCGCGGAAGTCCGAACTGCGAAACGTCGAAGCCGACGCCCAAGCGGTCGAAACCAACTGCGAAATCGACAGGCCGGAACCCAGGAGCTTGATCTTGAGTTCCGCAATGTCTTGTGCGCCGACGAGTTCATGGTCTGCCGCGGGAATCGGATCCTGCCACAACAGCGTCTCTTGCGGAACGAGCGCCCCCAAGTAACGAGTCTTCGGGCCCATATCGCGATGCGTCAGCTTGTACCAGGCCTTAGCGAACGCCTCCTCGAACTCTTTCGGATTCTCGTGGAAGCGCTTGGCAATCTTGTTGTAGATCGGGTCCATCCGCAGCGCCAAGTCGGTGGTGAACATCATCGGCGGATGCGACTTGTTCGGGTCGTGGGCATCCGGGACAACGTCTTGTGCGGCGGGGGCGGTCGGCACCCATTGCCACGCTCCGGCAGGGCTCTTCACCAAATCCCAATCGTATCCAAATAGGTTGTCGAAGTAGCCGTTCGACCATTGGGTGGGCGTCGTCGTCCACGCGCCTTCCAACCCGCTGGTGATCGTGTCCCCGGCGTTCCCCTTGCCATAAATGTTTTTCCAGCCCAGCCCCTGTGCTTCCAATCCTGCAGCTTCCGGTTCGGGACCGACGTTGCCTGCAGGAGGCGCCGCGCCATGCGCCTTGCCAAACGTATGGCCACCCGCGATCAGGGCCACCGTTTCCTCGTCGTTCATCGCCATCCGGGCGAATGTCTCGCGAATGTCCTTGGCCGCTTCCAATGCGCTGGGCTTCCCATTCGGACCCTCCGGATTGACGTAAATCAATCCCATCTGCACCGCAGCCAACGGGTTTTCCAAATCGCGGTCGCCCGAGTACCGTTTGTCGCCGAGCCATTCGGACTCCGGACCCCAGTAAATGTCCTCTTGCGGCTCCCACACATCTTCGCGGCCGCCGGCGAATCCGTACGTCGGGAAGCCCATCGACTCCAATGCGACGTTCCCCGTAAAAACCATCAAATCGGCCCACGAGATTCGTTGGCCGTATTTCTGCTTGATCGGCAGGAGCAACCGCCGGGCCTTGTCCAGGTTGGCGTTATCCGGCCAACTGTTCAGCGGCGCGAAACGCTGCGTCCCATCGCCGGCCCCCCCGCGCCCGTCCGAAACACGATACGTTCCGGCGCTATGCCAGGCCATGCGAATGAAGAGCGGACCGTAGTGGCCGTAGTCCGCCGGCCACCAGTCCTGCGATGTAGTCATCACCTCGATGATGTCCTTTTTCAACTCCGCCAAATCGAGCTTCTGAAACTCCGCGGCATAATGGAAATCCTCGCCCAGCGGATTGCTGAGCGCCGAATTCTGATGGAGGATCCGTAGGTTCAACTGATTGGGCCACCAATCCCGAATCGTCATCAAGTGACCGCCGGCGTTCCCGTAGGCCATTTCCTCCTGAACCGAATCGCCTCCAGTCGCGTTGTCTGGGTTGGCGGCGAACGGTTTCTCGTTGCCCACTGCCAAGACTTGCCCCACCGCCGAGACTTGACGGACGGCGCCAGTCACGGGACAGACCGCCCCTTCCGCCGAATCGTGAGCAACCGCGGGAACCCCGCCGGCAGTATTAGCGGCGGATGATTGAGCCAAAGCCGTCCCCCCCAGCAAACCCAGCCAACAGCCAACCAGTAATGCGACGCGTCCGAATATCCGATTCCGATCGTCGCTCCATCTCTTGTTCTGATGCCCTCCGGCGAATTCTCGCATCGGAGCCGCTGCCACCTTGAAAACTCTCATCTTCCGCCTCCCTCGCACAGTCCAACCCCACGAGCCGCCCACCAGGACGGCCTCGCTCATAGTTATTGCCACGCCTGAGAGTATCTAGGCCGACGACTCATTCGTCAAATACATGGACTGCATGCATTGTATGCGTAAAATGCATGACTCGGTAATGTCGGAAGAAAAGGTGCCAGGAACCATTGCGTCTGGTTTTCGGGTGTCTGCGAGGGTGGAGGGTGCTTTCGAGCCTCAACCGTTCGCGTTGACTAACACTCGTCGCCGAAGGAACAGCCACGAACGACGCCGTGCGGCAGGACCGACAACTCCGCCTCGCTTTCGCCCAAGTATTGGTTCCTGACACCTTTTCCGGTCCTTTAGGCTCGGACGAACAGACTTTTTGGAAGCATCATTGGCCAGAAGGAAACTGCCTCTGCAACACTTCAACAATCTTTGCCAGGGCCTGCTCATCAATCACGTCAAACTCTAAATCTGCAAACTCGCGACGGGCATCAAGCGCATGCCCTAGGCCTTGGAAGAAATGGAACTGTAGGAGTTTGTTCCGGTTCATTTGCTTGGACAGCAGTTGCAGCGCCAAGGCATGATAGGCAGGAGTTTGGTTGTCGAGCATCCCTTGGAAGAAGACAATGGGCTTTGTGCTGGCGAGTGCGATATCCGACGCTCTGGGCAATCGTGCTTCCTCTTGGCGAAATGCTCGGGCTATGTCATTCGCCATCAGGTTCGCGAGATAGGCAGCTTGAATTTCCGACCAAGAAATTTGGTCATCCGCGTCTTGATCCAACATGCCTTTTTGCGCTAAAAGTGCAACAGCAATCTTGCTGTTGTCTTTCAATTCATTGTCGGATAGCGCTCCATTTGTGTCGGAGTCTAACCGGCGAAGGTTGATAAGCGGGCGGTTAACCGTTTGCTCAAACAACAACAAGTCTGTCGAATATTGGGCAAAACCGATCAAGCCAACACCTTCGACCAGCGCGCTCTCATTCATTGCCTGCAGAGCAGCGTAAGTACCCTCGCTATGCCCCAGCAAATAAATCGTGGCCGTTGGACACTGTTGGCGAACGTGCTGCACGGCATCCAGCACGTCATTGATGTGAAAGCGTAGGGGATTGTCCCGGTAGCTACTCACAAGGTCGGACTTGGCTTGCGCAGGGTCTTGAGCGACATTTTGGGCAAGCTGATAGGGCCGTTTGTGATATCGAAATACGGAAAATCCACCGTGCGACAAGGCCCCCCCCAGCGTCTTGAAAAACATATTGGGCCGTTTTCCAGCCGTAACAATGGTCAGGTCCGCGTCCATCGAATGAGAGCCCGAGCCATGCACAAGAATGATGACCCGCTTGCTTTCTGCCAAAGCAACGCCGGTCGGCAGGTCCCAGGTTGACTCCAGCCGTAAACCATCGCGGGCAGTAAAGCTTTTGTCTTCTTGTGCAGAAACAAAGCCCAAGCAAACTAGGCCGTACAAGCCAAGAGTTGCAATGACAAGGTGTATTCTTGACATCGGTTTCATCGTTACGTTGGTAGTTCCAATTTTGTTTTCGGTTGCAGGTCTAAGCGGTTTCGTTGTCCTTCACCCACAAGTTCTGCGGACGAGGCAGAAAAATTGGCAAGCACCCGCTTCTCTTGCCCGGCAGCCCATTTTCCCTTCCCGGCCGCGTCGTGCGTCCGACCGTCCGGCAGGCTGACGGGAAACCGCACGATTCGCGGGAGGATGAATGACAAGGAAGACAAGGCTGCGAGTGTAGGCACGGGGATTAGCCGGAAACGAAACGTCCCGCTCGGAGGGCGAGCGGCATTCAGATTGGCTTGTCGTCCGTGTTTACAACTGCTTTTGACGCAGGTAGTTGTGGCAGTCGATGCAGCGGAGGGTCATGTCGAAATATCGGAGCGTTGCCGCCTCCAGATTCTTGTCGTCGGCGGCTTGGATGAGCAGCTCCAGCGACTGCTTCAGTTCGTTGCTGTAGCGGTTGTATTCCGGGGTATCGTGCACAACCCACATCGCTCCTTCGGTGACGTTGCGTACGTTGGTGGCGGCTTCCTTGATCGTGTCGAAATTCTTCAGGCTGAGACCTTCGAGTATCGCCTTGGCGAAGTTCAGTTTGGTCCGCATCAGATCGCGGCGGGCGGCGACATCGGGCTCCTGCTGCGGAAGCCCTCGCTCTTGCCAGGAAGCGATCGAACCAGCCGCGACGGCGACGAAAACGGCCAGGGAGGCGAAAACGGACACAATCAAATGGCGGGACATTGTTCTTCCTTTGATAACGATCATTCGATAATTAACCGTGAGCGGGCGTTCGCGCCGGCGAGCTGCACTTTTTTAGGCGGCGCCTTCGGCTGGCCGTTAAACGAAAACCACCGCTTGGCCGTTAAACGAATACGACCGGCTGGCCGTTAAACGAAAACCACCGCGTGGCCGTTAAACGAATTCGACCGGCTGGCCGTTAAACGAAAACAACCGGCTGGCCGTTAAACGAGTACGACCGGCTGGCCTTTCAACGACAACGTCATTGTAACGGTAACTCGGGAGACGTGGAACAATGCGCGGCGGGGTCGGACGGCCGCGAGATGATAGCGGTGAGATCGAGCGGTCGTTCGGAGGTCCCCCAGATGCGACCGGCACAAGCCTGGCGGCGCCATTCGACTCCCAGCATCAGGCAATTGATCCCGGAACCGATTCCCAGCAGGGCGAACCTTCCGCTGGAGGGCTGGAGGGAGGCGCCGACCGCCAGCGTCACCGGGAGTGCCGCCGAGCCGGTGTTCCCCAGCCAGGGGAACGTAACGCAATCGTTGGCCGGATCCAGTTGCAGCGACTGCAGCATCAACTTGTGGTGCGCCGAACCGACTTGGTGGCAGAACGTCCGGTCGATTTCGTTTCGCTCCCAATTCAGTTCGCCGAGGAATGCGCCGAACGTCGCCTGGCCGGTGCGAATCCCTTCGGCCATGAGCTGTTCGCTATCGGTGTCCATCAGCGGCTGCATGGCGGCGCCCGCCTGATCGACGTCGCTGCGGCAGAGGTCGTGAAACTGGGTGTGGGCGCGGGCGGCCCCGCCGCACAAACGATTACCGGATTTGCTAAGCGAGGCGTGCGTCAGCAGGATCGCGCAGCTGGCCGACCCGATGGTCAGCGACGCGAACGCGGTCTTCGTCTGGTGGCGCGTCAGGCTCGGGTTGCCGTTGATGGCGGCGATGGTGCCTTCGACCAGACTACGGCCGCTTTCGGAGCCGACGACGAGTGCCGACTGGATCTGGCCCAATTCGATCATATTCGCCGCCTGGACCATGCCGTTCAGCAGACCGAGGCAAGCGTTGGAGGTGTCGTAGACCAGGCATTCGGGCGGCAAGCCGAGGGCGTGGTGGACTGGCGTCGCGGTTGCGGGCTCGAGAAAATCCCGGCAGACCGAACCATGGATCAGTGCGCCGACGCGACTCGGGTCCCAATCCGCGGCTTGCAACGCCAGTTGGCAACTGCGGCTGCTCAACTCGGCGATCCGAGTCCCGACGGGCCAAAACCGCCGCTCGCGAATCCCGGACATCAGCTCGAGTCTCCCCTCGGGGAGCCGCAACCGCCGGTAGGTCGGCTGCAAACGCTGTTCGATTTCCGCCGAGGTCACGACTTCCTCGGGAATCAGATATCCTAGCGATTCGACGCAGACCGACGAGTACTTCACGATCGTTACTCCAGGCTCTGCAGCGCCGCTTCCAAACGGATCTGCAGCGGTTGCGGTACGAATGCGACCAGGCACTGACAACCTGGCTCCAGAAAGACGGTCGTCGGCTGGATTTCACTTTCGAATAACCGGTCGAGCCGTTCGCGGAGCGTTTCCGCCGAGTACTTCCGCAGCAACTTCGCGCACGAATAGACTTCCAGCTCGGGTCGTTCCTTCGCCGCGACCAGGCTGGTCACTTGCAGCGTTTGCGCGTCGACTGAACGTATGTACAGCTGCATCGAATTGGCCAGTTGATCGAGGTATTCGTCGAGCGATTCTCCGCTGGTTTTCCAAGGGATTTCGGTCGAGCCCGTCCAGCCTTCCGGAATAATCGCCGGCCAGTCGATCAAGACTTGGGGGCCGAATTCGCGCCCGATCTGAGCGAATACCGTCTCGATCGGCTGCTGATCGAGCAACTGCAGGACGATTCCGGCTTCGCGGGCTGAGCGAGCTCGCTGATAGCGCGAGGCAATCACGCGCTGCGCCTCGGCGTTGGTCGGATCGTCGCGCAGCGTTTGGGCTGCGACCAGTTTCTGATACAGCGCGTCGATGCTCAAGATAACATCGGGAAGGTTGGTGATCGTGATGCGGGTCCCTTCGGCAACCGCGGTCCCGGTCCCGCCATTATTCTCCCAGCTGGCGGGTTGAAATGTGCGGGTCACAAAGTCGACGAATTGCGACGGCAGTTGCGGATCGGACGAGCGAAAGACGCCCAGGTCGAAACTCTGCGTCAGCGGGTTATCGGCATCGGCCAAAGTAACCAAGACCGATTGATCGGCGACGCGGAAACCTAGTCCGTGGGGGAGCAGTACCTGGCCGAGAATCGACTCGAAATTGGCCTCCTGAAAATGGCCGTCGATCGGTTGCACCAATGAAATATTACGAGCCGCGATTGGATCGATATCGATCGCGATCGGGACGGCGGCGGCCTGGCCGACTGTGCGGAGCACATCGATCAGCGGCTGCTGGGTGAACTGGTACTCCAGAATCTGGCCGCGGAGGTTTTGGGCCACGTCGACTGGATTGTCGCGTGGCGGACGGACGTAGATTTCGCCGATTCCGATCCGGCCGCGATCGACCGCGACGGTGTCCTCGATCGCCTGCAGCGATTCTTGACTTTCGCTCCCCTTCAGGATTTCGTCGAATGCGGAAAAGACATCGACGAGCGATTCGCCCGCTCCGGCCACACCGTCCGGTGATGCGGGAGACTCCATTCCGGGCGGCGCGTCCCCGTTTGTCGTGGCGAGTCCCACCGGGAGCGGAAGGCGCAATGCCGGTGCGGGGGGAAGTGGTTGTACGACGCCGATTCCAGGCGTCGACGAATCCGAGGCTTCGGACGCAATCAACGGATTGTTCTCGATTGGTTCGCCGGAGCGATCCTCCGCCGGAGTCTTTTCCGTGGCCGAATCGGCGATCGCTGGTTTTTCCGGATCGAGTCGCCGGGGCTGCAAAAACGCGTTGGCGAGATATGCGACCAGGCTGCCGGCGACGACCAGCAATCCGACCACTGCGAAAAAAAGCAGCAACATCTTTTGCCGCTGCCGAACGGCTTGGGACAACCCGGCGTCGGGAGGGGGCGGCGCTGCGGG
>JBGSLW010000266.1:0-19863 GCA_041740495.1 Pirellulaceae bacterium
GGCGAGCGCCAGGCGGCTGATGATTTGGGACAAAGCCTAGTCCGAACGGCGGCGTTCGCGTCGCGGAAATGAAAACGGATCGGATAGACTATCGGCATGACGACCGCCTTCCCATCTCGACGACCGGTACGGTTTGCCACCACGCGTTGGAGCCGCATTGCCGCGGCGAGCCCGGCGACGCCGGAGTCCACCGGGGCGGGATTGGAGGCGCTCGTCGGCGACTACTGGGAGCCCCTGTACGGCTACATTCGTCGGCGCGGTGTCTCGCGCGAGGATGCGGAGGATTTGACGCAGGCGTTCTTTGCCTTCCTGTTGACCGGCGACCGGTTTCGCCAAGCCTCTCCGGAGCGCGGGCGCTTTCGCAATTTCTTGCTCGCCGCGTTGCGGAACTTCATGGCGAACGAATGGCGGGCACAGCAAGCCCAAAAGCGCGGCGGCGAGCACAGCATCACTTCGCTCGATTTCGACTCGGCCGAACGCAAACTGACGAACGAGCCGGCCAGCGAAGAGACGCCCGAGCGAACGTTTGAGCGGCGTTGGGCCATGACGTTGATGGAACATGCCCTGGAAAGGGTGCGAGTCGTCTACGAAAAGTCGGGAAAGGTCCGTTTGTTCGATGAATTGAAGCGTTGCCTGGCTGGCGGTGAAGAGGACTCGCTGGCGGAGTTGGCGGAGAAGCTGGAGATGAGTCCGTCGGCGATCCGCGTCGCCATCCATCGCCTGCGAAAACGCTGCCGCGATTCCCTGCGGGCCGAGGTCGCCAGGACACTGGAATCGAACGACGACTTGGACCGGGAAATCGCTACGCTGGTAAGCTGGCTGGGGTAACTGGTTAGTGTTCACGGGGTGGACTACGTTTGGCTCACCTTTTAGGGGGTCGGACCCGCATTTCGGAGTATGCCATCGCATTGCGCCTGCCAAATCAGCCGAAAAACGTGTCAGACCCCCGGCTCGTGAACGGTTACGAGTAAATAATGGGAAATCCCTGTAACAACTGGAAGGGAACCGGTTAGTTATTTACGTAACTCCGGCGCAGGTCCGCGGCTGACGGATAAGTATTGAGAACGAGGGCTCCGAGACATGTCAATCTGTTCAAGCTGTCAGCAGGCGATTCCTGCGGATGCTCCGCATGGCGTATGTCCGACGTGTCTGTACCGTCTGGTGGGAGGAGGAGGTGCGGAGGACGGCGGTGGAAACCGTCCGACGACGGCTTCGCGCGGCGATCCGCCGGCCCTTCCCGATCGGGAAGCCATTGCCCGCGCGTTTCCTCAATTGGAGGTCCTGGAGCTGTTAGGATCGGGCGGGATGGGGGCGGTTTACAAGGTTCGGCAGCGGGCGTTGGATCGCGTCGCGGCGTTGAAGCTGTTGAATCCCGAACTGGCGGGGGACCCCAATTTCCAGGAACGCTTTACTCGCGAAGCGCGTTTGATGGCCCGGCTGGTGCATCCGAACATTGCGATGATTTTCGAGTTCGGCCAGGCGGGGCTCTTCTATTACCTGTTGATGGAATTCGTGGACGGTGTGAATTTGCGCGCGGCGATCCGCCAACGGACGATCTGCCCCGAGGATTCGCTACGGATCGTCCCGCAGATCTGCGATGCTCTGCAATATGCGCACGACGCCGGCGTGATCCATCGCGACATCAAGCCCGAGAACATCTTGTTGGATCGGGTCGGCAACGTGAAACTGGTCGACTTTGGTTTGGCCAAGCTCCACGGGGCGCCCGGAGGACATCCTTCGCTGACGGGAACGCAGCAGGTGATGGGGACGATGAACTACATGGCTCCGGAGCAATGGGAGCGTCCGAACCAGATCGACCACCGGGCCGATATTTTTTCGCTGGGGGTCGTGTTTTACGAACTGTTGACGGGGGAACTGCCGTTGGGTCGGTTTTCTCCTCCCAGTGCTCGGGCGGCGGTCGACCAGCGGATCGATCCCGTGGTCTTGCGAACGCTGGAAAAGGACCCCAACGCTCGGTTCCAAACAGCACAGGACGTCAAAACGGCGGTGAGCTCCTTCCAATCCGACGTCGCGCCGCGTCCACCGCGATTCGAGCCGCCGTCGGCGGGTGCGGAACACATCTTGGCCAGCATGCCGTTTACCGTCGGGGACTCCGTCAACCACTGGGAGACCAACGGAATCGCCACGTTGCGCAGCGATGGATTGCACTTGGAGTACACCAAGCGAGATCGCTGGTTCGGTACCAAACAGGGGATCGCCGCGGTCGATCTGCGGTTGAGCGATATCGCCAGCGTGGCCCTCCGCAACGGCCCGGTGACGAAAGGGATCGAGATCCAGACTAAGAATTTGATGTGCCTGCGCGACTTTCCTTACGCCGACGAGTTGAGTCTGGTGCTGCGGACCGCTGCCAAGTGTCGCCCGCAGCGCGATCAGTTGTTCGGCGAGTTATCCCGGCTACTCGGGCAAACGCCGTCCAGCTATGCCGATCAGCTGCGCGCGGTCGATGACGCGAAGGCTCGAGTGCAGGGCCCGGCGATCGGCCTGTTCGCCACCGGAGTGCTCGACCTGTTGGGGGCAATCGCTTTCGCCGTCGTGGCCTTGGGAGCAGTGTTGTTCCCGACGCATACCGTTTTGGAACGTCGCGGACTCGATCGAACCGAGGCCCCGACGATGGTGGATCCCGATGCGGCGTCGGTGGTCGCAGAACAGGTTCGTGACGCCGCGCGCGAGGTGGCGGAAGTCGAGTCTGCGTTTGGCATGTCGCCGGAGATACCCAAGCCGAACCCACCGGCCCCACCGGAATCGTCCGTCGTCGTCCATCAGCCGCTGCCGTTGGCGAGTCGGCCGGCTGTTTCTGTCGTTTTGTTGGGCGTGGCGTCGATCGCCTTGGCGGTCGGCCTTTGGTCGACGGTAGGTGTTTTTCTGATTCTGGTCGCGCTGCGGATGCGGCGGCTGCGAAGCTACGGTCTGAGCATGGCGGGCAACATCGTGGCCTTGGTTCCGTTGCACCCCGCGGCGCTCGTGGGCATTCCGGTCGGAATCTATGGAATCGTGGTGCTGGCGTCACAGCAAGTCTATTCGGCGTTCGAACGACTTGCCGAACTGCCATTCGACCAGGCAGGAAAAAAGTAATCTGCAGCTTTCACCGTAGAACAGTTGTCCCCAACTGTTCCTCCTTCGTTCACCGTAGAACAGTTGTCCTCAACTGTTCCTCCTTCGTCAGCCGTAGTCGTTTCTCACGGCTGAGTCGCTGCCAAGGGATACGAAGGACGCGATGTAGGTCAATCGTGGACGAAAATGGCGCCGGCCTACAAAGGCCGGCGTACAGTCCATGCCCCAACGGCCCACTCTGACCGCTTAGTACAGCGTCCCGCCTTCAGGTTGCAGCCTCTCACCTTCAGCTTGCAGGGCCCCACGTTTAGCCTGCAGCCTCCCACCTTCTACCTTCTACCTTCTACCTTCTACCTTCTACCTTCAGCCTTCTACCTTCTACCTTCAGCCTTCAGCCTTCCGCCTCCAGCCTCCAGCCTCCAGCCTGCCACCTCCAGCCTCCCCGAACAGTTGGGGACAACTGTTCTACGATGAAGACATTCTCGAAAGTCGCCGGTTTTTCTATACTGAGTTTCGCTGCGCGAACTCCCGGTACGGAATTGGGTCTGAATTGTAAGGCAAGAGCACGACGCGGAGCGTCGTGCCACTCTGAAGAGGTGAATTGATGGCGACTGTGCAACTTCCGGATGGATCGATCAAGCAATTTGACGGTGCGGTGACCGTACTGGACGTAGCGAAGAAGATCGGTTCGCGCTTGGCGAAGGACGCGTTATGGGGGGAGATTGATGGCCAACCGGTCTCGCTGGAGCGGACTTTGGGCGCGGGCGACTCGGTCCGCCTGCGGATTATTACTCGGACGGATCCGGCGGCCTTGGCGACTTTGCGGCATTCCTGCGCCCATGTGATGGCGCGGGCGGTGATGCGGCTGAAGCCGGGAGTCCAGTTGGCGTTTGGCCCGACCATTGAGGGGGGATTTTATTACGACATCGAGTCCCCCGAGCCGCTGGCGGAATCCGATTTTCCCGCGATCGAAGCGGAGATGCAGCGGCTGATCGAATTGGACGAGCCCTTCGAGCGAGTCGAGCGACCGCGAGCCGAGGCTTTGCAGATTTGCCGCGACTTGCAGCAGCCGCTCAAGGTCGAACATATCGCGGAGGGCTTGGCCGAACATCCAACCCTTTCGTTCTACCAGCAGGGGGAGTTTATCGACCTCTGTCGGGGACCGCACATTCCATCCCCCAAATGGATCGGGGCGTTCAAGTTGCTTTCGATCGCCGGCGCGTATTGGAAGGGAGATCCAGCGCGGCAGCAGTTACAGCGGCTGTACGCCACCGCGTTCTTCAGTCGCGAAGAATTGGAGGCGCACTTGGCGCGACTCGACGAAGCGAAGCGGCGCGACCATCGCGTTTTGGGGCGGCGGCTCGGCCTATTCCACATGGACGAAATGGTCGGCCAGGGCTTGATCCTCTGGACCCCCAAGGGGGCGATCGTCCGCCAGTTGCTGCAAGACTTTATCGGCAGCCATTTGAAGCGGCAGGGGTACGAGCAGGTCTTCACCCCGCACGTCGGGAAACTCGAGCTGTTCAAGACCTCGGGGCACTATCCCTATTACCAAGACAGCCAGTATCCGCCGATGGTCGATCACGAACAGATGGCGAAGTTGGCTGCCGAGGGCTGCAGCTGTGCCGAGTTGGCGAATCGACTCAAGTCGGGAGAGATCGACGGGTATTTGCTGAAGCCGATGAATTGCCCGATGCACGTCAAGATTTTTGCCTCGCAACAACGGAGTTATCGGGACTTGCCGATTCGCCTGGCGGAGTTCGGCACCGTGTATCGCTGGGAGCAGAGCGGCGAGATCGGCGGGATGACTCGAGTCCGCGGGTTCACTCAAGACGACGCCCACCTGTTCGTCACTCCGGAGCAGGTGGCCGACGAATTGGCCGGCTGCATCGAACTGGTGAAGATCGTGTTCGCCGCGATGGGGATGGAGGACTATCGAGTCCGCGTGGGACTGCGCGATCCGGCGTCGGACAAGTACATCGGCTCGCCGGAGAATTGGGCCCAGGCCGAAGCGGCGTGCCGAGCCGCCGCCGAACGATTGGGGACCCCCTTTACCATCGAGCCGGGGGAGGCTGCCTTTTACGGCCCGAAGATCGACTTTGTGGTCCGCGATTGCATCGGTCGGCATTGGCAGTTGGGAACCGTCCAGGTCGATTACAACTTGCCGGAGCGGTTCCAACTGGAGTACATCGGCGCCGACAACAAGCCGCATCGGCCGGTGATGATCCACCGCGCCCCGTTCGGTTCGATGGAGCGTTTTATCGGTGTTTTGATCGAGCACTTTGGGGGGGCGTTCCCGCTGTGGCTGGCCCCCCAGCAAGGGCGCGTTCTGACCGTCAGCGACAAGTCCGAGGCGTACGGCCATCAAGTCCTGGCGGAAATGCAACGGGCTGGCTTGCGCGTCCAAGGAGACTTCCGCGCTGAAAAACTGGGCGCCAAGATTCGTGAAGGCCAGCTGGAAATGTTGCCCTACATGTTCGTCGTCGGCCCGCGGGATGCCGAAGCCGGGACCGTCAGCGTTCGCGATCGGTACGACGGGGACTTGGGAGCGATGTCATTGACCGCCGCGATCGATCGGCTGCAGGCGGAAGTCCAGCAGCGGACGGTTCGGCAAAAAGTTGCGTTGGTCCCCGTGGCCCCCGAGGCAACCGGCCTGGCGAATGAATACTAGGCTTTGTCCCAAGACATCAGCCGCAAGGCGCTCGCCTGCGGTTTCCGGCGTTGGATGCGTGAAGAAACCGCAGGCTAGCGCCAGGCGGCTGATCTCCATTGCATGCGAAATTGCGTGTGGGGACAGAATGAAGAAACCGCAGGCTCGCGCCAGGCGGCTGATCTCAATTGCATGCGAAATGGTGTTTTCGGACAGAGCCTTGGCTTTGTGGTCCCGCCAGTCCCTTTGGGGGATCTTGGAAGAACTTCCGTGATCTTCCCTGCCAAAACCCTGTTTACCGGGCATTTACGCCAGACCAAACTTGCCTAGAATTTCGCTTGGTTTTACACTTGTGAACACTCCATGGCACCACAGTCTCATACGAAAGGGCAACGGTTATCGTCGAAAAAATCCAGAACCGTATCAACGAACAAATTCGCATCACGCCGGTCCGCGTGATTGATGACGAGGGAAAGCAACTGGGGGTACTTGCGACCAAAGAGGCCTTGGAAGTCGCCCGTCGCGCCGGATTGGACTTGGTCGAGGTCGCGCCGGAAGCCAAGCCGCCGGTCTGCCGAATCATGGATTTTGGCAAATTCAAATACGACAAGAGCAAGCGCTCGCACAAAACCAAGCAACATCAGACGAAGCTGAAGGAAATTCGCTTGCGGCCCAAGACGGGGCAGCACGACATCGACTTCAAAGTCAAGCAAGCGATCGGCTTTCTGCAGAACAAGGACAAAGTGCAAGTCACCGTCGTCTTCCGCGGCAGGGAATTGGCCCACATCGAAGAAGGCGAGAAGGTGATGGCGCAGATCATCGAGAAACTCGGCGAGTTCGCTAAGGTCGAAGGAACCCCCTCGCGACAACCCCGCCGCATCATCTGCACGATGACGCCGAAGTAGGCGGTAGGCCGAAGGCCGATGTTGGTAGGCCGAAGGCCGATGTTGGTAGGCCGGCCTTGTAGGCCGGCCACATTACCTTCCACGATGTACCGATCACTCCATTCGATCGTCGATCGTCCGCCGACAATCCCAATCGGTTCCAACAAAAAAACCGCGGCCCTGTTGTCGACAAGGCCGCGGTTTATTCTTGTAGGCCGGAACAACTCTTCGCAGTTCCGGCGGGACTTGGAGCGATCCGACCAGTTGACTTAGAAACTGTGTTCGACGCCGAAATAGGCACCGTGCAGAATCACGCCGCTGTTGGAATCGATCCGCTGGATCTCACCCGAATCGGTGAAGTTGTACGGGATTTGCTCGGGAGCCAAGGCCACACCGGAGACGGCGAACCCTTGATAGCCGCCGACCACCCGCCACCTTTCGGCAAACTGGTAAATTCCGCCGACGCGCAACGAGGCGCCCATCGCGAAATCATCCTTGGAATTGCCGTACGCATAGTTCAATCCGGCATCCGGCCCGCTGCCGACCGTTCCGAAATTTCCGAAGCGATCGTTGATGCTTTGCGTAGCTTCGATATGGTTGCCGAACAAGCCGATCGTGGTTCCCAGCTGCAGTCCGAACCGCTGCGTCACGAAATGCTCCGTGCGACCACCGAGTTGGAACCCGTACAAATGGTTGGTGGTGACCAAGTCGTAGTAGACGGGGTTTGGAAACGCCGGGTCGGTGCCTTCCGCGCCGTAGCTGAAATCTTCGTTGAAGTAGAAGTAGCGGAAACCAGCCAGCCATTCCCAATTCGTCCGCCCGCAGTTGGCGCTGCCGCCGCAGTGCAACAGGTTGAACTCCAAGTTCTGAAATTCGTTGTTGCGATAGAACGTGTGGGTATCGGCTGCGTTGAATGCGTCGAGCGCTGTTCCGCCGCCAAAGTTCACTTGGCTCAGCCCCCCCAACGCCGTATCCGCAGCGTAGCCGGTCCCGCATCCGCATGCTTCGGGATACAGGCCCCAATAGCGGACCTCGAATCCATTACCGCTGCAACCGCGACGTGCGATAACCGCCTCCACGCCCCCCATCGAACCGCGTCCCCAATTCGCCGACGACTCGTACAATCCGGTCGGGTTGGTGGGATCGTAGCTCAGGCCAACGTCGTCCTCATAATCGCGGCGCATCACCAGCCCGTACACCCCGACCACCCAATTGGCCGATGGGGCGCAACCGCACGCGGCCTCCGATTGGCAATCGAAATAGTTGTTGTACGACGCGGCCCCCTCGGCGGCTTTGTCGCCCGCCGCGGCATCGACCGGGGCGGGTTGTACCACTGCGGGATCCTGTAAAGTGGCCGGTGGGGTCGCCTGCGTGGGCGCCCCTTCCTGGATCCGATAACCGGTGTTGTTACCGAACAGAGAGCCATTCCGCATCCAGCGCGTGCCCCCTTGCTCGAATAGCTGTTGGGCGTAGCTTGCGGTCGTCAGCGCGCAGCCCGCCGCGAGAGCCAACCCGTAGAAAAAGAACCGTCTCATCCGTCACTCCTTTGAAACAAGACACCGCGGCCGACTGTTGAGCTGCGGAACATCCGTGTTCCGCGGCCAAATCCGGCGAACTTGAAAGTTGCTCACCAAACGCGTGCGCGGCAAATGCGTCAGAACGTCAACAGCAGTCATCGTCCGAGCATCTGCGCCAATCGCACGAAACTGCAGCACGGGAACAAAATCCGGCCGGGGGCTGCCAAACAACCTTTATTTCCCAAACGCCAGCAACGATCGCGACAATTCGAACAAGCGGCGCAACCGATCCGCCGGTCAGTTTCGATACGCCGTGCGTCGGAAAGTAACGATTATTCCGGTTCGCCTACCGGCAGCGATCAGAGCGATTCCAGCCCCAGCTGGCGGACGTCGAGCAGCGATTCGAGCTGGACTCCTGCCGCCGCGAATTCCGGGTGGTTCCCGGGGCGGCGGTCGATGATGGCAATCGTCCGTTGGATAACGAGTCCAAACGCTCGGGCGGCTTCGATCGCCGCCAGGCAACTGCCCCCGCTGGTCACCACGTCTTCCAGGATCACGGCGTTCGCTCCCGGCCGGACCGGTCCTTCGACCAGCTTTCGCGTCCCATGGTCCTTGGCTTCTTTGCGAACAAAAAAACCGGCCAGCGGGACCCCATGCCAATCGGCGTGAGCCAGAACGGCGGCAACCAGGGGGACCGCTCCGACGGCCATCCCGCCGACCGCAGCCGGCGGATCGTCGGCGAGCCGCTCCCATATGCCCGCTGCAACCTGGTTGATCCCGCGGCTATCCATCGTCAGTTTGCGGCAGTCCAGGTAATAACTGGCAGTCGCCCCGGACGCCAAGACAAACTGGCCGAACTCCAACGCGGTTTCCCGAACCAATTCGATCAACCGAGCCTCATTGTATTGCGTAGCATGAACCAGGTTGGTCATATCTTGTTATCCGTGAATCGAGCGATGGTCTGGAGTTGCCAACGCTGTGGACAGAATGGCGTGACGCTCCGTGTCGCGTTCCTGCGAACGTGCCGCGAACTTGATTCAGGATGACACGACGCGGAGCGTCGTGCCGCTCAAATCGGCTGACGGCGGAACATCCGGGGCCCCTGAATGATACCGATTCTTGCCGGCTGCGGGGACCACCGCTCGTCCAGGCTTCTCGTCCTCGGGCTCAGCGAAGCGGTGCTCGTCGTCCAAAAATAACCCTCGCAGATCGCCTCGGAGATTGACCGGTCTTTTACCACTCGTACTCCTAGCTCCCATTCCCGCTCGTACTCCTACTCGTACTCCTACTCCAAAATGCACAGCGCAATGCACCGGGCGACTTCCCCCGCGATTGCGAGCCCAAGGAGGAGGGAGAGGAGTACGAGTACGAGTACTAGTACGAGTAGGAGGCAGGAGGCAAGCGGTAAGAATCGGAGACGACGGTCACGGGAAATTGGGCGTTTAAGCTGAAGAGCGAGCGTTGAGGATTGTCGGGACCGTCGGTTGGCGGCAGAATTGTGGGAACCGCGGGGTGTCGAGAATGGGCGTGTCGGTTAACGGGGAGCCTGAACAGCATCATGCATCGCAAGAAAAATTTGATCATCTTGACGATCGACGGGCTGGCGTCGCGCGATCTTGGACCGTACGGCAACACGTGGGTTGAGACCCCCGGGTTCAACTCGCTGGCCTCCCGTGCGTGGCTGGCCGAGACGATGATATCGCCTCGCCCGGAACTGGGAGATGCTTTGCGTGCGATGCTGCGTTGGGGCGAGGATCGAATTTCGGTATTGGGTGGAACTGCCGCCAACGACTGGAATAAGTGGTTGTTGATCGATCGTTCGTCCGCCGAGCTGGCGAAAGAGTTTGTTTCCGAATTCGATTCGAGCGAGGAGTTGGAATTGCCGTTGCCCGCCGCGCCGGCGGCTCGTTGGGAAGAGACGCATTTCGCGCAATTCATGGCGCGGTTGCTGGAGCTGCGCGACTCGGCGCCCGAACCATATCTCTTGTGGGGGCATTATGCGGGATTGGGCTTCACCTGGGATGCGCCGACCGAATGGCGACGACAATTGGAATTGGACGAAGAGGTCGAGGCCCCTGAGTGGATCGAACCTCCGCGCGGATCGATCGACCCGCAGCGAGACTCGGACCGTCGGCTGCAAATCTTATGGGCTTGGGCGGCGCAGGTCATGGTGGTCGACCGCTGCCTGGAAATCCTGTGGGACTCGCTGTTGCAAGACGACGACGCGGACTTGATCGTCACCTCGCCACGCGGATTCCCTTTGGGCGAACATGGGCAGGTTGGCTTCGAACCCTCGATGCCGTACAGCGAAACGACGGCCGTCCCCTGCCTGGCGTGTGATGGAAGCACACCGGCGGGTTGGCGCGAACGGCAGATCGTGGCCAGCGGCGAAGTGGCACGACTGATCGGCGACTGGCTGAACGGTCAGACGTTTGCGAACCCCATCGGTGAACGGCCGCCGCAACAGATCATTCACTGCCAGCAGGGGAAAGCGATTCGGCGGAGCGAGTGGTTGTTGGTGCGCCGCGGCGACTCGCCCGAGCTCTACGTCAAGCCGGACGACCGCTGGGAAGCGAACGATGTCAGCCAGCGCTGCCATGAGGTCGTCGAGGAGTTGGGGCAGGCGCTGGAGGGGTAGGTCTGCTAGCACGGGGATGGTTCTGTCTTGGATGAGGGCATTGGTGCTTGCTAAAGTCCCGCCTTTCCCACGATCCAGGATGGTGCTGGCCGCATGTGCCGACAAGGAAGTCGGACCGTACCGCGACGACGTATTCCAGCTGCGCTACCGCTGCGCGCCGTTCGGGAGGCAGGGCGATTTTCGCACCTGCCGTGGTGCCCAGGAACTTGGTCCAACAAGGTGCTCTGGCTGGCCGGCATCCTGTGGTTCGCCGCGGGACTGAGCGATCGTTCGGTTGAGGGCGCCTGGCAGGATTCTTCAACGCCTTCGATCGGCAGTTCATTCCAGCCTCAGGCGTTGGATTCGGCCGCCTCCGAGCGGGTCGCGGGGGCAGAGCGTCGCAGTTATCGGATTGTGTGGGGAGGACGAGTCCCCCGGACCTGGAACGGCTGGATCCGCCTTCGCGGAGGCCGGTTTGTGCATTGCGCCCCGCTGGGGATGTTTCCGGACAGCGCCGCGGTCACCACCACGTCCGACGCAATTCGAATTCGTTCGCTCCTGGCCAGTCAATTCAGCGGCTGCGACGTGGAGATCGAGTTCGACGAGCCAGGCGGCGATGCCGGGGCCGCGCCGGAGATGACCGGGACGTTGCAGTTGCAGTTGGCATCCCGCGAGAATTCCGGCGGAGACTGGCAGCAGGAGCTCGCCCTGCAGGACTTGGGGAGCGATCCGCCACGACAGTTTACACTCGATGCCGAGGGGAGTGGCTTGGCGATCAGTCGGGTGCCGGGCGATGGATTGAAGGTCCGGTTCGACCGCGATCATCTGGTATTTTCGCCGAACGAGTCATTTCAAATGTGGGTCGAGCCACGCGGTCCGCGGCTCGCGGCATCGGGGCAGGGGATCTTGAAAATCGAGTGCCGACGGGCGGGGGCTTCGGACGTTCTCTGGACGGAACAGATCGAGTGCCCGGCGGACCCAACGGGACGACTCGGGGAGTTCGCTGCGCCATTGTTGACGATCCCCAGCACCGAGGGTGTTTACGATTTGCGATTGGAACTGGTGGAACCGATCGGATTCGGCTTGCTGAAGCAACAGCGTACGTTGGCACAGCGTGGCATCCAATTGGCGGTGGTGGCGTCCGCAACGCCGCAGCCTACGGATGCCGCGGCGACCTGGGAGGAACAGTTTGCACTCGATCCGGCCCGTCCTGAGCGTTGGACGATGCGCCGTCAGTTCAGTCAGATCAAGTTCCCCGCGCGCTACCCTGCGCCCTTGGGCGATGGCGGCCGCGTTGTTTCCCTGGGGGATCGCAACGTGCTGGGACTGGCCCCCAAAGGGTGGCAGGTCTACGCCTTGCCGATCGATTCGCCCGGTCAACCGCACCTGGTGGAAATCGACTACCTGGCGTCCCGCAGTATCGCGTTGGGGATCAGCATCTTAGAAGAAGACGCCGCCGGCCAGATTCCGATGACCGGTGTCGACGCCGGCGTGTTTATACCTCGGTCGGTCGCCCAAGCCTCGCGCAACGACGCGGGCGAAGGCACGGCGCGCACCCATCGCTTCGTCTTCTGGCCGAACTCCCGGTCACCGTATCTGGCGCTGACCAACCACGACGATGCACACGAAGCGCTGGTTGGGGCGATTCGAGTCAAAACCGGCCCATTGCGGCTGGAACCAAAGGCCTCGGAGACCGGCAACGCCGGCGAATTCGGGGGATTGCGGCGCGAACGGCTGCTGTATCTGCACCGCCCGAACCTGGCCGCCCTGTTCAACGCTCCGGCGCAGTGGGATCGCGAACAAGGGTTGCAGTTGGAGGATTGGCGGACCGTGGTCACGGCCGCCGACCGCTTGATCCAGTTCGTCCAGACTCAAGGCTACACCGGAATCGTGGTGACGGTCGCCGCCGACGGATCGGCGATCTATCCCAGCCGCGTACTCGCGCCGAACCCGCGATTGGACAACGGCGCCTTTTTTGCGAACGGGCAGGATCCGCTGCGGAAGGATGTCGTCGAACTGCTGTACCGGTTGTGCGACCGAGCGGGCTTGACGTTGATCCCGGCGGTAGAGTTTTCCGGGCTCCTGCCGGGACTCGAACAGGATCGCGAGTTTGCGGGGGACGACGGCATCTGGCTGCACACCGCGGATGGCGTGCAAGAGGTGGTGCCCAAGGACCCGGCGGATTTCCGACCGCCGTACAATCCACTCAACCCCCGCGTCCAAGAGGCGATGTCCCAGGTCGTCCGGGAGTTGATGCAACGCGGGGCCGGGCACCGCTCCTACCGCGGCGTATCCATCCTGCTCAACGGCCGCTCGATTTTGGCGCTGCGGCAAGAGGACTGGGGTTGCGACGCCGAGACGTTGGCCCGATTCTCTGGCGAGCAAGGTTGGAGTTGGCCGGAAGGAGCGACGCCACAAGCGATCCGCGAATCGATCCTGTCGCAGCAAACGGATGCGTGGCTTGGCTGGCGCTCGAAACAACTGGCCGCGTTCATCGATCGACTGGGGAGCCAAGTGACTGCCGACGCCGCGGCGGGGGGCCGTTTGTACTTGATGCTGGAAGAAGAGTCGGCGAAATCAGGGATCGACATCGCCACGCTCGCCCAGAGTCCGACGCAGGCCGCCGCAATCCGCCAGCCGATCCGCTGGGGGTTGCAGCTAGACGACTTGCGTTCGTCCGACCATGTCCTCGGGCTGCCAATCCGCAATTCCAGTTGGTGGCGATCCCCGTTGTCAACCTCTGCCGCGCCCACGGGCGACAACCGCAGCCTGATCGCCGGTTCGACGGGGGGGCAGATGCTGTTCCACCAAGCCTCCTGGGCGGAGTTCGCTCGGTTGGCAGAATTGCAGGTCTTCCCGCGTCACCGGGGAGAACTTTTGCGACTGCAGCAATTCGTGCCCGGCGGGATTTGGGCCCACAGCAGTTTCGTCACCGGGCTGATCGAGTCCGACCCCGGTGTGTTGGTGGAAGGGGGTTGGTCGATCACACAGGCCTTGCCGGACCCGGACGCCCAGGGATTGACCGGATTTACATCGCTCCCGCAAGTTCCCTTTGACGACGTACCCGTCGAGCCGGCAAATCAATCCGGTCTCCTGGTGGTCCGCCAAGGTGGCTCCGGGGACGCCAGATACTTTTACGCGGCGAACTTGCTTCCCTGGCCGATCGAGGTGGAGTTGAACGTGGAAGGTCCGGGAGGGGTGAATGCCTGGCGGGTCTTGTCTCACCCATCGACTCCTTGGAGTCCCGGAGAGAATCCCTCGAGTATTCGCGTGCGATTGGCCGAGTTCGAATTTCTGGCTGCCGAAACGAATCGCGAATCGCGGTTGACCCGTGCCCGCGTTTTACCACCCCGACAAGCCACCGGGCAAATGCAACTCGAGATCCTGAAACTCAAATCCAAAATCGAGTTTGGATCGCCGGGCATCCAGATTTTGCCCCTGGCGAACTCGAATTTCGAAGCACCGCCGGTGCAGGAGGGGATTGCGGATTGGGAATTCCAATCGGTGACTGCCGATGGAAACGCGGCCGGGGGGGACTGGAGCGCGTCGTTGGACGGCGAACAGCCTTTCGAGGGGACGTCGGCGTTGCGGCTGCGGGGATCGGAGGGTTCGATGCAACTCCGCAGCAGCATGCTGCAAGGATCACGGACCGGTCGAATCTCGGTTTCGGCGGCAGTTCGCTGCGCAGGGCCGGTGGATTTGAAATTGACTCTCTCCGGACTATTCGGGGGTCAAGCGGTCGCCCGGACGCAGCCAGTAACCCTGAATATCTCGGAATTCCCCACAGGCGGCGACTGGCAACCGATTCTCTTGCGGTTCAACGACTTGCCGGGCGAGCTGAGCGACCTGCAATTGACTTGGACCGGCAGTGGTTCCGGCGCGCTCTGGCTAGATGGACTGGAGGTTCGCGACTATTGGTTGGACGACGACGAGTCGAAGGCGCTCAAGCAGCTGATCAACCTGGCGAGTTACAAGCTGCACGAACAAGGGGACCTGGTCGGTTGCCTGCGAATCTTGGAGGGCTATTGGCCGCGGTTCGTCGACCGCTATTACAGCGATCGGGTCGAAACAGCGGAAATCCCCAGCGGACCGACCGAAAGCGCCAGGAAGTGAACCTCGACCATGTATTTGTTTTCTTAACCGCATTCGCCCTCCCGCACAGTGTTCCATTCACCCCCGTCTAAAAGTCTCAATTCACCCTCCCGCACTGTCTCAATTCACCCTCCCGCAATGTCTCAATTCACCCTCCCGTAATGTCTCAATTCACCCTCCCGTAATGTCTCAATTCACCCTCCCGCGGGAAATGAACGATACCTTGTGCCCGCGGGAGGGTCGGCCGCAGGAGGCGGCCGGGGAGGGCAAAGTGTGTGCCTCATGGCACTGCAAATTGCGTCCCCTTTCCGCCCCCTCTCCGCCCGCCTCGTGCGGGCGACTCTCCCCCGAACACGGGGGAGAGTGAGAACGAATGGGAACCGCTCTAACTGCACACATGTACACTATTCAGAGCGGCAGCGATTTTTTGCTGCAGCGACTCTCCACCGACTGCGATTTCCAGCGAGGTCTGCAAGGCCCAGAGGGGGAATCCTTCTCCCGCCGACGCGTCGATTTTCACCAAGTCCTTGCCGGTGCACACCAGTTGATCGGCACCGGTTGCCGCCGCGGCACGTCGGATCGCGATCAAGTCCTCCGCGGTGAACGCATGATGGTCCGGGAATGCCAGGAAGCCGGCGAGCTCGCAGCCCAACCGTTGCAGGGTGGCTTGGAAGTTGCTGGGATTCCCGATCGCAGCGAACGCGTACCATTTGCCGGATCGGAGCGCTGCGAGCGGCTGCTGAACGCCCTCGATTCCTCGCAGGCATTCGGCGGATTGTCGCGCGAGGCAACGCGGGGCATCGGGGGCCCAGCCCGCCACCGAATGCTGTATTCGCGCCAATTCTTCGGGCGGGACCAAATCGGAGCGGTTGAGCACCACCACATCCGCCCGGCGGAGTGCCGAGAGCGGCTCGCGCAACAAGCCGCGCGGCAACAAGTGGCCATAGCCGAAGGGGAGCGTGGCGTCGATCAGCACGATGTCGAGATCGCGGTGTAGCCGACGATGTTGAAAGCCATCGTCCAGAATCAGGACCTCGGCCGCGTGCTGCGAGATCGCTTGAGTCGCCAGCGCGACTCGATCCGCACCTTGCAGGTGGACCAATCCTGGAGCTCGGGAATGCAGTTCCAGGGCTTCATCGTTGGCGCCCCCGGCCAGCCCCTTGTAGCCTCGACTGAGCACAACCGGGTGTCGACCGGACGCTTGTAGGCGCTGAGCCAGCCACAAGACGAAGGGGGTTTTTCCGGTTCCGCCGGTGGTCAGGTTGCCGACCGAGATCACGGGGCGCTCAACGCGGAGGCTCCGTTCCGGGTTCCGATCGTAGCGGCGATTCCGCCATTGGACCGCCAGCCGATAGATCGGCTCCAGGCAGGCGAGCCCGCAGCGCGTCAGCGCCGCCACGGGGCCGCGCCGGTGACCCGACAGAATTTCGTGAATCGATGTAGCGTCCAAGGCCAACCGCGACTCGTTCCGCTCGCTCGCGAAAAGAAACACGCGCAAGGTATCAGGCGCCGCGCGCAGCGTCAACGATCGTTTCCGACCGCGACTTCTGTCCGGCCGCCGCATCCGTTATCCTGACACGTTCTGTCCGATCGCCCCCAGGGAGGTAGCCGAACGATGAGTGCTGTACCCGATCCGACCACCGGCGTGGGCTGGCGGCCGCTGACGCGTGAACAACGCCGCGTGGTGGGGGTCTTGGTGGAGAAAGCCAAGACCACGCCGGAAGTCTATCCGATGACCGTCAACGCGATCACCACCGCTTGCAACCAGAAGACCAACCGCCATCCCTTGATGGATTTGGATTCCGCCGCGGTGGAGGCGACGTTGGAACAACTGCGGGAAATGGGGGCGGTGATCGAGGTGGTGGGCAGCGGCCGGACCGACAAGTTTCGCCACAACCTGTACCAATGGATGGGTGTCGACAAGGTGCAGTTGGCGGTGATGGCGGAGCTGCTGTTGCGTGGTCAGCAGACGATCGGCGAGCTGCGGGGGCGGGCGGCTCGCATGGAGCCGATTGGCGACTTGAACGAACTCAAACCGGTGCTGCAAGCCCTGGCCGAGAAGCAATTGATTTTGGAACTAACCCCGAGCGGCCGCGGGCAAATCGTCACCCACAATTTGTACTTCGACAGGGAATTGGAAAAAATTCGCGAGTCGATCGGCGGCCGCGAAGCGCTCGGCAGTGCCAGCGCCGAGTCCGAGGTCGATGGGGAAAGCCTGTCGCCTGGCCCCCCGTCGAGTCACTCGGGGCGTCAGCCGCAGGAGTGGGCGGACTTGCGGTCGGAACTCGACGACCTACGCAGCCAATTGCAGGACGTAATCACTCGCTTGGAAAAACTCGAGTCGCTGGTCTCCTGATACTCCGGTATCCCGCGCTCCGTTATCCTCCCATCAGCCGATAGGCGCTAGCCTCGGTTTCCATCAGCCGTTAGGCGCTAGCCTCGGTTTCCATCAGCCTTTAGGCGCTAGCCTCGGTTTCCATCAGCCGCAAGGCGCTAGCCTCGGTTTCCATCAGCCGATAGGCACTAGCCTCGGTTTCCGACGCGAAAAGAAACCGAGGCTAGCGCCTATCGGCTGATTTGTGGAGCTCAATGTGCTGTTGTCTCGGCGCCCGAATCTCGGTTGGTTTAACGTCGACGGATCGCGTTCGGCGCAGGGACTCTACATCCCGACGCGCCGGGCGGATTTCGAGTTTCCCGGTTGTGGACTACACTAGGAATCTTCACTGGGAAACTTCACCGGGAAACTTCGCTGGGATACCACCCTGGGACGATATGATACGCATCGGCGCCGTTTCCTATTTGAACACGAAACCCTTGATTCACGGATTGGCCGTGCCGGGGGAGTGTGCTGTCGAACTGGACCTGCCGTCGCGATTGGCGGCGCGGTTGGCGCAAGGTGACTTCGACGCGGCGTTGGTTCCGGTGGCGGCGTTGTTTGGCCAACCGGATTGGGCGATAGTCTCCGACGCCTGCATCGCATGTCGCGGACCTGTGTGGAGCGTCAAGCTCTGTGGCCGGGTCCCCTTGGCGGAAGCCCGCTCCATCGGCTTGGATGTCGGATCGTTGACCAGCGTCGTGTTGGCCAAGACGCTGCTCGCGCAGGCGCGGGAGGCGCGCGGGTTGCCCGGCTTGGAATCGTTACGCTTTCAGCGCCTGGAAATCGACGCCGATTGGCGGGCGTTCGACGGCGACGCCGTACTGGTGATAGGTGACCGGGCGATGGGTGCGGCGCCGGCGATGTTCGCCGAAGTCTGGGACTTGGGGCAGCGTTGGTGGGAGGTGACGGGATTGCCCTTTGTATTCGCGGCGTGGGCTGCGCGGCCCCACACGGACTTGGGCGAGTTGTCGCGGCGGTTGGCGGCCGCCCGCGACTTGGGACTAGCTCAAATCCAAACGATCGCCGCCCAGGCCGCCGGATCCCATGGACTGACGGCCGCGCAGTGCTTGACGTATCTGACTGAATATTTGCATTTTCGGCTTGGGCCGCGCGAACTAGTGGGGCTCGAGACCTTTTACCGCACGGCTCGCGATCTGCGATTGGCCCCGGCGGGATGGGAGCTGCAGTGGAATGATTGCCAGACTATTGGATAAAGCGGTCGGGGGAGAGCGGTTGTCGGCGGAGGAGGGGCTGGAACTGCTCCAGTCGCGCGACGTGGCGGCGTTGGCCGCTGCCGCCGACCAGGTCTGCCGGCGTTTGCATCCCCAGCCGTATCGCACCTACAACATCGACCGCAACATCAACTACACCAATATCTGTACCGCGGTCTGCGATTTTTGCGCGTTTTACCGATCTCCTCGCAGCGACGAAGGGTATGTACTGCCGCGTGAGGAGTTGCTGGCCAAGATTGCCGAGACGGTCGCACTGGGAGGCGACCAGATCTTGCTCCAAGGGGGATTGCATCCCCGTTTCAAGTTGGAGTGGTACGAGGAAATACTGGCGGAGATCAAGCGTCATTTTCCAGCGATCAACGTGCATGGATTCAGCCCGCCGGAGATCCACCACTTCACGCTGGTCAACAAGCTGCCGTTGCGGGAGGTTTTGCGCCGCCTGCAGGCCGCCGGGATGGGAAGTCTCCCCGGGGGGGGCGCCGAAATTCTGGTCGATCGAGTCCGCTCGGCGATTACCCGCGGCAAAGTCATGACCGACGACTGGTTGAATGTGATGCGCGTCTGGCACGAATTGGGAGGCCGCAGCAGTGCCACGATGATGTTCGGCCATGTCGAGTCGCTGGCGGAGCGGATCGAACATTTGGAGCGACTGCGGCGCCTGCAGGACGAGACCGGCGGCTTTACCGCCTTCATTTGCTGGACATTTCAACCGGATCACACGCAACTGCAACATCTCCCTAAGGCAGGCTCGTTCGAATACCTCAAGACGATGGCGGTTTCGCGTTTGTATCTTGACAACATTGCGAACCTGCAAGCCAGCTGGGTGACCCAAGGGCTGCGCATCGGTCAGTTGTCGTTGGCATCCGGGGCCAATGACATGGGGAGCCTAATGATCGAAGAGAACGTGGTGGCGGAGGCGGGTACGGTGCATTATTTGACGCTGGACGAAATCCGCCATGCGATTTCCTCGCTAGGGTACGAACCACGCCAGCGCAACGTCCGATACCAACTGGTCGACCCGCAACTGGAGGCACGAGCGATCGAAGCCAATAAGCACTGGATCAATCAACGGAGGCAAACCGCCGGGAATCAACGCCCGCTAGTGCAAATCATCGCGGAACCCAACGCGATCGTTTAGAGCCTACCCCATTTGCCCGCGCCTCCGGAGGTCGTGCAGTTTGGCCTCAACTTCTTCCCCGCTTCTCGTTTAACGCCAAGCCGGAGGCGCCGGCTTCGCGCGAACCACTACTCGTATCGCAGCCGTCGCCTGCGGCTTCCTCGCTTCTCGTTTAACGCCAAGCCGGAGGCGCCGGCTTCGCGTGAACCACAGCTCGACGTCGCAGCCGTCGCCTGTGGCTCGGCGTTAAACGAAGTCAAAGCCGTCGCCTGTGGCTTCCGCGCTTCTCGTTTAACGCCAAGCCG
>JBGSLW010000267.1:0-17200 GCA_041740495.1 Pirellulaceae bacterium
GACGCTGTTGTTGATGTCGAACCGGCGTTCGGCTCCAACCGTCTGCTCGATCGATGGCGACATCGCTTGTAGTCGATCGAGTGCTCCCAGTAGCACGCACGGCATCCCGCGGGGATTCCCATCTTCGATCTTGACCGCCAGCCCGCAAGCTGGGTCGCCGAGTCCGATCCCGTAGCAAGCTTCGGCGCCGGTCTTTCCGATCAGCCGGCCCGCGCCCCCTTCGATCAAGCGGGCATCAAAGCTCCCCTTGCTGCTAATCAACTCCGGGTGCGCCTGCATCGCGCCACGAATCGCCTGGGCCGCCTTCCGGTATTTCTCCGGAGCCGCGTCCGGATTCGCCAACCGAGCGTACCCCAACGCCAGGTGATAAAGCGGGAGCGCGTAATTGGGGACGCCGCAGCCATCCGAGCCCCATTGCAGCGGCTGATCGAACCCCGTGAATTCGCGAATCGCCTGCTGAATGCGCTGTTGCACCGGGTGATCGATCTCCCAATATCCCGCCAACGGATTGCCACCCAATTTGGCTTGGATCAGCATCCCGCCATGTTTTCCAGAACAGTTGTGCGCCAGCCGACTCCCCTGGACGGCTCCGCACAGCAAGTCGCTCTCGGCAGCGCCTGCCCGGACCAGCAGCCGCGCGACGACTTCTATATGGTACTCGTGCCCTTCGTGCGAGGCGCACATCATGGCGATTTCTTGAGTCGGCAGCTCGACCCCTTGCTCCTGGGCCAGAACAACCGTGGCCAAGGCCTGGATCGGCTTGAGCGCCGAGCGCGGAAAAATAAGTTCCCCAGGATCTCCCGCGCTCAGGAGAATTTTTCCATCCGGCGCCACAGCAACCAAGCGACCGTAGTGACGACTCTCCACGATCGGTCCACGAGTGACCTCGACCAAGACTTCGGAAAGGGGTTGTTGTTGGCTCTGGGCGTGAAGCAACTGAGCCGTAAGAAACCACAAACACGCGGCCACGCCGAACGAGCGGAGCGTCCACCGTCTTGCGGAGTCCATGCCGAGTTCCGTGATGGTATACATTTGTACATCTCCCGACGTCGCTGCTCTGCCCGCACAGAGGGCTCTGGGCTTTGTCCCAAGACACAGTTCCGCGTCCCATTGAGTTCAGCCGCCTGGCGCTAGCCTGCGGTTTCCGGGCGCCGGGTTCCAAGAAACCGCAGGCTAGCGCCAGGCGGCTGATGTTTGGGACAAAGCCTAGTATAACAGCTGATACGCGGCGAGGTCGAACGTGAGAAACCTCGGGGGTAAACCCCGAGGCATCGGGGGAAAGATGAGGTTTCTGGTGGCGTAGCTAGGCGACACGTGACCGACCTCGGGGATCAACCCCGAGGCATCGGAGGCGCGTTGAGGAATTTCTTGGTCGTTCGGTAGGCTGGTCGTGATGAACCTCGGGGCTGAACCCCGAGGCATCCGATGCCGCCGGGGGGTTCAAGGATGCCATCGGGTTTATCCCGGTGGAGGGTCACGCTCAAGCCTACACCAACCGCCCACTCCCCCCTCCCCATCAATGCCGCCGGGTTTATCCCGGTGGAGGATCACGTTCAACCTACATACACCAACCGCCCACTCCCCCCTCCCCATCGATGCCACCGGGTTTATCTCGGTGGAGGATCACGTTCAACCTAAACAGTGGTCTACGCGAGAATTCCTTTCACGACTTGGCCGTGCACATCGGTCAGGCGGTACTGGCGGCCTTGGTAGCGAAACGTCAGTCGTTCGTGGTCGAAGCCGACCAGGTGTAGTAACGTGGCTTGCATGTCGTGGACATGCACGGGATTCTCGACGATATTCCAACCGAACTCGTCGGTGGCGCCGTAGACCGTGCCAGGCTTCACGCCGCCGCCGCACAACCACCAGCTGAAGGCCTTGCCGAAATGATCGCGGCCCTTGGGGTTCCCCGGTTCACCCTGACCGAACGGCGTGCGACCGAATTCGCCCCCCCAGACCACCAGCGTATCGTCCAGCATTCCGCGATCGCGCAGATCCTCGACGACGGCCACCGACGGCCCTTCCGTGTCGAGGCATTGTTCGGCCAACTGGGTGTAGAGGTTGCTGTGCTGATCCCAGCCGGAGTGCATAAGCTGCACGAATCGGACGCCGCGTTCCAGCAACCGGCGGGCGATCAAGCAGTTGTGGGCATAGCTCCCCTTGTCGTGGACTTGGGGACCGTACCGCGCCAGCGTACGGGGGGATTCGTCCGAGAAATCGGTCAAATCGGGGATACTGGTCTGCATGCGGAACGCCATCTCGTATTGGGCGATCCGGGTATCGATTTCGGGGTCGCCGTAGTCCGCCAAATGGGCGGCGTTGAGTGCGGCGATGTCATCCAGCAGCAGGCGACGGCCGTCTCGGGAAACACCTTCCGGCAAGTTGAGATACGGGACCAGGTTTCCCGTATTCTGAAAGCGAACGCCCTGATAGCGGCTGGGGAGGAATCCACTCCCCCAGTAATAATCGAAGAAAAGCTGGCCGCAGGTCTTCCCCTTATCGCTGGAGGTCATGACGACGAAAGTCGGCAAGTCATCCGCTTCGTTGCCCAACCCGTAGGCGAGCCAAGCCCCTAAGCTCGGTCGGCCTGGGACCTGGGAACCGGTAAGAAATAGAGTCACGCCCGGCGCGTGGTTGACCGCTTCGGTATGCAGGCTGCGGACCAGGCAGATCTCGTCCGCGATCGATCCGGTACGCGGCAGCATTTCGCTCAAACGCATTCCGCATTCCCCGAACGGTCGGTGCGGCTTGATTGCGGGAACGCACGGCCATTGTGCATATCCGGACGACATGGTGGACAACCGGGTTTGGCCGCGAATGGAATCGGGAACGTTCTGGCCCACCATTTTGGCCAAGAGCGGCTTTTCGTCGAATAAATCGACGTGGGACGGGCCGCCTCCCTGCCAGAACACAATCACGCGTTTGGCGGTGGGGACATGGTGCGGGGCTAGGATCGATCCCGAAGCCGGCAGGTCGCGGGCGAGGGCCGGCGCCTGTTCGCGTCCCATCAGCAGCGCCAGCGCGGCGGCGCCCAACCCGCTGGCGGTCGAGCCAAACATCTGGCGTCGCGTCACGCGCTGGAAATTCTGGAGTTCAAGTTCATGCCACATCGGGGGACCTGTCGTGTTTGAATCACTCGCGCGTAAGGGACTCGTCCAAGTTCAGAATCGCCAGGCAGACGTTGGTCAAGGCGGCTTGGGAAACCGGATCGAGCGACTGGTTGCGCGGAGCCGCACCGACGTGGAGCAGCGCGTCCGCCGCCGCGGGATCCTGCTGGTAGTGGCTTCTTTGTTTAGCGAAGGCGCTTTGTAGCACTTGGAATTCCTCGGCGCTCGGTTCGCGACACGTAACGCGGCGGAATGCCAACTGAATCTGTGCCTCCTCGGAGGCAGCCTGCACCGCCACGAGCTCGGCCAACTCCCGCGCGGCTTCGACCCAAGTCGGGTCGTTGAGCGTCACGAGCGCGTGCAGCGGCGTGCTGGTGGGTGTCGCGCGCACGCGGCAGACTTGCCGATTCGACGCGTCGAACATATTGGCCGGCCCCACGGTGCGCCGCCAGAAGGTGTACAAGCTGCGGCGGTAAAGGTCGACTCCGCTGGATTGCGGGTACGTAAAGTCCCGCTCCTTCGTGATCGCCAGCGGTTCCCAGACGTTCTCAGGCTGGTAGGGATAAACGGGGGGACCGCCGATCTCGCGGTGCAATAGTCCGGCCGACGCCAGAGCCCAATCGCGAAGGATCATCGCAGGCATCCGAAAACGACTGGCCCGAGCAAAGTACTGGTTGGCGGGATCCAGGCGACGTTGTTCTGCCGCGAGGCGGCTCGACTGGCGGTAGGTTGCGCTGGTCACGATTCGCCGAGTCATCTGCTTCAGGCTCCAGCCGCCGTCTCGAAATTCGACAGCCAGCCAATCGAGCAACTCGCGGTGGAGCGGGTATTCGCTTTGCACGCCGAAATCCTCGGACGTCTTGACCAACCCGACTCCGAAAAAGTGCTGCCAGATCCGGTTGACTTGAACGCGAGCTGTCAGCGGATTCTGGGGCGCCACCAACCAATAGGCCAAGCCCAACCGGTTGCGGGGCCATTCCGGCTGAAGCGGCGCGAGAAACGCGGGCGCAGCGAATTGCACCTCGTCCAGCGGCTGCAAATACTGTCCGCGTTCCAGAATGTGGGTCGCGCGCGGCTGGGCGTCCGACATGATCATGACCCGCGGGATCTGGTCGGCTCGGTAGGCCTTCAGTTCTGCCTCCAGTTTATTCCGCTGCGCCAGGGGAGGGATGTTCGCGGCCAGGTTGGGTAAGACTTTGTCGTCGAAATATTTGCGGAGCGAGGCGTCGGCCGCGGCCGCTTGTTCGGCGGACGGTTCGCCAGCGGGTGGCGACAGCTGGGCCTGTAACTCCATCGGCAGGTCGGACACGTCCGCGGAATTGCCGTCGGCGCGGATTCCGGCACGCCAAGCCGCGAACGCGATCTCGACCGCCTGTTGCACTTCGGCCTGAAGGGCTGCGATGGCGGTTTCCCCTTCGGCGATCTTCTGCTTGTTTTCCGGAGTGGGGAGTTCCAGCAAGGGCTCCGCCACCCGAATCCGCGCCGAGAAATGTTGCGGCACGCCGCTTTCCGGAACGCGGTTGAATGCGTCCAACAGGCGGTAGTAGTCCTGCATCGTGATCGGATCGAACTTGTGGTCGTGGCACTGGGCGCAGGCCATTGTCAACCCGAGCCAGTTTGTGGCGGTCGTGTCGACGCGATCGAAGAGGTTCACAAAGCGTTGTTCTTCGGGGATCGCTCCCCCTTCGCCGTTCAACAAATGATTCCGGTTGAACCCGCTGGCGATCCGCTGATCGATGGTGGCATCGGGGAGCAAGTCCCCCGCCAGTTGCCAGATCGTGAATTGATCGAACGGGAGGTCGTCGTTGAGGGCTCGCACCACCCAATCGCGCCACAGCCATTGCCAAGTATCGCCGTCTTGCTGAAAGCCGTTGCTATCCGAGTAGCGTGCGGCATCCAACCAGGAGAGTGCCATCCGTTCGCCATAATGCGGGCTGGCCAGGAATCGTTCGACCAATTTCTCATAGGCCTGCGGGTCGGGATCGGCGACGAAGACCTCGACCTCCTCCGGGGTGGGGGGAAGTCCGGTCAAATCGATCGCCAGCCGTTTGATGAGGGTGGTGCGATCGGCATCGGGCGAAGGGCTCAGTCCCAACGGCTCGAGCTTGGCCAGGATGAACCGGTCGATTTCGTTGCGCGGCCAGGAGGAGTCGGTTGGTGGAACATCGGGCCGAACCGGCGGGACGAACGCCCAATGCGTTTGGTATTCGGCCCCTTCGGCAATCCACCGACGCAATCGGTCCTTTTGTTCAGGCGTCAGGCGGCGATTCGAATCCGGCGGGGGCATTTGCAGGTCCGGATCGTCCGCCAGGATCCGCGCGACCAGTTCGCTGCGGTCGGCCTCGCCCGGTTGCAATACGCCGGCGGCGAGAGCGGCCTCGCGCTGGTCGAGTCGCAAGTCAGCCTGCCGTTGCTTTTCGTCCTGGCCGTGGCAGTAAAAGCAATGCTCCGCCAGAATCGGTCGAATGTCCCGGTTGAACGCAATGCTCGATGGTTCTTGGGCCCGCGCCGCAGGCGCCCCAAGCGTCATGAGCAACGCGGAGAGCGCTTGCGAAAGGCGGAGCGCCCCCGTTGGGACGGGGCGACGTGCGGCGAAGCTGGTCAAGGACTTGTCCAAAGTGCGAGGAAGTCGGTGAACGAATGGCTGAATCGCGGGGACCTGACAGATTATAAATTATTCGGCAGGCGCCGGCGGTTTTTTTCCGTACTTGGCCTCGTACAGTTTGGCGAACTTTTCGGCCCGGCTGGGGTCACAAATGAAACATTGCGACTCGGCCCGGTTGTGTTCCTCGCACCAATCTCCTTTTTCCCGGAAATCTTTGGCAGCTTGGGCGCTGCACATACTACAGACCTCTTCCGGAATGCCGTGGGCGTTGCACCACCAACCCGAATGATCGTCCACGGCGGCGTTCGCGGTCTGTGCGGGAACTGGGGCGGGGGTCGTGCTCTCTTGGGTGCAGCCCAGCAGCAGCCCAAGGAAACCAGTGCAAATCAACAGCAAGATCGAATTCGGTTGAGCCTTCATCTATCGTCCTTTCCAAAAAAAACAAACTTCGAGCCGATCCCAAAACCGGCCGACCTGCTCGGCCTGCCCAATCCCCCGAAGCGAGGGAGAGGGTAATGGGATAGGCTCTTACTCGACACTCATCTCGACCGGTTCCGTGGCGCGACCAATTCGCGAAGGGCTGGGTCGAGTCCATGGACTTGATTCCCGATCGGGGAGGGGGTCGGGGTTCTTGGTTACGCCTGCAAACACCGAGTACAGCACGCGCAGTACCAGCAGGGACATGATCATGGCGCTGACCACGCCTCCCACGACGACGGTCGCTAGAGGCCGCTGGACTTCCGCACCCACACCGGTATTGAATGCCATTGGCAAGAATCCTACGGCGGCGACCAACGTGGTCATCAGGACGGGCCTGAGACGCAACATGGCGGCGTGCTCCACTGCTTTCTCCAGCTCCATCCCAGAGCGGCGGAGTCGCCGGATCGTGGTCACCAAGAGCATGTCATCCAACACGGCGACGCCGGACAGCGCGACAAATCCGATCGCCGCCGATACCGAAAACGGCATATCGCGGAGCCAGAGGGCGATGATCCCGCCGGTCCAGGCAAACGGCACGCCCGTGAGCACTCGAAACGTATCGACGAAGTTCTGATATGTCAGATACAGCAGAATCAGAATCAGGAGCAACGCCGCGGGAACGATGAACATCAAGCGTTGCCGAGCACTTTGGTAATGCTCAAATTGCCCTCCCCATTCGAGATGGTAGCGGCCCGGGGGGAGCTGGACTTTGTCGGCGATTTTCTGTTGGGCCTCGGCGACGAATCCGCCCATGTCTCGGCCGCGGATGTTGGCGGAGATGGTGATCCGGCGATAGCTCCATTCCCGCGTGATGGTCGAGGGCCCTTCCACCGATTTGATCTCCGCCAGCCGCGCCAGCGGGATGCGTTCGCCCGCCGCGGTGGCGATTTCGATGTTCCCGATGGCTTCGGCGGATTCGCGGAAGGATTCCGGCAGTCGCATGACCAACGGAAATCGGAGTTGTTCTTCGTAGACTTCCCCCAGCTGGAAACTGCCGAGCGATTCGATGATGTGGAGGACTTCCGCAGCGGAGATGCCATAGCGGGCAATCTCCTCCTGCCGGACCACGACTTGCAGCACCGGTTGTCCGGTGATTTGCTCGACGTTGACGTCCGCACTGCCGGCGATCGACTTGAGAACCAACTCGATCTCCTTTGCCTTTTCGACCAGGACATCGAAGTCATCGCCAAACAGTTTCACCGCGACGTCGCTGCGAATCCCGCTGATCATCTCGTTCAACCGCATTTCGATCGGCTGCGTCATGGCGATCCGTTGACCGGGAAACTCGCGGAGGGTTGCTTGAATCAAAACGGTCAATTCGTCTTGCGTTTTCGCTTGGGTCCACTCCGAGCGCGGCTTGAGCGTGATGAACATGTCGGTCAACTCGATCCCCATCGGGTCGGTGGCGACCGCGGCACTGCCAATCCGGCTCCACACGCATTCGATCTCGTCGGGAAAACGCTCCCGCAACCTCTGCTCCATGCGAGTGTTGATCTCGATCGATTGATCGAGACTGGTCCCCGCCAAACGCACCACGTTGATCGAGATGGCGCCTTCGGAAAGCTTGGGTACGAATTCCGAACCGAGATGGGGGGCGATCATGCCAAACGCGACCGCCAGGACCCCGGCGGCGAACAAGACGACGGCCGCCTTATGCTCCATCGTAAAATGCAGGATCGGACGGTAAATCCACTTGGCCATTCGTACCAGGATCGGTTCCGACTCCTGGATTCGGCGGGGGAGAAAGTAGCTCGCCAGCACGGGCATCAGGGTCATCGACAGCAACATCGAGCCGGCCAAGGCAAAAATCACCGTCAAGGCCATCGGGCGAAACAGCTTCCCCTCGACTCCCTCCAAAGTCAGGATCGGCAAGTACACGATCATGATGATCAGTTCGCCAAACATCGTCGGTTTCCTTACCTCAACGGCGGCATCCCGAATCACGTCGACGCGCGTTTGCCCTGGCGGGATTCCCGCCGCCATGCGGCGCGAGCAGTTTTCGACCATCACCACCGAACTGTCGACGACCAACCCAAAATCGATCGCGCCCAGGCTCAACAAGCTGGCGGCGATTCCGACTTGCAGCATGCCCGAAAACGCAAACAACATCGCGAGCGGAATCGCCAACGCCACGATCAGCCCGGCGCGGAGATTGCCCAAAAACAGAAATAGCACGGCGACCACCAAGAGTCCGCCCTGAAACAGGTTTTCGCGGACCGTCTCGATGACGGTGTCGACCAATGCGGTGCGGTCGTACACCGTCTGGATTTTTACGTCGGCGGGCAGAAGGGCTTTGACTTCTTCAAGTTTTTGCTTGAGGCGGTTGGTGACCTCGTGGCTATTCTCACCCATCAGCATAAAGCCGAGTCCATAGACGACTTCGCCTTGGCCATTCGCGCTGACGGCGCCGCGACGAATCTCGTGCCCGATTTCGACATCGGCGACGTCGGCGACTCGAATCGGAATCCCGGCCACGGCCCGGATCACGATATTCTGAATCTGAGGGATATTCACGGTGCGAGCGATCCCGTGGACCAGCAGCATCTCCGCGTTGCGCGTGATGTTGCCCCCACCCACATTGCGGTTGTTGGCGCGGATTGCCTCGATCACGTCGTCCAGCGTCAATCCGTGTTTGATCAGTCGATTGGGATCCACCCGAACCTGGTATTGTTTTTCGAAACCACCCCAGCTGTTCACTTCGGCGACGCCCGGCACCGTGCGCAACTGAGGACGGACCACCCAATCATGGATCGTGCGCAAACGGGTCAGTTCCTCGATTTGCCGTTCCCGCGAAAGCGTGGAAATATCGACTCCGTCCAAGTGCAGAAGGTAGTGAAAGACTTCCCCCAAGCCGGTCGACGCCGGGCCGATCCGGGGACGTTCGATTCCCGCCGGCAATTCCACCGCCGCGATACGCTCCCCCACCAACTGCCGGGCAAAATAGACATCGGTGCCGTCCTCGAAGGTCACAATGACCTGGGACAGGCCAAACTTGGAAATCGAACGCAGCTTCTCCAGCCTCGGCAAGCCGCTGATCACCTGCTCGATGGGAAACGTAATTTGCAGTTCCACTTCTTCCGGGGAGAGCGCCGCCGCCGTCGTGTTGATCTGGACCATCACCGGCGTGGTGTCGGGAAAGGCATCGATATTCAAGTACCGGAGGGAATATCCGCCCATGCCGATCACGACCAGGACGGAGAACAGCACCGCCAGCCGATTTCGCAACGAGAATTCGATGAGGTGTTGGAGCATGACGGTATAAACTCTCAACTGAGAGTTAGTGTTCGCACAGTCACCCGGCGCCCAAGTTTCCCTTTAGCAGCTCCGCGCGGAGCATACCGCTTCCTTTGGTGACGACGACTTCGCCAGGCAACAGCCCCGCGATCACCTCCGTCATGCCATTCCGCTCCACGCCAGGTCGGACCGATCGCGCATGGAGGACCTTGTAGGCGCCCTCGCGAAAGTAACCCTTGGTGCGGACGAAGGCGACGTGGCAGCAGCCCTCCCAATGGATCGCTTCGCTGGGCACGACGATTGCATCCGATTCTTCGCGCAAGATGATCTCACCCCGGCCAAAGGTCTCGTGCCGCAGTCGACCATCGAGGTTGTCCAACTGCCCGCGGACTTGCACGGTTCGAGTCTGCGGATCGACATGGGTACTGATCCAGGAAACCTCCCCCCGCGTTTCGATCGGCGAGCCGTCCGGGCGGAAGACGATCGTTTGGCCGGTTCGAATCCGATCCGATTCTTCCAACGGCACATTCAACATCAGCCAGAGCTGGCGGGTATCGACGACGGTGAACAGAGCGAACCCGGCGGCGACCACTTCGCCCGCCACCACTTCGCGCATCACGACGACCCCTTCACGCGGCGCGACGATTGGCAACAAGTTGGACGAAGGATTGGCGGTCGGTTGAATCTCGACGGGCAGTCCCAAATACTGCAGCTGTTGATTCACTTCTTCGACCGGTCGATCGTAGTAGTCGATCGATTGGATTGGGAGGCCCAAGTTGGAAAGTTGCTGAGCTGCGTTCGTGACCGCAACCTCGGCGGTCGCCACGGCTGCCTCCGCCCGTTCCAACTCCCTGGCCGGGATGGCGTCCCCTCCGAGTTGTCGCAGCCGCTGGTTCGCCTTCCGGGCGAGATCCAACGCCACCAACTTGTCCAACAGTTCGGACTTGGCTTTTCCCACCTCCGCTGCGTCGACCACGGCCAGGATCTGGCCCGCGGAGACTCTGTCCCCCACGTTGACCAGGACCTGGGTCAACGTCCCCGCGGCGCGGGCGGCAACGTGGGCGACGAGCGTCGGGTCATAATTCAGCACGCCGTTGACCGAAATCGTTTCGACGATCGGTCCGCGGTCGACCAAGCCGATGTCGATCCCCGCCCGTTCGGCCGCCTCGATCGACGGAAACTGAATGCGTCGCAAGTGCATTTGGCAACTGGGGTTGTTGGCGGTTCGCGGACGCACCGAAAGCGCGAGTCGGGCACGGTCCAGATCGGCAGCGGCAATTTCCGGCGGAGTGTCCACTTGAGCCAATTGCGGATGCTCCCACAGGCATTCATGGACCCCGTGTTCCCGACACCAGCCGAATAACTCTCCCTTGGGCAACAACTCTGCGTTGCAAGCGATGCAGTCGGCCTCCGCCACACCGTGCTCATCGCACCAAGGGTTGTCGGTGTCGGCAGGCCCGTTCCTCCAAGCGGAGAATTTCGGCAATTGCCAGCCATTCTGCCGGCCATACCAGGCAATCACACCCAGGAGCGCCAAGACCAGGATGGTCGGCGTCCCTTGGGCGAGCCAACCGAGCGCCCGGATTAAGCCACGCTGACGCTTTGTTCGGCTTTCAACCTCCGATCCTAACTGCGGTTGGAGTTCGGTGGGATCCTCACCATTGGACGTGGACTCAAATCCTAATTCACTCATGGTTTACCCGTCATCAAAAATCCAAATTCGCGCTGCTGAAGGTGCGTTGAGCACAATCGTCGCGGGCGCACGTACCAGGCAACCCCTGGAACAACGAAACACCCCTGGTACAAGCACAAAAACGGTGCGCAGGGACGATCGGATCGAGCGACCGGTGGACTAGAGCGTCCAGCAAGAAAGCGCAGCGCGCATATCGAGGCCGGGAAGATGGGATGGAAGGGCAGTGAGATGCCCTGCCCTGCCGAAGTTCAAATGTCGGCCAGCTGCCGTGCCGGATGCTGTGATTCCAACCTTGGCAATCGCTTCCGCAAACGAAAGACTTGGTGCAAACTCGTCCAGGTCGACCGTGTCGACGGGAAGGGCGCCCAAACAAATACAGCTATCGCAGCCGCAATCGGTCGGTATCGGCGGATTCTCAGGTAGCTGGGCAGGCTCCGCGCCACGCCTCGGGCAATGATCGCTGCAACATGAAGCCGCAACCGATGCTTCAGGCGTTTCGTTTTCACAAACCGCCCCAGCGACGCAACAACTCCCCATTTTGCAATGCCAAGGACATTGCAGGATGACTGCCGCCAGCAGAATCGAAATCCAAGGGCGTTGGTGCATTGTCGACTCAATCGAATTTGTGAGCGATCAAGGTTAGGTTGTTCCAGGGGGGCCGTCAAGGTGCAAGTGTGCGGGGGGGGGGAGGAGGGGGGGTGAGGGGTCAGACCGGTGTTGCGGTGGGCTTTGAGCTGACGTGCGGTTGCCAGCAAATTGCCGGCGTCGTCTTTACTTTCGTGATACCGATCGGGAAAATTAGATAGTTGCTTAGAAACTTATCTGCTTGTGAGGCATCATGCTGCGCCTACCGGAGTATTTGAAGAACAGCCACTGGACCCACACAATTCTGATGGTCCTGCTGGTTGCAGGGGGAGGCTACGCCGCCCCCCAAGAATTCTCCGACCAGCCGCAAGGCAAGATCGAATATGACAAAATATTTCAGATCGATGACCATTGGAAACAGCTCGGCGATGCCAACCCGATTTGGATCGACCGAGATGGGCATCAAGTCATCGTCGGCGGCCAGATTTGCTTGACGGCCGGGATGCTGGAGATGTTTGCCTGTCCCCGCGGGACGCGCGAACACGAATCGATCGTTTCGGTGCATGTTCCCTCGCGGATCGTGCACGCAGCGTTGTTGGCGGTCGGCGCCAAGCCAGGCGCTCCGGTGCAATTCGATCCCGAATACAAACCGGCCTCGGGAGCGAAAGTCCAAATCGATGTCCGGTGGATGGCGGATGGCAAGCTGGTCGAGCGCCGTGCCCAAGATATGATGCGCGAAGTTCGCACGAAAAATCCGGTCGCCCAGGATTGGGTCTTCGGCGGAAGTTTGCGGTGGAAGGACGAAGCGACGGGCACCGAGTACTATTCGGCGGACGGCGGCGAACTCGTGTGCGTCTCGAATTTCGGCAACGCGACGCTCGATTTGCCGATTTCCAGTTCGGCCGCCAACTCCAGCTTGTTGTTCGAAGCGAATCCGGACAATATTCCACCGTTGGGGACGCCGGTCTTGATGGTCTTAAAGCCGGAAGTGCCGGCCGATGATCAGCGAAAGACGGAGTCGTCGGCGAAGTCAGACGGGGCCAAACCCGAAGTCACGAAGCCTGATGTCACGAAGCCTGATGGCGCGAACCCAAACGAAAGTAAGCCCTCTCAACCTTCGGCCCCGGAAACACCGTCGGCCGGCGATGGGGGCAAAGATGGCGTATCGCCGCACTGAGTTTTCCCAAGTCACAGTATTCCCCAAGTCACAGTATTCCCCAAGTCATATCAAAAACCACCAAGCGTTGTCCCAAGACACAATTTCGCGAGCATTCAAAATTAGCCGCATGGCACTAGCCTGCGGTTTCTTCACGCGTCCAAAAATCGAAACCGCAGGCTAGCACCAGGCGGCTGATGTTCTTGGACAATTCCTAATTGGAGACCAATCCCTCACGTGCTGGAACCTCGACGCAAACATCACGCCACGGACCGCGAAGTCGCACTTTTAGTTCGAGTGATCCTGGATCAGGAGCATTTGGATGCGGATCCTCTGGAGGAACTCGCCGGGTTGGCGGAAACGGCTGGGGCTTGGGTCGCTGCCGGAATGACGCAGCGGCGCGACCAACCGCATATCACGACCTATCTGGGGCCCGGAAAGGTCGAGGAGCTCAAACGGTTGGTCGAGTTCCACGCGGCGGATATGGTCATTTTCGACAACGACTTGTCGCCCGCCCAGATTCGCAACTTGGAAAAAGAGCTGGGGGTCAAGGTCATCGATCGGACCGAGTTGATCCTGGATATTTTTGCGACGCACGCCCAAACGTACGAAGCGCGGCTGGCGGTCGAATTGGCCCAACTGGAATACTCGCTCCCCCGCCTCAAACGTATGTGGACGCACCTCTCGCGGATCAAGATGGGGGTGGGAATGCGCGGTCCTGGAGAAAAGCAACTGGAAGTCGACCGCCGTCTGGTCGAAAAGCGGATCCATGAGTTGCGGACCGAACTACACGCGATCGAACGGCGACGGGAGCGGCAGGTCTCCGCCCGGCGCGGGTTCATGACCGTCTCCCTGGTCGGCTACACCAACGCCGGCAAGAGCACGTTGATGAATGCACTGACGCAAGCCAATGTGCTGGCCGAAAATCGGCTCTTCGCGACGCTCGACACCCGCACTCGCCGATGGCAACTCCCAAGCTGGGGCCCCGTCTTGCTGAGCGACACCGTCGGGTTCATCCGCAATCTCCCCCACCACTTGATCGCCAGCTTTAAGTCGACGTTGGAAGAGACGCGACAGGCCGATCTGCTGCTGCACGTCGCGGACGCCAGCAACCCCGGCGTCTACCAACAAATCGGGGCGGTGTATCACGTGTTGGAGGAACTGGGAATCCAGGAGAAGGACACACTGCTGGTGCTCAACAAAACCGATCGCGTCAGTGAAGAGGCGACGCTCGATCGGTTGCGGCAACGTTATCCCCACGCAGTGTTGGTGAGCGCGGTCAGCGGCGTGGGACTCGACGATTTGGCACAAGCCGTCAGCCAGGCACTCAGCCGAGCGTTCCGCGACGTCGTGGTGGAGACGTCGATCGATAACGGCCGGCTGCTGGCGTACCTGGCGTCCGCTGGTGAAATCCTCTCCAAACGGTTCGACGAGCAACGAGCGACCGTGCACTGCCGATTGTCGTTGGAGGCGTTGGGTCGTATTCACGACGCCGATACGGTGATCCGACCGTACCGTGCGTCCGATGAACCAGACACCGTCTCCACCCCCGTAGAGAAATTGTAAGGGGTAGAGGATTTGCCACCATGCGACGACAGCTAGCGGGCGGCGTAGCGCTGGTCACCGGTGCCTCCAGCGGGATCGGCTGGGAGCTGGCACAACAGCTGGCCGCCGCTGAAGTCCGGGTGCTGGTAACCGCGCGCCGAGCGGCACGTCTGGCCGAATTGGTTTCCCTTATCAAGGCCGCCGGGGGACAAGCCCTCGCGGTAACGGGCGACATCACCCATCCTGCCTTACGGGAATCCCTGATCGAAACTTGCCAGACGCACTGGGGTGGACTCGATTTTCTAATCAACAACGCCGGGGTGGGCGCCATGGGGCGATTCCAAGACGCAACGCCCGAACGATTGCGGCAAATCATGGAGGTCAATTTTTTTGCACCGGCGGAAATGATGCGGTTGGCGATTCCCTTGTTGGCGCGCAATTCCCGCAGCATGATCGTGAATATGGGGAGCGTGCTGGGGCATCGCGCCGTCGGTTTGAAATCGGAGTACTGCGCCAGCAAGTTCGCCTTGCATGGATTGAGCGATGCGGTTCGCTCCGAATTGGCGGCTGACGGAATTGACGTGTTGCACGTCAGTCCCAGTACGACCGACAGCGAGTTTTTCTCGGCCGCGCTCCAGGACACCAGCGGAGTGGCGGATTGGAAAGGCAATCACGCGGCGGCCCCCAGGTTCGTGGCCCAGAAAGTGATCGCCGCGATGAAACGGGGCGCCCAGGAAATCGTGCTCTCCCCCAGCGGCAAGATCCTGGTCTGGCTCGATCGCCTCTTCCCTCGCGTCGCCAACCGCCTGGTGGCCCGCGACGTCGCTCGCAAAAGCGGACTAGAATAAGGGGACGCAACTTTTTAAGTGTGTGGACGGATGCGACGATAGGACGTCGCGGCGTTCCGGCGAATTCACTGCCGCCTTCCGCGGATCATGAGCTGGGTCTCCTTTTCCGCGGCCGTTCTGGCGGGTTTCCGGGCGTCTCGGCCAATCGGGCAATAGCTGTTCGGCTTGTACTTGCCTGGTGCAAATCGGATGTTGACCCGATCGAATCTTGCAGCGCAAATCTCATGCCGGACAGCACGAGGGTCAGGCCTTGTTTTTTGTATTTAGGCAGTGTGAGTTTCTGGCATGGCCCGCCCGTTTCGCATTGAATATCCCGGTGCAATCTATCATGCCATGTCGCGTGGAAATGCGCGGCAGGCCATCTTTCGAGATGTTCCAAGGGCGATACAAAGGGGAACTGATCGAAGATGAAAGTTGTTTCTGGACGGTGAGTCGTTACATTCACCTGAATCCGGTACGTGGGAAGCGCCCCCTGGCACTTTAGAAGCGGTGGATGCCGAATCGGTGTTTGCGGCGGTCCGTGACTACTTCCAGATGGATGCTGCGCTTCTGGGACAACGGGGTGACGGACACATCGCTCGGGCTGCCGCTGCCTGGCTCAGTCGGCGCGTCACGACGGCCACGTTACGAGAACTCTCGGTTCCGCTAGGCCTGACCCGCCCGGAGAGCGTGAGTCATCTCACTCGTCGCATGGAACGGGTGCTGTCGCGCGACCCCAAGCTAAAACGAGACCTTACCAGACTTGAGTTTGAACTGGCTCAAAACACAAAAAACAAGGCCTGACCCTCGTAGCGGGTGACCCTCGTAGCGGGGTGACTGGCGTACGAAAGGCAACTTTCTCCGCAGCGGCAACTCTCCCGATACCGGGAGCCCCGGAAGCGATGTTCCAGAATTGGAAACGTCCAAGAGGTCCATAAAGGGGTGACGACTTTCCTCCGTTTTCTCCGTTGCCTCCTGTTCAAGACAAGAAGTTTGGAACAGGAGCAAACGGAGGGAACAGAGAGAGAGGAGGAAAGTCAGAAGATGAACTGTTTTCCCTTTTCGTCTCGCCACCACGGTAAGTATACACCTGTACACTATGTTGCGGGGATTGAGCAATCTGCGCGAATCTGGCCGATCTGCGGTTGGAACGGATCGACTGTCGGTCGAGCGGGCTGGTTGCCGTGCCGACGCACCTCTCGTTTCGGCCTCGGGATGCCGCTCTGTGTTGGCACGTTGGCGGCTCGGCGGAAGAAGAGTAAAGAGTGGGGCGCGTCCGTAGGTTGAACGTGAACTCTCCTCGGGGATCAACCCCGAGGCATCCATGGGTGTGGAATTGGGTGTGTCCTTTTGTCCCCTTTTTCATCCGTTTGCTCCTTTGTCTCCTGTTCAAGACAAGAAGATTGGAACAGGAGCAAACGGAGGGAACAGAGAGAGAGAGAGAGGAGGAAAGGCAAAAAGTGAACTGTTTTCCCTTTTCGTCTCGCCACCACGGTAAGTATACACCTGTAACCTAATGTGCGGGCTTCGATTAATCTGCGCGAATCTGGCCGATCTGCGGTTGGTACGGATCGACTGTCGGTCGAGCGGGCTGGTTGCCGTGCCGACGCACCTCTCGTTTCGGCCTCGGGATGCCGCTCTGTGTTGGAACGTTGGCGGCTCGGCCGAAGAAGAGTAAAGAGTGGGGCGCGTCCGTAGGTTGAACGTGAACTCTCCTCGGGAATCAACCCCGAGGCATCCATGGGTGTGGAATTGGGTGTGTCCCTTTGTCCCCTTTTTCCTCCGTTTTCTCCTGTTCAAGACAAGAAGATTGGAACAGGAGCAAACAGAGGGAACAGAGAGAGAGAGAGAGGAGGAAAGGCAAAAAGTGAACTGTTTTCCCTTTTCGTCTCGCCACCACGGTAAGTATACACCTGTAACCTAATGTGCGGGCTTCGATTAATCTGCGCGAATCTGGCCGATCTGCGG
>JBGSLW010000268.1:0-5359 GCA_041740495.1 Pirellulaceae bacterium
CGCATCCCACACCGGAAACCGCAGGCTAGCGCCATGCGGCTAATCTCAATGGGACGCGAAACTGTGTTTTGGGACGAAGCCTAGTAGAACAATTGTCCTTCATTGTCCCTACCGCGCCTTCAGCAACTCCGCCACGCGCACCGCAATCCGCTCGATCATTTCTGCGTCCCGGGGAGAGCCCGGTTCCTGTTCGTACGGTGGAAACGCGCGCTGTGCGACGCCAGCCGCGCTCCAGCCGGAGCGAAAACTCGGGAAGTTGCACACCGCACCGTCGGTGTTGTTCGAGTCGTTTCGCGGGTCGTCGATTCCCCAAGCCCGCTTGATCTCCAGCAATTCGCGGGCTGACTGCGGGTCCAGGTAGTGAAAGCCCCCCAACTGCCGAGTCAACAGCAGGATCCGGCAGTAGGCATCCAGAATCTCCGTCCACCAGTAGGCTCGCTCGATGCCGGTGTCAAAACTGACCGTACCGTGGTTGGCCAGTACGATCACTTTACTTCGATCGATGTACGGCACGATCGTTTCCGCAAAGGCCTGGCTTCCCGGCGTGGCGTAGGGCGCGATGGGAACTTCGCCCAAAAAGACCTCGGCTTCCGGCAAGACGCATAAGGGAATCGGCTCGCGGGCAATCGCGAAGGCGGTGGCGTGGGGGGGATGGCAGTGCACGATGGCGCGGAGATCGGGACGACGGCGGTAGATCTCCAAGTGCAACAGGATCTCGCTGGTCCGTCGGCGGCGTCCCGCAACCTGCGTTCCGGTCATGTCGACGGTGCACAAGTCATCCGGCTCCATGAACCCCTTGCAGAAGAGCGTGGGAGTGCACAGCACCAGATTCTCACCGATGCGAGCCGACAGATTTCCTTCGTTCGCCGCGGCGAAGCCTTTTTGATAGAGACGCCGACCGATGTCGCAAATCTGCTGTCGGGTCGATTCGAATTCGTCCATGTCGCCGCTAGGCGTTCCAGCCCAACATGCGGACAAAAAAGTTCATCACGGTGGCGGTCACCGGCGGCGTATCCGAGCCTTGCCAGATATTCCGAGCGCAATCGAAAGCCACGACGGCACAGAGCGTCGTCATCAAGACTGCACCGGCCAGCGAAAGCGTCTGCCACAACGAATAGGGGGTTTCCGGCTCCGCCACGGTCGCCACGCCCGTTTCGCCGACCAACGCGGGAGTCAGCGGCGTCTCCGGGATCAACGCGGGCTGATCGACCACGTCGCTATCGGAAAGCATGGTCGGGACCGAGTCGTCCGTGAAAAGATCGGAGTCCTCCAGAGCGATCACTTGCGAACCACTCGACTCGTCATCGAGCGCTTCTTCCAACGGCGTCAAATTGAAGTCATCCTCCGCTCGCAATTCGGTCGGCGCGTCGAAATCGCCGGCGTCCGCGAGCGCGATCGCATCGTCGTCTTCGGGCAGCTCCAACGAATCGATGTCGGATCCACCCAATTCCAGCGGTTCTTCTTCCAAGGAGATCCCGCTGTCGGTCGGACTGAGGTTGATCCCGCTGTCGTTGGCCTCGAGTGCCACTTCGTCGCTGGAGTCGCTGTCTTCCAGCACCAGGTCGCTCTCATCGAAATCACTCGCCAGTTCGACGCTGTCGTCGTCGCCCAACAAGTCGTCGGAAGATTTCTTGGACTTCTTGGATCCCGATCCGGCGATCGAATCGCTCGGACCCACCCCCTTGCCGCTTTCGCTGGCCAGGGCGATGTCGCTGGACCCAAACGACAGCTCGCTGGAGTCTCTCAGGTCGTCGCTCAAGTCGATCGAATCCGAATCCTTGAGGATCACTTCGTCGCTGCTCTCTTTGATATCGAGCGAATCGCTGCTGAGCTCGAAATCCAAATCCCCCTCATCGGTCGCCAAGACGACGCCGCGATCGTCGGCATACCGCTGCAGTTCGTCCAACTTGAACTTCCAACTGGCGCCATCGCGCACGCCCACGATCTCATTCTTGAGCCGCAGGTCGTTGAGCTTGGACGGTGTGATGCCAAGCATCTTGGCGGCGTCATCAATTGGAATCAACTTGGACATGATTACGTCAGCTCCGAAAAGTTTCCTGCGGTGGATTTGGAGAGAATCGGTTTTTTGGGGAGAATCCGGTTAGCCAACTGGGTTTTCTCGGAAAAACCGAACCATTCCCGTCGCGGCTTTGCTCGGCAAATATTGCACCATCGGTTCCCTTGCACGCCCTTTAGTCATTGTAAAAGCCGGAAAAACAGATTCAAGCCTCGCAGATTTCCTATTTTGCCGGACTCGGTTTGCGATTTCCGCCCGCAAGACCCAAAAATCGATGCGATCGTCAGCGTTGGGGCAACGAATTAGCTGCTGGCGCTGCGGTAGCTGAGGAGAGCCCGTCGGAACAAGGCTCGCGAGATAACCAGGCTCAGCCCGGCCGCCACGACGGCGATTACCGCATAACCCCAGTCCCCCGGCGCCGAGCCGGGCCGCAGCGGCTGGGCCAACACCCGGGCCGGGACGTTGGCCACGACCAGGATCGGAATCACAAACGTGAACGTCGCGAACAACGTCCAACCCAGCGCACCGCGTTGGTAGATCTCCAGCGGATACCGATAGAAATTCGTGATGTAAAACCAGAAGGTGTACAGGTTCTGATTGCGCCCCAACCAGACGCTGCTGGCCGCCAGCATCAGCATCAGCGAGTACAAAATCAGCAGGCCGCACCCGACAAAAAACAAATACAACAGAATGGTCCCCCAACCCACGTGCAACGGATTGTCGGGGTCCCCCATCAACTCCCGGACCGAAAACACGACCACGAACAAACCGAGCGGGACGTTCACGAGCTGGGACCAATCGACCTTAGCGAACGAAATCAGAAACTGGGTATCGATCGGTTTGAGCAGTGCGAAATCCAGGCTGCCGGTCCGAATCAACTCGCTGAACTCCTCTGCGTTGGGCATGAAGAAGGTCTGCAGCAGGCTGTTGATAATCCAGATCGTCCCCAGAAAAATGAAAAACTCGCTTTCGCCCCACGCGCCGATCGTCTGAGCGTGGCCGTAGATAATCCTGTATAGCCCGAAATTCATCAGCGCCCAGGAGACCGACGACACGCACTGCATGATGAAATTCGTGCGGAACGACATGTCGCGAATCAGCGAATTTCGGGCGAACGTCAACCAGACTTTCCCGTAGGATGGGGGAAGATCGCGCGTCCCTTCGGCGACGGCGGCTTGTGCCGCGGGGTGGGGGCTTCCGGCGGACATCGGCTCAGCCTCCATAGCCGCTGTACTGTTTCAGACCGCGGTTCCAGGCGATGCGACAGGCCACCGCCAATCCGACCACCCACAGGGCCTCGACCGCCAGCCCGCGGTACATCGCCGCGCCTTCGACTTTGCCCAGAAAGACCGCGGCAGGGAAGTACGCCAGGTACTTGAACGGCAACACGTCGACCAACAATTGCCAGTTGATCGGCCGTTGCGGCAGCAGTTCCAACGGGAACATGTGCCCGGAAAGGAAAAAATTCAACAGCATGAAGACGAAGGTCAACGAGGCGATTTCCAGGAACCAAAATGCCAACAAGCCGAAGAGCGCTTCCAGAAAAAACCCCAAGAGAAAGCTCAATACCAGCGAGGCGATGAATACCAGCATCACAGAAGCGGTTGGCCAACCGTTCGGAAAGAAGTCCCGCAACAAATAGAAAACCAACGCGAATGGAAGGATGGCCACGACGTAGTAGACCACCTTGTGCGCCATCCGCTGCAACAAAAGACAACCCAGCATGTCGACCGGCTGGATCAGGAATTTCTTGATCTCGCCGCTGCGGATCGTCCGCGTGATCCCGGGCGTCAGTCCAGGCATGCTGGAAAACGCGCGACTGATGGTCACCAACAAGTAATAGGCGACCATGTCCTGGTAGCGATATCCGGCGATCTGTTGTGCTTCTCCCGAGGGATGGGCTTGACGGATCCCTTCGAAGATCGTCCCCCACAGGAATATCTGGGTGATGATCGGGAGAAACCGCATCAAGGTCCCCATCGCATAATCGACGCGGTAGACCAGCCGCTCCTCGATCGAGATGCGGAAGAACGTCCACCAGGTCAACCACGGTTCGCTCCAGCCGCGGATCATCGGCCCACTCCTGCGCGTCCCGTTGCGAATCGCGCGGCGGCCCCGCCACTCCCGGTTTCCTGGTTTTCGCCGGCGGATGCCGATTGTTGGGCCGACGCTTCGGAAAAGGCGCTGGCGATGACCTCCTCCAAAGGCGGATCTTCCACCGAAATGTCCTGGATCGCATATTGTGCCAGCAGCCGAGCCAACTGCGCGGGGACATCTTCCCGCCGCGCCCGAAATTTGACGCGGGGCGCGACGATTTCCACCAGGCCAGGAAAATCCTGGAACGGTTCGGTGGGCGCATCGTCCGCCAGCTGCAAGGTCACGATCTTGTCCCGCCCAAAGCGATCGATCACTCCGTTCAGTGATCCATCGTAGTGGATCAACCCGTTCGCGATGATCACCACACGCCGGCAGAGGGCCGCGATGTCCTTCATGTAATGGCTGGTGAGCATCGTGGTGATGTTGCGTTCCTGCTGGTAGTACTTGAGGAACAACTGAATGTTGTGCTGCGCCACGACGTCCAAGCCAATCGTCGGCTCGTCCAGGAACAAGACCTCGGGCTGATGCAGCAGTGCCGCGATCAACTCCATTTTCATCCGTTCACCCAACGAGAGTTCGCGAACCGGTTGGGCCATCAGGTTTTGCACCGACAGCAGATCCGCCAGCTCGTCGCGCGTCCGCTCAAAGTCGCCGACCGGGATTCGGTAGATGTGCTGGTGCAGGCGAAACGACTCCTGCGCTGGAAGATCCCACCACAGCTGGTTCTTTTGTCCCATCACCAGGGCGAACCGGCGCCGGTACGCATTCTCGCGTTGCCAAGGGACGTAACCCAACACGGTGCACCGCCCGCGGCTGGGGCTGATCACCCCCGAAAGCAGCTTGAGCGTCGTGGTCTTACCGGCGCCGTTGGGTCCGAGAAATGCAACGAATTCGCCGCGTTCGACCTTGAGGTCGATCCCACGGACGGCATGCACATCGCGATATTCCCGCTTGAACAAGCCAATGACCGAGGCGAGTAAACCCTCTTTTTTCTGGTAGATCCGGTACGACTTCCAGAGATCGTCGATTTCAATAATGGCCATCGCTGCATTATAGAAGCGGTTGGCGATTTCCACGAGTGTAGAGCAATTGTCCCCAATTGCTCCCCGGAAGCCAAAGTCAGAACAGTTGAGGACAACTGTTCTACAATCCAGCGTAGAGCAATTGTCCCCAATTGCTCCCGGAAGCCAAAGACAGAACAGTTGAGGACAACTGTTCTACAATGGATCCGACACGTTAAGCTTA
>JBGSLW010000269.1:0-10463 GCA_041740495.1 Pirellulaceae bacterium
GAGGGGAGCCAAGAAGAGGAGGCGCAGACTGTGTCGATACCAATTCGCGGCGGGGGCGAGGACAGGGTGAAGGGGTCGGTGAGTTCTGGGCCAGGCTCCCGACGCCGTCGCCAGGCGACGGTGTTCCACACGCTTGGCAAATGTGCCGATACCGGTCCGTGTCGCCGCGAACGCATCTCTACCTTGAATACTGTACAAGTGTACATGTATCTGCACCACAAGGCGCATTAGAGGATCGGCGGCATCCCTTCGGCCAGGCGTTTGTGGTTGAGCCAGCGGGGGATATCGTTGGCTTTCTGAAACAGACTTGCCAACTCGCGATGGGCTTCGGGAAAATTCGGCGCCTGCGTCACAGCTAATTCCAGCGACCGGATCGCCCGCGGAGTATCTCCCATCCCTTGGAAAGCCATTCCCAGATGGAAATGGGCTTGAGGATAGAAAAAGAGCAGACCGACCGCCGTGAGCGCATGATCCGCCGCTTGTTCGTATTGTCCCGATTGCAGCGCGGCCAAGGCCAAGCCGTCGTGGGTGCGTGGATCGTCTCCATCCAATGCGACGGCCTGTTCAAAGGCGCGGGCCGCGTCGGACCAACGCCGCTCCACCAGATGCATGTTGCCCAGCATCCCCCAAAGGGCCGGGGTCGGCGCGTATTTTTTTTCGGCGTCGAGCAATAACGCCAAACCATGTTCTTTTTTGCCTTCGTTGAAGAGCGTCGACGCCATCAGCAAGTCGACTTCGATGTTGCGAAAGCCTCGATCGATCAACGCTCGCAAGACCTGGCCGCTTTCGTCGAATCGCTGCGCTTGTGCCAGGGCTTGGGCGTAGCTGAAGGCGTAACGCGGATGCTGAGGATGCTGTTGGTGCAATTCGTGGAACAACTCCAGCGCCCGGTGGCCGCGACCGTGGAACGAGTGCACCACGGCCAAATTGTATTTGGACTCGGCCAACGCTATCTGCGCCGCCCCTTGCGACTCGACGGTGTCCGCCGGAAGGTATCCGAGCGCCGCGAGTTGCGCGATCGCCTCGGGGGATTCCACCATGACATCCGCGACCTGCCGAGGATGAACTCCGTCCTTTCCGGAGATCTGGTCCCAACTGGAAACCGTGGCGATGTCGTCCCGGTCAGGCGGATTCTCCCACGCATCCAACAGGGGCCGGCCGTCCATATCGGTCCCGATCGGCAGGCCGAAAAGTGTGAGGAGGGTCGGGGCAATGTCCAGCAAATTGGCGCCATAGATCCGTTCGTCGCATCGAATCCCGGGCCCCCGCAATGCCACCACCCCGTAGTGCCGGTGCCAGGCGGCTGCGACGGCTGCCTCGGATTCCAACGCATTCTCCTGACGGGGGCGCAAATGGTCGCAATGGAAGCCATGATCGGAGACCAGGAGCACATGCGTCTCCTCACCCGCCAACTGCAACAGCCGCCCCAGAAGCTCGTCGTGGAACAAATAGAGTTCACGCATCACGTGCGAGTAGAGCTGGAAATCGGTATCCGAGACCGACGCCAATTGCGGCGGATGGAACGGCATGAAGGTATGACCGGCTACATCCAACGCGTCGAAGTAAACTGCGGCAAAGTCCCAAGGCTCGGCCTCCATCGCCGCGGTCGCTACCGCGTGAACGGAAACGGTGCGGGCTAGCGACTTCGCCAAGGCCCGGGGCCGATCGTCCTTGGCGAAATCGATTTTTGAAAGGTCTGGGATGAACCGGCGCAGATCGTCTACCGCCCATTCCGCCGGGTGCATTCGCAAGCTGGAAACAACCTTCGTCAGCTCGGGCGGATGGATACTCCCCGGAAGTACCTCCCACGGCTGGCTTGGATCGGCCGGAAGGTCGTCGAAGAATCTGTTCGACACCAGCATCCCGTGGATGGGCTCGGCCGGATGGCTGGCATACCAGGCGATCACGATCGAACGGAGGTTTTTCTGCGACAGGATATTCCAAATTGCCTTCGTCTTCCGGGAGGTCGATGAGAACAGTCGCACCCCTCCTCCACCGGGGACCGGCTCCACGAACCCGGTAATCCCGTGCTTATCCGCCGTCTTTCCCGTGGCGATGGAGGTCCAAAGAATCGGCGAAAGCCGCGGCTGTAAACTCGCCAGGTTGCCGATGACCCCTGAATTGACAAGCGATTCCAGATTCGGCATCAGTCCACGATCCAAGAGTGGATTGATGAATTTCCAATCCGCCGCATCCCAACCGATCAAGAGGACTTTGGGCATTTCGATGCACCGCTTCTAGGCTGCCAGGATTCCAAGACCACCAACTCGCGTTCTGGTTTCAGCGGCGACTTTCAACAAAAAAAGGCTCGAGTTCCACAGAACTCGAGCCATTCTAACTTTCAATTTTGAACCGAGGAACTCCCAGTTCGAATGGGGAAAATGCTAAGCGTGTCGGCGGCGACGCAACGTCGTAAGGCCAATCGCGCCCAAAGCCAACAGGCCGAACGTCGCCGGCTCGGGAATCGCGCCGATGTCGCCAATGGCAATCCCGCCACCGGTATTTTCGTAGGCATACCCGACAATCGATCGAGTGCCAGCGGTGGCTCCGAATTGGAATTGGATCCAGCCGTATTGGGTTTGTCCACCCAAGGCTTCGTTAACGAATTCGAATCCCAAGTAATTCTGATCGCTGTTCAGCGCGACCTGGGCGGAGATATTTCCACCACCTGGTCGACCAAACGCCCCGGTGTTATCGACGATCGTTCCGACCGGCTGAATATATTGGCCGGCGATATTAAACCAAGTGGCCGCATCCGGTCCCCACAGGTTGAAATTACCGTTCGGGGAGGAATACGGGTTGATATCGTACGTCGCGAAACCGGCGGAGGCGGTCGCACCAGTAACGACATCCAGGTAGATGCCGTCGATGCTGTCGGGAACGGCGATATTCACCGGTCCACTGTAAATAATGTCTGCTTCGACAGTTGCCGTGGTACCCACCACACCGGCCCCCGTTGTCGCTGCGACTGCAGCTGCGGTCACACCAAGCAGCCGGTCCGCTCGTTGTCCGAGCATCGATCCAAGCATGCGTTTTTCCATTACCAAATCTCCAAAGGACGAGTTTTTCCGCACGTGGCCTTGGTAAATCACGCGCATGTCTGAATCCGGCCACCACGGCCAGTTCAGGAACTCTTAAATACCCTGCGAAATAGGGGGTGTCAACCAATCGGTTCGGCTAAACCGGGAAAAATAGGGAATATTTGCGGATTAGCGGCTGCGTGAGTGATTTTTCGCGCTTTTTGTTGAGCCCATTCGGCTGGTCCAGCCTGAAAAACAGCGGTATCCGATCCCGTTCATTCGACCGATGTCCGCTGGAGGCTCGGGTCAACCGCCAAGACCATTTGGATTGGATCGACCCGCAGCGGACACAGGAAATCAGCGATCGACTTGGCGGCCCCCAGGGGGTTCGCAACGCAGTCGGTGTAGCCCAGGGTGAGCGAGGTCATCCGCGGTTGTTCCGCCAGCCATTGGATGGCAGCGTTCACTTGCCGTTCAAAAATTGCCGCGAGCGCGGCAGGTTCGGCGGCAGGAGATTGACCGAGCCCCAGCAACATCTTGTTCTGCGAAGCGATGACGTCGGTGATCGGCCGTTGCATCATCAGGACCTTGTAATGGAATTCGCGGGGCAAATAGGGGAGGAGCTGCACAATCACTTTGACGGCCCGGCCGCCGGCCTGCCGCACCCAGGCGTTATCGCGAGCCAACATTTTCGCCGGTTCGTACTCGAGATAACCGCGCGGATTGTGGATGTCATTTGGACGATGCTGGTCTGCCAGAACAGGCAGTCCACCCGCCTGCAGCATCTGCATCAACATCGACGTGCCGGAACGGGGCAAGCCAGTGACAACGATGATCGGTTCGTCCATTTCCAACGGCAGGTTACGGGACTTGGTCCCGAATATAGTCTTGATCGTCGCTGCTCAACTTTTCCAGTCGAACGGAAATAGTGGTCCCATCCGCTTTCTCCAACACGACGTTGTCTCCGTCCAGGCGAACGAATCGCGCTTGGGTTTTGAACTTGCCGGTCGAATCTACGAACTCGCGCATCGGTCGTTGCCCGGCGACTCCTGGCGGTGTGAGCCGGTCACCCGGCTCCGTGGAGCCGGCCGCTGAGCCGGCCGCGGATGGCGTCGAATCGGAATTCGCTGAGGCCATGGACGGGTCGCCGGAAGCTGCTTCGTTGAAGTAGCGATTTTCCTGGAGATAGGCCACATCTTTTTTGCTCAAGTCCTTGAGGTCAAAGGTGACTTCGGTTCCATCCTTTTTCTCGATCGTGACGACGCCGTCGCGATAGGATTTGAACGTCCCAGCCGTATGTTGGCCGTTGGTCGAAGTAAATACGCGGTAGATTGCCTTGGGCGGTCGCGGCGGACCATCCTTCATGCCGGCGGCTTCGGCTTCGGCGACCAGCAACTCAATGGCCACTTCCAGCGCTTCGCCGCGCAGGTTTTTGAAACGAATCATCCCCGTATGATCGACCAAAAAGATCGTGGGGAAGGCTTGGATCGCATATTGCTCCACGATCTTGCCACGGCTGCCGTCGTACCAGGATCGCCAATTGAGATTGTTTTCGGCGACGGCGTTTTTCGCCGTTTCAAGTTCATCGTCGGTGTTGACGCCCAACAACGCAAATGGACGTCCTTGCAAGGCGCTAACGAGCGACCGCTCGTGTGGGTACATCGCCCGGCAGGGGGGTCACCAATCCCCCCAGAAATCGATCATCAATACCTTGCCTTGATAATCGCTGAGGGCGAAGCGTTCGCCGTCCAAGTCCTTCCCTTCGATCTCCGGAATCGTATCGCCCGGTTCGGTTCCCGATTTATTCGTCGGTTCGATCCGCATCGCCGCCAGGCTGGCGGCAATCGACTCGCGCTCATGTGCGGATTCGGCAGCTTCGTCTTCGGCCGATGTTTCGTTGGCGGGCGAGCCTGCAGGCGCCGCGCGCTTCCCGCCAAGAGGGTTTGTCGATTCCGCGGCCACCGCAGCGGGCGCCGGCGAGACCGGTGCGGCTGAATCTGGCGCGGGGGGTGCAACCGCCATCGGAGGCGTTGTCGGGCCCGCAACACGATCAACAGTCGGGGGAGTGCGTTCCCCCGTTCGTGATCGAGTCGTCGCATTTTCCGGTGCTGACCGGGAAGGTCCCGGTTCGGCGACCGTGAACGACGGCCCCGCCGTATTCGTCGACGCGGCATTCTGGGATGTCCCCGACCGAGAACATCCGGGTACACAATTCAAAAACAACGCGCAGGCCAGTCCAAGTAAAAAGGTCCGCATGGCAGAGACTCCAGGAAGTGGTTGAGACGAAGCTGCCTATGGGCCCTATCGTATAGGATCTCACCGGTAACACAATGCAAGCATTGCGGCCGGAACAGGTCCGATCGACCCCCTGAGACCGCCCGCCTAGAATTGCTCTGGGTGAGGTCGGAGCGGATCGATAAGATTTCAGACCCCGGAAAGGAAGGGGGTAGGGGGGCGAGGGTAGGGGGTATTGGAACCGGAATGAACTAGGATGGAATGAACTACCTTGGGTTGACGAGCATGCGCCGCTCTCTAATACCTTTGTCCCCCGCGGGCCGGAGCGAACGTGGAGTCCCAATCGGGATTTCCGCGGTCGAGAGCTACCGGCCCACCTGGTCCTTGGGAAATGACTGGTATCAGCCGGCGATGCCCCGCAAGTTTGCTCAACACACCGGCATCTTGACTCGAGGTATTGCCGAAGAAGACGAAGTGCTGCTGGGCGTGCGAGCGATGGAGGCGTTGTGCCGCGAACGCTCTTTGCGGCTGGCGGATTGTGCCGGCTTGGTCGTGACTTGTCCTTCGCTAATTCCCGCGCGAGTCGCCCGTCGCTTTTTGTCCCCGACCGCGGCTCGGCGTGAGCAGCCGATGCGGGTGGCTGGGGCGATGGCGGAGCAGTTAGGGATCGCCCCACGGCGAATCCTGGGGATCAACTCGTTCTGCAGTGGGTACGCACGGGCCATGGCCTTGGTCCTGCAGACGCTCGGGGCGCGGCGGGGACTTCACCCGGACGAATTTGTCTTGGTCGTGACGACGAACCGCATCAGCCGGATTACCGATTTCGGTTGCCCGCAAGCCGGCGCCCTCTTCGGCGACCTGGCCACGGCGACCTTGATTTCCCGTTGCGATAGTCAGCGGTACCCCGTTCGTTTTGAACTTTTGGATGCGAATTACCGCAAGCTACCCGCCGCGCAGGCCTATTTCGACTTTGATCTGCGGCAGAACGTGTTGGTGCCGACTCGCATGGGCGGCAAATCCTTCGAGCCCGAACGCCTGGTGTTTCGGCTGGATGGGATGGGAATCGCCGACACCGCGCCACGAGCGATGGCGGATGCGGCTGCGAGCCTGCTGGCCAGCAATCGACTGACACCCGACCAGGTCCGGTTCGTCGTACCGCACCAGGCCGGCGCGGGTATCGTCCGCTTCACACAAATGAAACTGGAAGCAGCAGGCATTTCGGCGGAAGTCATCAACGGGCTGACCCGCGATACGGGCAACGTCAGCTCGGGCTCCGTTCCCTACGCCTTGCAGCGGTATTGGGGACAACTCCACGGCACGATCCTTTGCCCCGTCGCCGCGGTAGGCGCTCCTGGCGTCCCCGAAGTTTCACAAGGTTGCATCCTGCTCCGCGGTCCGGCTCGACCTCAGTCGCAAGCAGCCTGACATGGCCCCCCGTGAAGGTCGCCGCCGTAGCGGCCGCGGCCGCCAGGCCGCGGAGACCTTTCCTTCGAGTCAGGTGCGGTTCGCGAAAACGCGCTGGACCGCGGCGACGATAACACCCGTCGAGAGCCCCAGCATCAGAACCCCGACCGAGGACTCGATCGGTCCCAACAATCGCCACTCCTGGGCTGGAATGACGTCCCCGTATCCAACCGTGGTGTAGCTGGTCGCCGAAAAATAGACGGAGGTCTCAAAGTCCGGGAAAATCCCAATTCCCCAAAAGGCCCAAGCCCAAATCGCCATCGACGCCAAATGCAACAACAACAGTCCGCTCACCAATCGGACCAGGATCAGAATCGGCCGTCTCAGCAGACGGCTCGACGTCGCCGGTTTCCAGGCGCCGCTGGCCGGAACGATGACTTGGAGCGTCACGACGATATGCAGCGCTGCGGTCACTACGGTCAGCGCCACGGCCCAGAGGATTTCGGGAAGCATCAAAAACATCTCAATTTTATTTCGGGCAATCGGAACGCACATTCTGACGAAATTGTCCCCGCTTGGGCGCGGCGCAACCCAAGTTTTTTCCTGTAAATTCTGGGAAAATTCTCCGCGCAACTCCAGATCCGGCGATTTCGAGGTTGAATCCAGGCGGAGGTTCTGCAAAATACCAGCGGCGGTCAACGTTCCGAACGAGAACTCGCAGACATTGGGTTCTCAGGTGCTAGTGGACATTTGTACAGTAATCCGATCGTCGAGTCGTTTTTTTATTACCTGACCTTTTAGAAAATGAATCGAGTCCGTCGATGCACCCCCAAGTCAAGTTGGGTTACGGACGAGCCTCGGCGTCGCCGCCGACTGCTGTTTGCACAGGCTTGCCCCCCTGCGACTTGACGCGGTAATCCGCATTCGTGGGCGTTTCGTCGCCCGGCATGGCTTGGGGAAATCCTTTGGAATGATCGGGGGTTGGCACGTCGCAACCCGATCACCGTCTGAAACTGCGTCCCCGGGTAGCCCCGGTCGCGGATTTCAACCATCAACGAGGAGCAAGATATGATCCAGCCCAACGGAAAATCGGGCCTGAAACAGGTATTTGCCGGGGAATCCAAAGCGGTCAAGTACATCCGCCGGCTCGATCAGATCCCGCAACTCAGCGACGCGGAAAGGGAGCAACTGGCCGCCGTCGCGGATAAATTCGCGTTTCGAGCCAACGACTACTATTTGAGTCTGATCGATTGGGACAATCCCGACGATCCGATTCGACAGTTGGTGATTCCACACCCCCAGGAACTGACCGAATGGGGCGAGCTGGATGCCAGCAACGAACAGGCGAATACGGTCGCCCGGGGCGTCCAGCACAAATACACCGATACCGTGCTGTTGCTCTGCAACGAAGTCTGCGGCGCCTACTGCCGATATTGCTTCCGCAAGCGGCTGTTCATGAACGACAACGACGAGGCGACGAACGATGTCTCCGAGGGGATCGAGTACATTCGCCGGCACCCGGAAGTGACCAACGTCCTGCTGACCGGGGGAGATCCGCTGCTCTTGAGCACGCGGCGGCTGCGCGAGATCCTCGGGCAACTCTGCCAGATTCCCCATGTGCGGATCATTCGCATCGGCAGCAAGATGCCTGCCTTCAATCCGTTTCGAATTCTGGACGACGACGAACTTCAGGCGGTGTTTCGGCGGTACTCGACGACCGACCATCGGATTTACTTGATGGCGCACTTCGATCATCCGGTCGAGCTGACCGATGCAGCGATCGCCGGGATCGATGCCTGCCTGCGGAACGGTTTGATCTGCGTCAATCAATGCCCTTTAGTCAAAGGGGTCAACGACGACCCGGCAATCTTGGCCCAGCTGTTTGAAATGCTGTCGTTTGTCGGCGCACCGCAGTATTATCTATTCCAAGGTCGACCGACCGCCGGGAATGAACCGTACGAGTTGCCGATCGTCACCGGTTGGAGGATGTTCCAACAAGCGATTCAATCGGGGAGCGGGTTGGCGCGCCGGGCTCGGTTTTGCATGTCGCACGCGACGGGGAAAATTGAAGTTCTGGCAGTCGACGCCGACCTGATCTATACTCGCTATCACCAAGCCCGCGACTCGGCCGACCTGGGGCGATTCATGATGTTCCAGCGAGACGACGAAGCGTTTTGGCTGGACCAATTGCAACCGATCCCGTCCGGCGGTTAGCATTCCGTGGTTGATAGTGGCACGACACTCCACGTCGTGTCGACCGCCCTCGATCTTGCAGTCAATTCGCCGAAAGCCGTGACGCGGAGCGTCGCGCCACTCTGTTTTCCACCAGGCTGTTGCGTATGGACAAGACGATCGAACGACAGCTGGCCACCCATCTCAACTTGAATATTCGCGGCCTGTTGCCCTCGGCGACGTTGGCGATCAACCAGCGGTCCCGCGAACTCGAGGCCGCCGGGGTCAGCGTGATTCGCCTGGGGTTGGGGCAATCTCCCTTCCCAGTCCCCTCGGCAGTCGTCGACGAGTTGCGGGTCAACGCCCACCAGAAGGATTACCTCCCGGTCGAGGGACTTGCGGAATTGCGACACGCCGTCGCTGATTACCACCGGCGGTCCCAAGGGATTTCCGCCTCCGCCAACGAGGTGCTCATCGCGCCTGGCTCGAAAGAGCTCATGTTCCTGTTGCAACTGGTGTACTACGGGGATCTGGTGATCCCGACGCCCAGTTGGGTCTCCTACGCGCCGCAGGCTCGGATCATCGGCCGCCAGGTCCATTGGCTGCCGACCGCAGCCGCCGACAATCGCATGCTCACCGCCGATGTGTTGGATCAATTCTGCGAGCGCGATCGCGAGGCCCCTCGAATCGTGATTTTGAATTACCCTTCCAACCCGACGGGAGCGACCTACGACGATCAGGAATTGAGTGCCCTCGCCGAAGTCGCTCGGAAGCACCGGATCGTGCTCCTCTCGGACGAAATTTACGGCGAACTGCATCATCAAGGCCACCATCGCTCGATCGCGCAATATTATCCGGAGGGAACGATCGTCAGTTCAGGGCTCAGCAAGTGGTGCGGTGCGGGAGGCTGGCGGCTGGGGACTTTCACGTTCCCCTCTTCGTTGCAATGGTTGCGGCAGGCGATGGCGGTCGTGGCCAGCGAGACGTACACTTCGACGTCGGCGCCGATCCAATACGCAGCGATTCGCGCGTTCCGCGGCGGGTTGGATATCGAGCGATACCTGGCGCACACCCGCAAGATTTTGGCGGCGGTCGGCCAGCTGATCGCCCGGCGATTGGTCGACGTCCAGGTGGTCGTCTCCCAACCGGAAGGGGGTTTCTATGTCTTCCCCGACTTCTCGCTCTACCGCGAACGCCTGGCCCGCGAAGGAATTCACACAAGCAAGATGATGTGCGACGCCCTTTTGGAGCAAACCGGCGTCGCTCTGCTCCCCGGCAGCGCCTTCGGTCGCCCGCACGACGAGCTCACCGCCCGCCTGGCGTATGTCGACTTCGACGGCGCCCGGGCTCTCGCCGCAGCCGAAAGCCTGCCGGCGGACGCGCATTTGGACGATTCCTTTTGCCAGGCCTATTGCCCAAAAATCGTCGACGCCATCGATCGCATCGCGAACTGGTTGCACGTTCTCGGAACGAACCGCAAATCGTAACGCGCGCAAGAACCGAGGCTTGCGCCGTTCGCTTGAGGAATTGCGGACCAAAGTCGCAGGGGAAAACTCGCCCCCGCCGTTTCCGTATACTGTTACCGCGGCCTCCTCCTCCTCCCCACCGAACTTGCCTCGGTGGAAGGAAGGT
>JBGSLW010000270.1:0-5508 GCA_041740495.1 Pirellulaceae bacterium
GATCAACCGCGGCAGTTCGCGCCGCGCTGCCTGTTCCAGTTCGCCTCGCCCTTCGCGGAGTTCCGGGGGAATCCAGGCCAAGCCGAGCGCGGTGTACCAGGCTGCTTCGTCCGATCCCGCCACGGCGGGACGCTGTCCGAGTTGGTCTCGAATTCCCTGCGGCGTGAGGGTCCAGGCATGTTCGGCCAATCGTGCATCGAGTCCTGCGTGGTGATTTCGCGAACCGGTGTGATAGAGCAACGCGCCGCTCCAATCGTCGTCGGCGACCACCCGCAGTTCGATTCGCAAGCCGTTCTGGAGCCGTGCCACGAGCTGCTGGTTTGTTTGCTCGACGATTTGTTCAACGCGGGGAAACGCCGCGGCATGTTGCAGGGCTGCCCGCGGGTCGCTGGCCGCCAGCAGGAGATCCAAGTCGCCCACGGTATCTTGTCCGCGGCGGAAGCTCCCGGCCAACTCGAGTTGTTCGATTGCCGTTTCACGGCGCAGGTATTCGCACAGTTCGAGCGCCAGCGGTTCGGCTTCGGCCCAATAGAAACGTGTCTTGCCAGCCGCGGCGATGTCGATTCCCTTGAGTATCGCGGCTTCGGTCTTTTCGCCGAAGCCGCTTAGACCGCGGACCTGGCCTGCCTCGCAAGCCGCTCGCAACGAATCGAGATCGACGATCTGCAATTCGCGGTAGAGCAGCGCAGCTTTTTTCGGCCCCAGTTTGGGGACGCGCAGCAAGTCCAACACGGTTCGCGGGACAACTTGCAGCAGCTCATCGAGTTGCGTTAGCCGGCCGGTCTTCAACAGCTCGACGCATTTCTCTGCGACGCTTTTGCCGATGCCGTCGATCTCGGTCAGCGGTTTCCCATCCGCGACCCAGTCGGCCAGCGGTTGGGGAACGCGTTCGATCGCCCGCACAGCACTTCGGTAGGCGCGGAGCCGAAACGCGTCGGCCCCTTGAAACTCCAACAAGTCCGCAAGCTGCTCGAGCGTCTGAGCAATTTCCGCGTTCGTCATTCGCCGCTACCTGCGTCGATCTGGTGCGTCAGCGGCACCGCATGGTTTTCAGCGGCCGGATCGAACTGCAACGGAAGCGTCCAGCGGACTTGCCCTGCCTTGCACAGACCTTCGCCCGATTCCTGGCAAATGTAGTAGGCCACGGCAATGCGAACTGTGGTCGGTTTGGTTTGAACGATCGGGATCTGCAAACTGAACTGAGCTGAAATCGGTTCGACGGGGATCAATGCCTTGGGCAGGGCCTCGGCGGCGATCGCATCGCCTTCAACGACATCCCAGAAATAACGGAGCGGCGCGTCGGGGTTCAGTTTCCATCCCGCGGGCAAACTCAAGTCCACATCGAACTGCAATTGCCCGCGCTGGGGAGTGACCTGGATGGGCTCCAGCATCCGCTGCACCGCAGCGTCGAAGCTGGGAACGGGGAGCTTGAGTGCCGGAGGCTCCAAGCCGGCCACTTTCCATTCGGTCGCCGCCCCCTTCTCCCAGTCCACCGCCACAATGCGGTGATTGTTGGTATCGGCGACGAACAGCCGCTCGCCGGCAACGGCCAACCCGCTGGGCTCGTTGAGTCCCGGGTCGTTGGTCTGGCTGAATTTCAGCGGCAAGGTCTGCGCGGCGCCGCTATTCGGATCGATCGCTTTGATCTTGCTGTTGTACGTGTCGGCGACAAACAAGCGGCCAGCTCCGTAGGCGACCCCCAGCGGATGCTGAAGTAAGACTTCGTCCCGCGGACCATCGCGATCGCCGAACTCGAACAGCCGCCCGCGCGGTAGGGCATTCGTCCCGACCAGCGTTCCGACTTCCTGATTCGGATCAAAGGGGACGGTGCGGATCGAGCTTCCCTCGCTGTCCGCCACAAACAGCTTCTGCCCATCGGAGGTCAGCCCGCTGGGCTGGGCAAACGACGCGTACCCCATTTCATAAGGAGCGGACTCGGGCCGCAGCGGGCCGTCGACGATATCCTCGCGGCCGTTCCCTGCGTAGAGCTCAATCTGTCCGGTCGAAAAATCCATCCGCCAAATCTGATGGCTTCCCGCATTGGCGATATACAACTTGTCGGCACGAAGCCAAAGAGCCCAAGGACTGTTTAGCGAGCACGATAGCGCCGGGGCGCTGAGCGAATACTGTCCGGGCGGCTGATTCACATCCTCCGGATAAGCAATCCGCGCCTGCCCGCCTGTTCCGGCAATCGTCACCACTTTCTTGCTATCCAAGTCGATTCTTCGAACCAAGTGGTTCTCCGTGTCGGCGACATACAGGCGGTTGTCTCCGAGTGCCATCCCCTGGGGATGGTCGAAGCTGGCTTCGTCGTACGAGCCATCGCGGCGGCCAATCGCCCCACTGCCGATTACGTCCAACAACTGGCCATCCAACGTCGCCACGACAATCCGGTTGTGGTTGCTGTCCGCGACGAAGACTCGGTTGGATTCGGGATCGGCCAAGACTTTTCCGGGAAACTTGAGGGGAGTCGCCTGCAGAGCGCGGGATTCCAGTTCAAAGTGGACCGGCGTCTCGTCCAAGAGCTTCTTGTCGCGATAGATCGGGATCAAAGCCTCGAGCACCGCCGCCACATCGTCGAATTTCGTCTCGCCACGCGTCCCCCAGACCGCTTTCCCCTCGGGATCCAACAGGACGATCGTTGGCCAGCCGCTGCAGCCGAACGAGTTCCAGATTTCCATTTCGCTGTCGACGACCACTGGATGGGCGATCTCGTACCGCATGATCGATTCGGCGATGTTCCGCGCGTCCTGTTCCGTGGTGAATTTCGCGCTGTGCACCCCCACCACGACCAATTGGCGGTCGAAAGCCTGCTCCAGCTTCTTCAGCTCGGGCAAGATGTGGATGCAGTTGATGCAGCAATACGTCCAGAAATCGATCAATACGAACTTGCCGCGGAGGGACTCCAACGAGAGTTTGCGCTTGGTGTTAAGCCACTCGGCCCCGGCCGGAAAATCGGGGACATCCTGGCGATACTTCATCAGTTGCTTCGCCAATTCGGCCTGCGCCTCGGCGGGATCCTGCGTCTTAGCCGCCTGCGAAGGCTCCTGGTCCTGAAACCATGTCGAGCCGACTCCGAAGGCGAACGCCGTGGACACGACGACGAAGAACGCGGGACGAATGAGGTACAGCGACATAATCGAACCTGATTCCGTGCGAGATGAATTATCCAAGGCGCGAGAACACCGTTGCCCAATATTGTAACGAGATTTCGGCGGGAGACACTGCGGTCTCGCAAGCGAGGGCTGTGCGGGAGATCGAGGAACACGAGCCAACGCGACTCAAATCTATTCAAGGAAAGAGCTTGGAGAGGGAGCCTCCGCCGGTGGTCGTCAGGGAAACCCGAGTTACAAGGGCGGTTTGGATGAGCGATGATGAGTGTAGATGAGTGTTCCGATTTCTTTTTCTGTGTATTGCACTACGAAAGGGGAGTCTCGTGTTCAAGCAAGAGGGCTACGACTTGATGGGTGCTGCGTTCGAGGTCTACAACGAATCGGGCTACGGAATGGCGGAAGAGATCTACCAACAAAGCCTGGAAATCGAGTTGGAGCTGCGCGGAATCCCGTTCGCATCCAAGCCCCAGTTGGCTGCGTTCTACAAACAACGTAGGCTCGACAAAAAGTACACGCCGGATCTAATCGCGTACGGCGGGATCGTCGTGGAACTCAAAGCAGTTGCGGAACTAACGACCGACCACGAAGCCCAGCTTTTCAACTATCTGCGAGTCGCCCGGCAATCCGTCGGCTATTTGATCAATTTCGGCCACAGGGGAGAACTGGAATGGAAACGGTTCGTCATTTCCGATCTCCATTCGAGGGGTGAGAGGGAACGCTAATCAACGCTAATCAACGCTAATCGGGAAAGATGATGGCGTGAGTAGGGCTGGGGGAGGTGCTGGAGGAGACTGCGGAAAACGGTATTGGGGATGAGCGAAGATGAGTGCGGATTAGTGTTCCTCGTTTTCGGATGTCTATCGATCGGCTTGGTTCAGGGGGAACGCTAATCAACGCTAATCAACGCTAATCGGGAAAGAAGATGGCGTGAGTAGGGCTGAGGGAGGTCCTTGAGGAAACTACGTAAAACGGTATTGGGGATTAGCGAAGATGAGTGCGGATTAGTGTTCTCTGTCTTCTTGGTTTCCGTTGACGCAGCAAGAATCCCGGGCTCGATCGGCGGGGCTTTGGGATGGTGGAAGCGTTTGTGTCGATCACGCGGCGTTGCGGAGGCGGGACCGCGGCAGCTCGGCGATCTCCCGATAGAGATGGACGTATTTCTCTGCTTGCCGCTGTTGCTCGAATTCGTTTTCGATCAGCCGCCGCGCTCCCGCGGCGTACCGTTGCCGCAACCGCCGATCGTTGAGGACAAGTGCGAGCTCATCGGCAAGGGCCTCGGGGTCACCCGGCCTGGCGAGCCCGCCGGTTTTTCCCGGGATGACGAAATCGGGGATCCCACCAAGCTCGAATCCGACAACCGGCGTACCACACGCCATCGCTTCCAAACCGGTCTGGGGGAGATTGTCCTCCAAACTGGGGAGTGCCAGCACGTCCAACGCGGAATAGGCCGCCGACAAGTCGCGTGGGTCGTCGAGGTACCCCAGGCGATGCACCGGCATGGGGCAGTCGGACAGGGCGTCTCCGCCACGGCCCAACACCACCAGTTCGACGGCCGGCTCCGGACCGTACACGGACTTGAGTCGAGCGAGCGCGGCGGCCAGGGCCCCATAGCCTTTGCGGGGATTGCTGAGATTGTCGGCAACGAATCCGACCAATCGAGTCTGCGGCGGCAGCGACCAACGGGCGCGAGCCTCTTCGCGCGGGAGCGGTCGAAATTGTAGGAGATCGAGCCCGTAGGGGATGACATGAAACGTGGTGGACTCCGGCCACACCGGACTTTGCTTGGCCAACCGATCCAACCAGCGACTCGGCGAGACTACGGTGATCGAATGCCCGTTCAACGCAGCGGCCTTGGACAGCAGCACGCGACGCGACATATCCCCTGCCCCTGGCTGGATGACTTGGGGACAAGTCCCACACGCGGAACGGAACTGCAAACATGCCCCGGCGTAATGGCAACCACCTGTGAATGGATTCATGTCGTGCAGAGTCCACACCAAGGGAGCGCCGCGAGGGATACTGGCAAAGAAACTTGGGTAGTCGAACAGGTACGACGTCCAATGCAAATGCAAGATGTCGGCGGACAGCAGATGCCCGTTGGGGCGAGTCGGGTTGATGAGTTCCGCATCAGCGAAAGTCTCAGCGGTTTGCGGTCGCGATTGCAGATGGCGCTCGTAGTCGCTGCAAATCCGTTGACGTCGGCGACGCTGCCACAACCGACGGAAAAAACTCGGTCGGACGTCGCCGGGTGATTCAGCCCACTCGCAAGTGTAGAGTTCGGGGATGACGGTCGGGGACGCCGGTGCACGACCCGACTCGCTCCGGCGGACGAAGAGTCGGCTCTGCACTCCTGCGGCTCGCACCGCCAGATGGTGCCGAACCGCCGCGCCGCCCG
>JBGSLW010000271.1:0-6401 GCA_041740495.1 Pirellulaceae bacterium
GGAAAACGGAGGGGAGAAGGGGGCCGGAAAACGGAGGGGAGAAGGGGGCCGGAAAACGGAGGGGAGAAGGGGGCCGGAAAACGGAGGGGAGAAGGGGGCCGGAAAACGGAGGGGAGAAGGGGGCCGGAAAACGTAGGGGAGAAACAATGCCCACAGCGGGGGAGAGGGTCATGGGCTAGTCTCTTAGGGTAAACTGCGCAATCACAGTCGGAAGCGTCGGATTTCGGGGCGGGTGGCGGTCGACCAGCCAGGTCAAATCTGTGGGGGGAAGCGATTCATGTCGAGAGTGGCTTGCAGTTGGCGTGTGCTGGCGTCTTGCGTCATTGCATTTGCGATCCCAGCAACTTTCGTTGCCGCCCAGGATCCGGCGACGACGATCATCAATGGTGGTATGGAAGAGGTTGCCGACGACGGCATGTTGGCGGGCTGGCAGTTTGCGTCGCAATCCGGAGGCGTGCTGCAGGTGGTGTCGGAGTCTCCGTATGCGGGTGAACGATCCGCCTTGATCGACGCAACCGAATCCACGGCGACAGACGGATCGCCGGCGTTGTTCGCAAATCTGATGCAATCGCTCGATGGACGAGCTTGGCAGGGAAAACGGCTGAGGCTGCGGGCCGCGGTACGCACCGCAGACCGCGTGGCGGACGCTCGAGCCCAGTTGTGGATGCGAGTCGACTGCGTGGATACTTCCGGGAACAAGCGGTTCGGGGCGTTCGACAACATGGACGCTCGACCGATTCGCGGAGACGAGTGGGCTCCCTATGAGATCGTCCTGCCGATCGACGGCGATGCCGACCGGATCGTGGTGGGGATGTTCGTGATCGGCCAGGCCCGGGCTTGGATCGATGATGTCACTTTGGAGGAGGTGAGCGACGACACGCCAGCCACTGGAACGGACAAAAAGGTAGTACGCAGCAACCGTTTCAACTTTTCGCCGGTCCTGCAAAAAGCGTTTGCCGAGGCCGATCAAGCGCCTCGGCAGCCGTTTTTTACGCCGTGGTTGCTGGTGCCATTGTTGGCCCTTCTGCTGTTTGTCTTGTCCCATTGGCCGCCGCTCGAACCGGCGGCGCACAAGGGGGAACCGGCCAAGCCGCGGCGCTTACCGGGTCCGCTGCCGAAATTCGCATTCCGATTCTCGTTCGCCTATTGGTTGTTGTACTGTTTCCCCGAGCCCTTTGTCAGCTTCATTCCGGTCTGGGGGGCACAGTGGAGTGCCGCGTACCAGAAAGGATTTCAAGCGTTCATCGGTTGGACCGCCACCACGGTGTTTCGGATCCCGGGGGAGTTGGTGCCTCCCAACGGCAGCGGCGACACCACTTCGTCGTACCTGGCAGCGCTCGTCGTCTTTACGGCCGCGATGCTGGTGGCCTTGGTCTGGTCGTTGTTGGATCGACGTGAAACCGATTACCGGGTACTCAAGGATTTGCTCCGCAGTTACCTCCGCTTTGTTTTGGCGCTGGCGATGTTCAGCTACGGCTTGGCCAAGGTCAGCTGGGATGCAGGTCAATTTCCGCCGCTCGACCCGGACCGGTTGGCTCGCACGTGGGGGGAGTCCTCTCCGATGGGCGTGGTTTGGAGCTTCATGGGCGCGTCGCGTGCCTACACCGTGTTCGCCGGTGCAGGCGAATTGATCGGCGGATTCCTGCTGCTCTTCCGGCGCACCACGACGTTGGGCGCGGTCGTCGTCACGGGTGTGATGACCAACGTATTAATGTTGAACTATTGTTACGACATCCCGGTCAAACTTTATTCAACGCACCTGGTGGTGATGGCCTTGTACCTGATTGGATTCGACGCTGGGCGGTTACTGGGCGTCTTTTTTTCAAATCGTCCGACCGAATCGGTGGTGCTGCGGCCACCCTACACAAATTCGCGGACGATTTGGGTTCAGCGGGCGATCAAGGCTGCGATTCTGGTCATTGCCTTTGCCATTCCGTGCGGAGAACATGTCTACCGCCAAGTCAAATTCTTGTCGGCGGCGGCTCGACAGCCGGAATTCTTTGGCCGGTATAACGTGGAGGAGTTCAAGGTCGACGGAGAGCCTGTTGCGCCGGGCACGGGCGGCCCGGACGCCTGGAAAAAGGTCTCTTTCCAAACGCTCGGATACAACCAGCAATTCGACATCCGGCCGACGTACTGGATCAACGTTGAGCTGGTCCAGGGGGCGCGGGCCGCGGGGTGTTTTCTTTGGAGCGAGTCGCACGTGATCGAACTGGAAGAAGCATCGCGCGCGACTTTCCCCGCCGATAATTTGCACGTTCGACAAGTATCCGATGACGAACTTCAATTGACCGGAGAATCCCCAGCGGGAATGCTGGAGATTCACCTGCGCCGCGTGCCGGATTCGAGCAGTTTACTCATGAGCCGCGGGTATCGATGGATCAGCGAGGTCCCGTTCAATCGTTAACCCTAAGGAAAGGAACGCTAGTGATGCTACGTCTAGGACGAGCGGTCTGCTTTGCGGCATGCTGCCTTTGCAGCGGCCTGGCACAAACATCTGTGCCCGTTCGGATTGGCGATCGACAGCCGAGTCAACTGGATGTCTGGATCGGAACCGCAGCCCATCCGCAAAGCCGGGGAATCTATCATGTCCGCCTGAATCCGGAGACGGGACAATTGAGCACTCCGCGGTTGGTCGCCGAATCAATTGGCCCGGAATTCCTGGCGATGCATCCGCGATTGCCTTTACTTTACGCGATCGGCCGGTTCGGCGACGTGGTGGGCGTGGCAGCTTACGCGATCGACCAGACCGGAATCGAGCCGAATCTGGAATTCCTGAACGCGGTTGAAATCGGCGATGGCGGCGCGACGCACCTCGCGGTCGATCCTCAAGGGAAGATGTTGGTCACCGCGCAGTATGGCGGCGGATCGGTGGCAGTGTTTCCGTTGCGTCCAGACGGTCGGCTGGACGAGCGGATACAGCTGCTGGAACATTCGGGCGGGTCGCAGGCGGCGCCCGAACGGCAAGCCGCACCGCATCCGCATTGGGTTGGTTTCTCGCCGGATGGCCGGTTTGTTTTCGTCCCCGACTTGGGTCTCGACCGAATCTTGATCTACCGTTGCGACCGAGATCAGGTCCGTTTGGAGCCGCACGGATCGCTCTCGGCGCCGCCAGGCAGTGGTCCGCGGCACATGAAGTTTCATCCCCAAGGCGGGTCGCTCTATGTGCTGAATGAGTTGACGTTGACGGTCAGTTTGTTTCACTACGATTCGGAGCACGGAACCGCGGAGTTGATCGAGACCGTCCCGACCGTGCCGCAGGAACAGTGGCGCCGCGAGCGAACCGCCAGTGCCTCGGAGATTCGTATTCATCCCAACGGACGAGTTGCCTACGCGGCCAATCGGGGGCACGATACCATCACGGTATTGGCCATCGACCCACAGTCCAAGAGGCTGACGACCGAGGAACACGAACCGGTACGCGGGGCGACGCCGCGAAATTTCAATCTCGACCCCGAAGGGCGATGGCTGCTGGCCGCCGGGCAGGATTCGCATACGCTCGCGGTATTCGCCGTCGATTCGAACACGGGAGCGTTGACTTACCAGCAGAGTATTGTTTCGATTCCCGCGCCGATTTGCGTGCTGTTCCAGCATGAGTGAGCGGAACGTAGAACAGTTGTCACAACTGTTCGTGGTAAACCTTGAAGAGAGCCATTGAGGACAATGGCTCTACGATGGAGTATTCCGAATTGCGAATACGCTGTTCACATCGGTTTGCCAACGATTCAGTCGATAGGTGATTGCCAGGGATTCCAGGTTGGCCAGTGTGACACACGCCATCGCCAGGGCCAGCGGCCAAAGCGGACGTTGCCATGCGAGACAGACGAGCGCAATCACCACGAAGAGCCAAGACCCCTTGGCCGTCCAGGTGTGATAGCTGGGCCACCGCCGAAATTTGATGAAGCCAAACAGGGTGGCGAGAGCGTAGCTGCCGCTGGCGACGGCGATCCAGGGCCAAACTGCCAATAAACGGTCGTTCCACAAGAGGAACGCCCCCACCAACACGGCGGCATAGAGCGTTGCATCGGCGAAGCTGTCGAGTCGCGCACCGAGTTCCGATCGCTGGTGAAAGTAAACGGCAATTCGTCCATCGATCCAATCGGTCAGCGCCAGGATCAGGTACCAGATCATGAAGGCTTGGGGCTCCTGGCGCCAGGCGAAATAGACCAGGCCCGTACTGCCGACCCAGCGAAAGACCGTCAGTACGTTGGGGATCGTCCACGTTCGACGACTTGGGGGGTTCGCGTCGTCCGGAGTCTGGTGAGATTCAACCATCGGCTGCCGATCAGCGGGCCCGTGGGTGGGAGCGGTCGTACGCCTCTTTGAGGCTGGCGGTGCTGATATGCGTATAAATTTGAGTGGTCACCAGGCTTTTGTGCCCCAACAACTCTTGCACGCTGCGGATATCGGCTCCGCCATCCAGGAGGTGGGTTGCGAAGCTATGCCGCAGAGTGTGTGGAGAGGTCTTGCTGTCGAGTCCAGTTTGCAGGAGATACTTTTCCAGCATGCGGGCGACGCTACGGGTCGTGAGCCGCTTGCCGAACTTGTTGGTGAACACCGGGCGTTTGGCGGCGGGGGAATTGGCCAGGGCCAGCCGTCGGACGGCCAACCAGTTTTCCAATGCATCGACGGCGTAGCGACCGAGCGGACCCAACCGTTCGCGCTTTCCTTTGCCGCGAATGCGAACCACCCCGGCTTCCAGATCCAGGTCGTCATCGTTGAGTCCCACCAGTTCACTGACCCGAAGCCCGGCCGAGTACGTGGTCTCCAAGATCGCTCGATCGCGTTGCCCGAAGGGCTGGGTGAGGTCGGGGGCCAACAACAGTTGGGCGATTTCCCGGGTGGTGAGGAAGTGGGGGAGCTTTCGTTCCCGTCGGGGGTTCCGCAGCGGTTTGGCCGGATTCCCTTCGACGGCGCCCTCGCGCTGTGCAAACTTGAAAAAACTCCGCATCGAAGCGAGTTTTCTGGCCACCGACGAGCCCGCGTAGCCCGCATCGTGCAGGGCCGCGACGTAGCCCCGCAGCTCGCTGGCGGTCAGCTGTTCGATCTGCGGTTCCCGGCCGAAAAAGTCATGCAAGTACTGCAGCCAGACCGACAAGTCTTCACGATATGACTTGATCGTGTACGCCGACGCGTTGCGCTCGACTTTCAAATACCGCAGGTAGCGTTCGATCAGGGCGTGCATAAGCCAGGCGAAACGACGTGGCAGTTTGACGGCCTTCGCTCTTCCGGAACCGCGCTTTCCCGAACGACCGTGTTCTCCCCAACGACAACGCGGCAGGAACCGACACGACGGTGGTCAGGCGAGCGGATCTTCGTCGAACAGCAGATCCAAGGCGGCGCCCAGGCGCGAAGGCGAACTAGGCGTCATCACATTCTTGTTGGCCGATTCCGCACGGACTCGTTGACTCAATACCGCCGCGTCGTACCAGCTGAAGCTCAATTCAGGATTGGAGGCGAATCGCCCAAGAGTCCGCAGCGCTTCGGCACGCGTTTCGTCGTTGTACAAGAAGAGATACCGTTCTTCGCCCTTGGCAAATGCCAGCACGTTGATATCTTTGGACACGGTAATTCCTTTAGTCCGATTTCGCGGCGGGATGCCTTGTGTTATCGGACGCAGGCTGCAAGCGCCGTTACTGGAGTTTGGCGGAGAACGAATGATCGTCATAATTGGGAAGGCGAAGCCGCCGCGGTGCTGCCATTTTCCCCTTGAAATCGGCGGAGCCTCCTGCGGAACGCTCACACCGAAAGAAACCTGAGACGCGATGGATGTGCAATCAATTTCGCTTCGCCTGGCGGCCGTCGCGGCGGTGGCTTTCATCGCCGTGCTGGTTTGGCGGATCGGCACGCGATTCATCTTTGACGATCATGACGGTCGTAGGGCGAATGGCGTTGAGGAAGTGGCGTCATCGGATGCTGGCAAAGACTCTTCGATTGCAAATCCAATCCCCTGGGTGCCGCAGGCCGCCGATGGATCGTTGGTGTTGACGCCGGACAACGTGAATGTGCTGTCGCCCAGCTTGCGGCAGGAGCGCATCGCCGGTGCGGCCACGCTGAGTGGCTGGCGCGGCGATGCGGATTACGCCGAGTGGGGGGCGCAGTTGACGCAGATCGGTGACGGTTATTGGCGAGCTCGAGTTCGCTATCGCAGCTTGCAAGCGGTCCGCTTGCAGCTACTCGTCAACAACAAGCGACTCGCGATCTGGACGCTGCCGGAGGCACGCGAATCCGGATTGGAAGAGAAGCTCATCCGAATTCCTCAGATCGGCGCCTATCCGCTGCGGGCAAGTCCAGTGGGTGACGCGACCTCGCTGCAGCTGTTGGAAATTGCCATCGCGCCGCGGCGTGATTGATCGAGAGCATCGATGCCGACGGGGGGCGCGAAGGGGGGAGTTGGGGGG
>JBGSLW010000272.1:0-14908 GCA_041740495.1 Pirellulaceae bacterium
GCTTCCTCGGCGGCTGACGGCTCCTGCGCCGCGTGCTGGTCCGCCGCGTGCGTCCCGGCGTCCCCCTGAGTTGGCTCGTCGGCTGCAGGCTCTCCCTCCATGTGCACGCCCGCCAACGCCTTCTGTTCGCCGGCCGATTTGGCGTTCATGTAGACCTTTCCACCGATCGCCCCCAGGAAGTAGCCGCCGAACATGATCGCCACGCAGAAGAGGAACAGCGACAGTTTGGCTTTTCCGGTCAATCGCGCCCCGATGGCGCCCGCCAGCGAGGCAATCAGACAGATGGCAAACGGAATGCTGATCGCCACCAGGTAAGGAGATATCGACGGGGGGCCTGCGTGCTCGTGGAAATTGAAATACGCCCGAACAAAGATTCCTTCGTCCCATTTGTGGCTGTATTCGACCGCCTTGATGCCCAAGAACAACGCCGCGCAGACCATCGTCAAGGTCAAGTACCAGGTCACCTTGCGATTCTCTGCCAGCTGGGAAGATCGCACCGCGAGGGCCATCGTCAAGCTGCTGAACAGCAGCACGATCGTATTGATCCCCCCCAAAACCTTGTCCAAGAACAGGGAGGCCTGCACAAAAATTTCGGGGTGATGTGCTCGATACAGCGTGTACGCACAGAACAAGCCGCTAAAGAATAAGATTTCGGTCACCAGGAACAGCCAGATCCCCAACTTGCCCGAGTCGAATTGCTGTTGCGGCGAGTCAAAATGGTGCGCGATGAACTCACCATGCGCCGCATGATCCCCGTGGCCGTGCTCGCTGTCGTGAGTTGTCGTCGCTGATTCCGTAACGCTCATAGATTCTCTCGCTGATGACTTCGTCGCGCTGGCCGCTCCATATCGCCTGAACTCAAATCCCAGTGCGGGTTCGCGGCCGCCGCCCGCCGGGGTCTAATTAAACCGATTCCTTTTCCCGGACTGGTTGCTCGCTGGGCTCCAGGAAATGTCGGGAGACGAACGTGTCCAACTCCGGATCCAATCCCTGCGAGGAAAAATCGTACGGGTCGTTGATCGCGATCTTGTGATCGAAGTTGTGGAACGACGGAGGGGAACTACTTTGCCATTCCAACGAAGCCCCTCCCCACGGATTCCCAGCGACGCGTTTCCCCTTGAAGATTGCATAAATCAAGGTCACGTACGCAATCAGGATCCCGATCCCCAGCACGAACGCCCCGATCGTGGAGAGCTGATGGAAAATCTGAAACTCTTGATCGTACCGAGCATAGCGCCGCGGCATCCCCCGGGAGCCCATGACAAACTGCGGAAAAAAGGTCAGGTTGAATCCGGAAAAGACCAGAAAACAACCAATCCGCCCCCAGGTCTCGTTGTACATCCGCCCGAACATCTTGGGCCACCAATGGAACATTCCGCCCAACAGCGCGGTCAACGTCCCCCCCACCATCACGAAGTGGAAGTGGGCCACCACGAAGTAGGTGTCGTGCAGGTGGATATCGGTCGACAACGTCCCCAGAAACAACCCGGTCAAGCCGCCGATTCCGAACAAAAAGATGAACGACAGTCCGTAGCACATCGGCGTGGTCAAGGCCACCGAGCCTTTGTACATCGTGGCCAACCAGTTGAAGACCTTGACCGCCGACGGAATCGCAACCGTGAACGTGATCGCGCTAAAAATCATCGTCATCACCTGCGACTGGCCGCTGGTGAACATGTGGTGCCCCCACACCAAGAATCCCAGGAAGGCAATCGCCACGCTGGAAAACGCGATGAACTTGTAGCCAAAGATCTCTTTGCGGCTATGCACCGCAATCAACTCGCTGATCACCCCCATGGCGGGGAGAATCATGATGTACACCGCCGGGTGCGAGTAGAACCAGAAGAAATGCTGGAACAGCACCGGGTCCCCACCGTAGGCCGGATCGAAAATTCCAATATGCAACGTCCGCTCGGCGATCACCAACAGCAACGTGATTCCCAAAACAGGCGTCGCCAGAATCTGGATGATCGAAGTCGAATACAACGCCCAGAGGAACAAAGGCATGTGGAACCAGCCCATCCCCGGCGGACGCATCGTGTTGACCGTCACCAGGAAGTTCAGCCCTGTGAAAATCGAGCTGAATCCCAGAATAAACGCGCCCCCCGTCGCAAAGATCACCGAGGTCTGCGTGCGGATCGAATACGGCGTGTAAAACGTCCAGCCGGTATCCAGCCCGCTGGTGAGCATCGCGATCAACAAGAACAGCGTGCCGAATACCCACAAGTAAAAACTGCACAGGTTGAGCCGGGGGAACGCCACGTCCTTGGCGCCCAGCATCATCGGCAACACAAAGTTACCCAACGCCGCGGGGACGCTGGGAATGATGAACGCAAACACCATGATCGCACCGTGCAAGGTGAACATCTGGTTGTACTGCGCTTCGGTCAGAAACATCTTCCCCGGCGTGAACAGCTCGGATCGCAACACCAGAGCGAACACCCCCGCCAGGAATAACGCCGCGGAGACTCCGACCAGGTACATCACCCCGATCCGCTTGTGGTCGAGCGTCAAAGCCCACGACCAAAACCCGCGCGAATGCGTGAGGTAGTTATGGTCCGGTGCGTAGTCGAAATACTTGCGACGAAATTCTGCAGTTGCCATGGTAGTCACCCTCTGACGGGTCTCGGTCTTCCGTCGATGCCCTTTTGCCTTCGTGCGGCGCGGTTCATTGCGCCGCCGACGCTGCCGGGCTCAAACTTTTTAAATAGGAAATGATCCAGTCAATTTGCTCGTCGTTCAGCTCGCCCAAAAACGATTGCATCTTTTGGTTGGGGGGGCCGTACGAGGCGACAATCTTCTTCTGCGGCTCCTTGATCGACTCGACAATGTAGTTGTCGTCGATCAGGACGGGGCCGGCTCCCTCGAGCTGTTCTTGGGTTCCGTACTTGCCGTCCAGGTTCGGTCCGGTCATCCGCTTGCCGCTCACGCTATGACAGCCGCTGCACCGGACGACGAACAGCCGTTGGCCGTTCTCGACCCGGCCTTGTTCCGACATCCCTTTGCCCACCCAGTCCCAAGCGGTCGCTTGCTTTCGCTCCGCCTCGGTCTCGTGCACCACACAATTGGTCTTCATATTCGAATGGTTGTCGCCGCAATACTCCGCGCAATAAACGCGAAATTCGCCAGCCACCGTCGGCTTGATCCATAGCGTCGTGTACCGGCCGGGTACGATGTCCATCTTCTGCCGGAAGGCCGGCACGAAAAAGCTATGGAGCACGTCCTTCGATTCCATCCGGAACTCGTAGGCTTTTCCACGCGTCAAGTGCAGGACGTTGGAGAAGTCGCCGTCTTCGTATTCGAATAACCAGCTGAACTGCTGCGCCTTGACCCGAATCTGCTCCGCGTCGTCGTAAGGGATGCGCTGGTTGAAGTAGCCTTCGGCCCCCCATTTGAACATCAGAATCAACAGCAAACTGGGAATCACGCTCCACGCAATTTCCAATGTCGTGTTGTGGCTGTGGCTCGGTTCGGGATCGACACCGTCTCGTCGCCGGTACTTGATCACAAAATACACCATCACGCCGATGATCAGCGCGAAGAACACCACGCAGACCCAATAAATGAAATAGTACAGCCAGTCAATTTCGGCAGCGAACGACGAGGCCTGGACCGGGAAGAAATACGAGCCCGGTTGGTACGGCGGTGCTTTGGGGATGTCGTCTTGCGCCAACAATAGCAATAAAGGATTCATATCAGACCTCGACTCGAGGTTGCAAAGGTTCAGGAGGCGGGGAGGCCGATTGCCGAACCCGCTTGGAATTCGGTCGCCGCAGCCAGGAAGGGACCGCGATCACCAGAATCGCAATCACCGTCAAGATGCCGCCGAAGCGCATGATGCGCATCACCACGCCGGTGTAATGGCCCGACGCGGGGTCCCAAATGTAGCAGCCAGAAAAATACAAGGCGCGATCGACCACACTGCCCACGCGCCCTTGCGACGCTTCCACGATCGCCGGCGTCAATTTGTCCGCCAGCTCGCCATCCAATCCGTTCAAGTACCGAACAATCTTGCCGCTGGGGGAGCAAAAGATAAACGCCGCCGGATGCGAATAAAAATTCTTTTCGGGGACGTAGACGTACCGAACCCCGCAGACATCCGCCGCCTGTTCGATAGCCTCCCGACTCCCGACCAGGAAATGCCATCCATCGGCGGTCGACATGTCGCCGTAACTCGCCAGATACTTTCGCTTGGTCTCCGCGGCTGTCCCCGGCTTCTCTTGAGGGTTGAGGCTGATCGATACGACCTGAAAATCCCGCCCGGGCTTGATCCCCAATCCGTTGAGCGCCGCCACGAAATTGTTGAACTGCACGATGCACAGCCGCGGGCAATCCGAATAATTGAAGGAAAGCACCACCGGACGCCGTCCGTCAAAAAAGTCTCCCAACGAGACGAAATTATTCCGCTCATCGTGGAAACGCAGCTCCAACGGCACCTGGCCCCCCAGGTTCTGCTCCACCGCAATCTGGTCAGTGAACTCCGGCCGCCGCAGCCGATCCAGTTCTTCCACGGTCGAGTTGGTCGTTGCCGATCGCTCGACTTCCCCGTCCTGCCACGACGTGCCGCCGACGCCGACCGATGCCGCAGTCAGCCATCCGGCAAACGCCATCGCCCCTAGCGAGAAATATCGAATTCGGTGCGTCGAGCTCAACACGGGAGTGGGATTCAAGGGTTCGGTTTTAAAGGGTGGTCTAGGGTCGTCGTTTATCTCAAGGATTCGCGGCGGCGCCGCATTTGCCAACTGCGACCGTCTGTCGCAATCAATTTGCCGGAGCGCTCGATTTGGAAAACTGCTTCAAGGTCTCCTGCATCGCCTCGTCGATCGAGACTCGACCCGGCACGTTGGCGGTCAAATTCGTCTTCTGTCGCTCGAGCGCATCGACCGATTTCACATAAGGCACGTCGTACGAACGCTGCCGCACGTAGTTCGAGGTCATCTGGTACGTAACGCCTTGAACCAGCACCACGATCCAGTAGGTGAGGATGGCGCTGACGATCCCGACCATGACCACAACCGGGACGTTGATGTCGTCATAACGCGGTCGGTCCGCCATCGCGTGGTGGCCGCCGGCCGAGTGCGCTGCGTGACCGTGGGAGTCGCTCATATCGTTACCTCGCAGGAGGGGTATCTCTATAAATTGGTGTAGTTGAGGGCTTCGCTCATCCGCGGATCCTTGAGCGGCACCAACGGCCGATCCGCCGCGATCCAGCAGAAGAACCCGACAAACAAGCCGGAAAATCCGACCAGACAGACGATTTCGACCAACGGGAACGGGAATTGCGCCACGTGCTTTCCATCAAAACCGTACTGCGGCATGACAATCCAGAAATGGTCCAGCCAATGCATCGTCAGCATGTACAAAGCCGCGCCCAGCATGAACCGCCGATTGCGTTTCAAGGTGCGAGGCATCAACAGCAAGAACGGGATGAAGATGTGCCCGAACAAAAGAATCACCGACAGCCATCGGTAGCCGGTGTTGTCGAATCGGTACCCAAAGTAAAAGGTCTCTTCAGGAATATTCGCATACCAGATCAGCATGAACTGGCTGAACGCCACGTATCCCCAAAAGACAATGAACGCAAAGATCAGTTTGCCCAGGTCCTGAAAATTGTCGGTCGTGATCTCATCCGTCACCCGCCCGCTCCGCTGCAGAAGCAAACCGATCAGGAGCGTGGTGGCCACGCCGCCCAGCACACAGCCGGCAAAAAAGTAGACCGGGAACATCGTGCTGAACCACATCGGCTCCAAGGACATTTCCCAATCGAACGAAGCGAACACGAGCGTTCCGGCAAAGACGATCATCAGCGGGGCCGCGAACTTCTGCATTTTGAGCGTCAGGGAGGGGTCGCCCGTTTGGTCCTGTCGCAGTGAATTCCGATAGAAGAACCAGGCCATCCCGCTCCAGATCGCGAAGTAGATCAGCGTCCGAACGCTAAAAAATGCGTTGTCCAAGTAATACGCCTTGTATTTCTCCACGCTGGCCAACACATGGCCCGAATAGCGAGCGGTCCAGTCCGCGGCGTTCCAGGGATACAACCCGCTCCATCCCAACAATACCGGGATGACCAGCGGCAAAGCCAGCAGCAGCATCGGGATGATCGTCATCGCCAAGATTTCAGCAATCCGCCGAACGGTGACGCTCCAGCCCGCGCGGGTCAAATGCTGTACCGTGACGAAGAACAAAGCCCCCAGCGAAATCGAAGCGAAAAAACAGAAGTTCAAAAGGTAGGCATACGAGAAGCGGACCAAGCCCCCGTAGCCGGTGAAGATCGAAAGGGCTGCCGCCGCACCCAGTCCAACCAAGCCGACGGAAAAAGCGACGGGGATCATCCGTTGGGCGTCATCTCCCAACGAAATCACCGACGACGTGATGCGTGCTTCGCGTTTGTGGTGCATAACTGATTCGACGTCCAAAAACAGGTTTGATTTCCCAGGCGGCCGCGGTCGAGCGTCCGCAAATCGTGCAGCGGCCTAGCCCCCTTGGCCATTCGGTGGATTGTTCCCTTCGGTCACAGGCGGTTCCGGCTTTGGTTCGCCGGCCCGAGTCGCTTGCAACGCCTTGACGTACAGAACGATCGCCCAGCGATCGGCCGTGGGAATCTGGCGGCCGTACGGCCCCATCGTTCCGCGCCCGTGCGAGATGGTGTCGAAAATCCGACCGATCGGCTGGACGGTGACCGCCGGGTCGTGCAACGACTTGACCTGCGTCCACGTCGCATTCGCCGTCGTTCCCTTTTCAATGACGTTGGATACCGCCAACTCCATCGCCCGTTGATTGACCAGACCATCGCCGTCCCCGGCGTATCCATGGCAGGCCGTGCAATAGATTTGAAATCGGTCGCGGCCCCGCCGCATCAGCGCCTCGTCAATCGTCAAACGCGACGGAAACTCCGTCACCCAGTCCGGCTCCGGCTCCGCGGGCACTTGCCCGGCCGCTGCCGCGCCCGCCTGGTTCGCAGCCGGTTCTTGGTTCGCGGCAGGCTCTTGGTTGCCGGCCGTTTCTTGAATCGCGGCAGGATCTTGGACTGTAGCGGCGCGCGGTCCGGAAACGATCTCGGTCTGCTCGGGTTGGTTCGGAGTCGCCCGCAGCGCTGATCCGGCCGGCGCGGACTTGATGCCCAAGAAGTACTCGCTGTCGTTCCGCAACTCCCCCCGAGCCACGGTTCCCAGCAGCGGCTCCCGCATCACCCGTTCGTCCACAAAGAAATATTGCGGCAGGCGATTGACCAGCCAGTTCGGACCGAGCGCTTGTGGCTTATACCGATACTGGTCGTCCATATCCGGAATCACGTGCAGCCGAGGTTGACCGTTCGTGGCGTAATGCGCGCGATAAATCAACACGGGGGGAAGGAGCAGAAAAAGCCCCAACAATACCGCCGCCGCCTTCATCCAGGAGGGGAGTTGGTTGTCGGTCAGATCTTGCAGAACCGGTTCCACGCCGGTCGATCCCCAGGCCAACAGTTCGTTTTCGGTGCGCGACCGATCGAAGTGCGGATCGTCCTGATCGATCACCAGGAAAAAGCGATCGTTGGACGCTCGTCGAAACCGCGCAATGCGGTGCAACGGATTCGCCAGCCTGGGCAGGCGGTTGAGAAACAACATCCCGAAGAAGGTCGCGAAAGCGCTGCTCAGCACGATCACTTCGAAGGTCACCGGGATATTCGCCGGGATGCTCCAGAACGGCTTCCCGCTGATGATGAACGCGTAACCTGGAAAAATCGGCGACGACGATGCGGCGTTAGCGTACCACTGCATAAACAAGCCAAAAAAGCAGCCGCACGTCCCGATCAACAGCACGAAAAACGGCAATCGCGAGCGGCGGATCCCGAGCGCGGCGTCGATCCCGTGCACCGGGAACGGCGAATACGCATCCAGCCGGCGGTAGCCCGCCTGATGAGCTTGCTCGGCGGCAGCGACCAACGCGGCCGGGTCATCAAACTGTCCCAAGACTCCGATCATTCGCGATTCCGCGGCCGGTGCTCCCCCGGACGGGTGCGAGGCCGAATGGCGAGCAGGGCGATGCGTGGTAGTCATATCAAGTCCAACGACAACGATTCCGATCGATCAAATCCCTGGGAGCCGCCCGCGGTGCCAGGCGACTCTCCGCCGCTCAATGCGCTTCCGTGGGGGCCACGAGTTTCACCTCGGCGATCGCCACGGCCGGCAGGAAACGACAGAACAACAAGAACAACGTCCCGAACAATCCAAAACTTCCCACGAGCATCCCAATATCCACCCACGTCGGATGAAAATATCCCCAGCTCGAAGGTAAGAAGTCGCGGTTGAGCGAGGTTACGCAAATCACAAACCGCTCGAACCACATCCCGATATTCACACAAATACAGATCACCACCATCAGCCAAACGTTGGTCCGGAAAAACTTGAACCAGAACAACTGGGGAATCAATACGTTGCAGGTGATCATGATCCAGTACGCCCACGCAAAATGGCCGCGGGCTCGGTTCAAGAACGCGAACTGCTCCACTTCGACTTGCCCGTAATACGCGATGAAAAACTCGATCGCGTACGCCGTCCCGACCATCAAGCCAGTCGCCATGATGATCTTGTTCATGTTTTCCAAGTGCCGGACCGTGATCAGGTTCTTGAGTCCGAACAGCTCGCGGGCCGGCACCAGCAAGGTGACGACCATGGCGAAGCCGCTGAAAATCGCACCCGCCACGAAGTACGGTGGGAAAATCGTGGTGTGCCAACCGGGCAATTGCGAAACGGCAAAGTCGAAACTCACGATCGTGTGCACACTGAGCACCAGCGGCGTGGAGAGCGCCGCCAAGATCATGTAGGCGATCTCGTAGCGATGCCAGGCGCGGGCCGAGCCCGACCACCCCAGTGAAAAGATTCCGTAAATCATCTTCCGCCACTTCCCAGTCGCTCGGTCGCGCAACGTCGCCAGGTCCGGCAGGAGCCCCATATACCAGAAGAGCAGCGAAACCGTGAAATAAGTCGAGACGGCGAAGACGTCCCACAACAGCGGGCTGCGGAATTGCGGCCACATCGCCAAGTGCTCGGTCGGGATCGGAAACAACCAATAAAAGACCCAGATCCGCCCGATGTGGATGCCGGGAAACATCCCGGCGCAAATCACCGCGAAAATCGTCATCGCCTCAGCGGCTCGGTTGATCCCCGTACGCCAGTTTTGGCGGAACAAAAACAAGATCGCAGAAATCAGCGTCCCCGCGTGTCCGATCCCGACCCAGAACACGAAATTCACAATGGGCCAGCCCCAGAACGTCGGGTTGCTGTTCCCCCAGACCCCCACCCCCTTCATAAAGAGGTGCACGATCAACGCCCCCAACATCGCCAGCAGCGCCAACGATATTCCAAACGCCACATACCAGGCGAAGGGGGGCTTGCGGGTTTCGACGACCCCCGCCACCGTGTCGGTGATCCCACCGTAATTCAGTCCCCCCAGAACCAGGGGCGCGCGATGCGTCGGGTCCTCGTACGTGTTATCCCGTTGGTCGTGAACAATGGTTGCCATGAAGTCGACTCTTGCATCCGGTTAAAATCGGTTGTCGCCGAGCAGATTGATCCTGCCAACTAATGGTGCTCCGCCGGAGCGGCGTGCACCAACGATGGGTGTGGGTTGCGGACCCGAGCCAAAAACCGGGTTCGCGGTAGGTTGTTCAAGTAATCCAACAACTGGTACGCCCGGACGCTCAGCGAATTCTTGCGGACGTCGCTGTGCGTATCCGCCAGGTTGCCGAAGACGATCGCCCGCGTGGGGCAAGCGTCCTGGCACGCCGTGGTGATCTCGTTCGGTCCGATCGGGCGATGCTCGTTGCGGGCTCGGATCTTCGTGTTCTGGATCCGCTGCACGCAGTAGGTGCATTTCTCCATCACCCCGCGGCTCCGCACGGTGACTTGAGGATTCATCCCCAGCCCCCGCAACTTCTTTTCTTGTTCGGTGTAAACCCCCTCCGTGGGATACTTGAGGAAGGTGATCGCTTCCGAGTAGTTCAGATAATTGAAGCGGCGGACCTTGTACGGGCAGTTGTTCCCGCAATACCGCGTGCCGATGCAGCGGTTGTAGACCATGTCGTTGAGCCCCTCGTCGCTGTGCACGGTCGCCGCCACGGGACAGACCGTCTCGCAGGGTGCGTTTTCGCAATGCATGCAAGCCACAGGCTGGAATTTGAACTCCGCATGTTCGCCATCCGGATCGTCCTCGCTCTCCACGAAGTACGCATCGATCCGCATCCAATGCATCTCGCGACCGCGCCAGACTTCCTCTTTGCCCACCACCGGGATATTGTTCTCCGCCTGGCAGGCGATCACACAAGCGTTGCAGCCGACGCACTTGGTCAAGTCGATCGACATCCCCCACTTGTTGACATCCGAGTACTTCGGGCCAGGCGTCAAGCTCTGGTTGGGGAAGTGCAAGGCATGCCCCTGCGGCCACTGCGAGTCGTGCCCGTTCGGCTCGGCGTGCCCGCTTGACTCTGCGTGCCCCGGCTGGTCGGTATGCGATTCTGGCTCCTGGTTGGCGCGATGGCTGACCTGGATCACCGGCAAGGCAGTCCCGTTTCCGCGGCGACCGAGTGCGGGAGTCCCTCCCGCCGGCGGCGCCTGTTCGTCCTTTTCCAATTGGCCCGTCGAGGTGTGTTCGGTGTCGAGCGTCGCAGGTGAAACCGAATTCCCATGGTCCGCAATGTATTGGCGGTAATCGGTGAACGTCCCCGACCGAATCAGCGAACTGTTGTCCCCCAGGCGACGGCGGATCCCGATCCGACCCATCTTGTCCAGTTCGAAGGGGTCCTGAGTGAACGCCATCTTTTCCTTCGCCGAGGTCGATGTCAGCGAAACTTTGCCGCGCGAATACATGCCATCGCGCTGGCGGAGCAGATAAGCATTGGCCCCGACCAGCGGAACGCCTTGATCGACGCTCCCGCCGACTCGACCCGCGTGCGTCCGACCGAATCCAAGCCAAACCGTGACCGTTCCGTTGGCGTGTCCCGGCTGGAGGTGCGCGGGCAACTCGATCTGGCGTCCGTCGACCTCAAGACGCACCAAGTGCCCTTGTCGAATTCCCCGGCTGCGAGCCGTCCGCGGACTGAGAATGGCCGCATTCCCCCACGTCTGCTTGGTGACGAAGTCTGGCAATTCCAGCAGCCAGCCGCAGTTCCCAAACCGGCCGTCGTGCAGCTGTCGGCTCGGCAGCAAAAGCAACTCGAGATCCCCTTCCCCCGAATCCGCCACGCTCTTCCAATCGGCCCCGCGGACTAGCGGTTCACCCGCAGCGGCGTTCACAGCCACGGGCGCCGGGGCGGAGTTCGCCACAAAGCCGCGATGTACCGCCTCTTGCCAGGCGATCACCGAGTTGTCACCGTGCAATGCATCGGCCGCCGTTTGCTGGACCAGTTCCAGGCCGGTTCGATTGGTTTCGCCCAGTCCCCTGGCCAAGAGTTCGATCGTCGACAAACTGCCGAACAGCGGGGCAATCATCGGTTGGGCGATACAATACGATCCATCATAGGCAATGCCATCTCCCCAACATTCCAGCGGGTGGGCCACGTTGCCGAACCAACTGCACAGATGCGAGGTCTCGTTCGCGGTGACGGCCAAGTGCACCGTGGTTGGGACCTTGCTGAGGACCTCCGCGAACTTCAAATCCGCCGGTGCGTCGAAGGCGGGGTTGCCATCCAGAATGATCAAGGTCTTGAGGTAGCTGGAGGCCGCTTCACAGGCCGCCGCGATTTGCTCGACTCCCGGCGCCCGGTCTTCCAGCGGGGTGAAAGTAATCGTCGCGCCGAGATTCTTCAAGTGTTGGTTGATTCGCCAGACGGCAGCCTGAACTTCGGGCGGCTGGCTGGCGCCGCACACGACAGCCCCCTGCCCAGGATGCGCCAAAAGATCCTGAACCAAGGCCGCGAAGAAGGCGGATTTATCGTCGCTTCCTGAGGCCGGCGACGTCCCCGCCGCGATCGCGACCTCCAAGTCGGCTACGAAGGACGCCATGCGGCTGGGTGGGAGCGCCAACCGATGGTCGGCGCTGCCGCCGGTCAACGAAAACTGCGATTCGACGCAGTAAATCCGACTCATCCATTCCGATTCGGGATCGCGGGCCTGACCCAAAAGTCGAGCCTGCTTAATCGCAACGCCACCCCCGCTCAGGAGGTCAGCGTCCAACGCCAACACCACCCGGCATTGATCGAACGCGTAATGCGGACGCAACGGTTGTCCAAACGCCAGTTTCGTCCCGGCCACGATGGGGTCGTCTCCGATCGGAGAATACTCGAACCATTTCGCATCGGGGTATTTGGAGAGGAGTTGCTTGCGCAAGCGGGCCAGCGTCGGTGAGGAATTGCGCGCCGAAAGGATCGCCAGCGACCCGCCGTTGTTCCCCTGGGCGCCCGCCAGCAACCGAGAGAACTCCGCTTCGAAATCGGCCCAAGTCGCCTCCGCGCGGCGGCCATCCACTCGGCGGCTCGGCGTTTGGCTACGATCCGGATCGTACATGTCCAGGATCCGGGCCTGGGAAAAAGTATCCGAGGACCCCAGCGAATCCGGATGGTCAGGATTCCCATCGATCTTCAGCGGTCGACCGTCGATGGTCTTCACCAGCAAGGGAACGGCCACCCCGTCGAAATCGAACATGGTGGCGTAGCGAACTTCTTCCCCTGTACCGCGGTCTTGAGGGCGAAAGACAACCGGCGCGATTCGCTGGACGGGCTGCCGGCAGCCCGCGACTCCGGCCACGCCGCTGAGCGCCAGGGACGCCCCCATCAACTGCAGCCAGCGGCGGCGGGAGACCCCATCCGTCAGCTCCGCCGCAACTTCCGGGTAATCGCGCTCCAAGGCAACGTACAACTCCCGAATCTCGGCGTTCGGCTCGTACGCCGGCCATTGCAACTCTTTCGGGGCCGAAGTCGTGTTTAGCGATGACATGTGGAACAATTCGTCTTGGGGTGAATTCCGTTAGTGACCAGCAGCAATCGACCGAGCATCTCGCGATCGACCACGGTGACCCCGGCGGCCAGCTCGTCCGAGCTCAACTCGCCGTCGCGATTCGAGTCGACGGACAACGGTTGCGAAACCAGCGACTGAATCTGCTCGATAGGCACCGAACCATTCCCGTCTGGATCGAGATGCGAAAATTGGCGACTCAACGTCGCGTCGAACAATTGTTTCAGCTCGTCCGCCGACGGATTCCAGTCCAACGCCGTCACGTATTCGAACGGCCGAATGTTCGCCGCCGGATTGCGGTGACAATCCAGGCACCACTTCATCGACAGCGATTCGACTTGGGTCACGACTTCCATCTTGTCCACGCGCCCGTGGCACGTGACACAACTCACTCCGCGATTGATGTGCGCGCTGTGGTTGAAATACACGAAGTCGGGCAAATCATGCACCTTGACCCACAACACCGGGTCCCCCGACTGCTTGCCGAATTCCGCCGACTCCAAACTCGCCCGCACCGGCTGCAGCTTTTGACTCTCGGGAAAAATCACACCCAACGTGGCGTTCTCTTTGACTCGGTTGCCGCCATGGCAGTTGCCGCACGTCGCGGTGGGCGGAATGTACGCTCCCGCAGTCGACTCGACCGTGTTATGGCAATAGCGGCAGTCGAGCTTCAACTTGCCTGCATGCAATTTATGACTGTACGGCACCGGCTGATTCGGCGCGTAACCGACGTTGACATTCGTGGGGTGGATCGCCGCGAACAAGCAGGTCGCCAGGTACCCCCCCAAGGCCAACACGCCCAAGATCAAAATCACGCCAAAGCGATTGACCCAATTCGGAAAGTGAAACTCAGTCATTTCCCTACTCTCGAAAACACCGTGGTCGAAAAACTCGGACCGCAACGTTGCGCGAGCGCAAGTTTCCCCCGAAACGCCGGTACACGGATCCCGGCACACGGATTCCGACACGCGCCAGCAACCCGAATAATGCCGCAGAATAACCGTAAAACTAACGTTTGATTTTGCGCAAAACCAGGGGTGTGCACTTTTGACTCACCCCACAATCCCACCGCCGCGAAACGAAATCCTCATCGAGCGTTAATGTAGAGAAAAAAAGGAAATTCTGCGCTGTGCCAATTCGTCGCAGGCCGAGGAGAGCATTTGTCGCAATCGCTCGACTTGTTCCAGGGGCGGGAACAGTTGAGGACAACTGTTCTACATTGAGTGTTCAGGGGCGGGAACAGTTGAGGACAACTGTTCTACATTGAGTGCCCAGGGGCGGGAACAGTTGAGGACAACTGTTCTACATTGAGTGCCCAGGGGCGGGAACAGTTGAGGACAACTGTTCTACATTTGCGTACCCAGGGGCAGGAACAGTTGAGGACAACTGTTCTACATTTGAGTGCCTGGGCGACATGCGCGGTTCATGCGACGGATTTACCTGGTGAGTTACCCGCTCTCCCCTCGTTCACGGGTCTGCCTTTAACAATCAGTCGTTGCAGGAATGCCCGACCCCTGAAACGAAAAAAACCGGGTCAGAACGACCCGGCCTGTGGTTGTCACAGTTGGTTTGGGCTGGCTGAGGGAACTTAGTTCCCGCCGCCCTGGTTTTGCGCGGCGCGTTGGAGTTTGCCTCCGCCGATCCCCGCCGATTTCTTGATCGTTTCTTCGGAGACGTTGTTGACGCCCTTGTCGGCGATCTCCCGAGCGGCGGCGTCCATATCCTTCAGCTGTTGCGGCTGCTTTTCCGGCGGAATGACCATCGTCGATGGCGGCGCCGAATTCGAGCAGCCGATCAAGGCGCAGCTCAAACAGACCAGCAACACGTAACGAATTTGAGTTAACACTTCAGACTCCTGTGACTAGAAACCGCGTTCGGCCGTGCCGTCTTTCAGACCGCCGTTGCCGTAGTACAGTTCCCAGTTGATCGACCGCGGCACGGTGAAGACCGTGGCGTCGGCAAAAGCGAAGTTGACGCCGGCC
>JBGSLW010000273.1:0-20300 GCA_041740495.1 Pirellulaceae bacterium
CCTCCCGCGGGCTCACGACAAACCTCACGATCCGCGGGAGGGTGAAGTGGTCGTTGCGGGCGCAGTGTTAGCAGCAAGCGTAACGATCCGCTCGGCAAGCGAGCGGCATTCGCCCGATTCCCCGGCGCCGCCACCAGCAGACGCAGATGCCTCGGGGTTCACCCCCCGGGAGGAACGCTCTCGTACAACCTGGCCCCGGACCATCGCACCCGGTTTCTTTAGATGCCTCGGGGTTTATCCCCGAGGAGAGTTCACGCTCAACCTACCGACCCGGCCCACCCATCACTTTTCTTCGGCCGAGCCGACGACGTCCCAACGCTGGGCGGCATCCCGAGGCCGAAACGAGTGGCGCGTCGGTACAGCAGCAAGCCCACTCGACTGGCAGTCAACTTGTACCCACCGCAGATCGTCCAGATTCGCGCAGATGGCGCACCGCCCAACGCCAGGTGCAGCCGGTCGGTCGCGCTCGCGACTTCGCCTCGGCTGGACACTGTCGAATGGCTGCCGTTTAACCACGAAGAGCGCGATGAGCACGAAGGAATCTTAAGGCGAATGCATGGATGCCATTTTCAGTTTGTTTGCACGGGCGTTGATCAGGAATCCAGTCCCCCCGCCCCCGGTTCGAGAGATCGTCCAATTCCCTCTTCGTGCTCTTGGGGTCCTTCGTGGTGACTCGTTCTGGGTCGAAGTTCGCTGGGGGGCGAACAAAGTTTATTCAGACGTATACGTATGCACGGACGAGAGAGAAAAGGAGACTTCAGATCATCTTCTGACTTTCCTTCTCTCTCTGTTCCCTCCGTTTGCTCCTGTTCCAATCTTCTTTTCTTGAACAGGAGGCAACCGAGGAAACGGAGGAAGCATGTCATGCCTTCATCGAACTCTTCGACATTTCCAAGATGGGAACATCGTTCCCGGAGCTCCCGGAGCTCCCGGAAACGGGCGAGTTGTTGCTCATTTCAGAGTTGCCATTCGCACGCCAGACTTCGACAGCCACTCTCCCGGGCCCTCCCGCTTCCGGCCTACACCAGGCCGAGCGTTCGATCTCCGCCGCCTCCACGAACCCATCACCCGCAACCTCACAAGCTCGTCTGGCTGACGAGAGCCTCGTGTTTAGGAATGGAAAGGCGACGGCTAAAACGGTAGGCGGGTGTCAGGCTCGCGGTTCTTTGCCGTGGTGCTTGGCCCAGCGATCTTTGAGAGTCACTGTGCGATTGAACACCAGTCGTTCAGGTCGGCAATCGCGGCTATCGGCGCAGAAATATCCCATCCGTTCGAATTGGTAGCGCGCACCCGGGTGGGCGCTCGCCAAATTGGCTTCCAGTTTGCAGCCGCGGAGGACCTCCAGCGAGTTCGGATTGAGCAGTTCTTTCCAGTCCTTTCCGGCGGGCACGTCCTCCGAGTGCTCCAGCGTCGACAAGACGTCGTACATCCGCACCTCCGCATCGACCGCATCGCGAGCGGAGACCCAGTGGAGGATCGATTTGACTTTGCGGCCGGGGGGAAGTTGACCTCCTCCGGTTTCCGGATCGTAGGTGCAGTGCAATTCCACGACGCGCCCGTCCGGACCGCGTACAACGTCGTCGCAGCGAATCACGTAGCCATAGCGCAGGCGGACTTCGCGCCCTGGTCCCAAACGGTAGAAATCCTTGGGAGGATTCTCCATGAAGTCCTCCTGTTCGATGAACAACTCGCGTCCGAAATGGACTTCTCGCGAACCCGCCGCCGGATCCTCCGGGTTGTTCAACGCCGAGCGCATCTCCCCAGGGCCGACCGGATAATTCGTGAGCACGACCTTGAGGGGCCGCAATACCGCCATCATCCGCGGGGCCGTCGCGTTCAAGTGCTCGCGAACGCACTGCTCCAGCACCGCCAGATCGGTCGTGCTATTGGCCTTGGTCACGCCGATCCGCTGGCAAAAATTGCGGATCGATTCGGGGGTATAACCGCGCCGCCGCAATCCGCAAAGCGTCGGCATGCGCGGATCGTCCCAGCCGTCGACGTAGCCCCCCTTCACCAATTCCAATAATTTCCGTTTGCTCATCACCGTGTACGTCAGATTCAATCGCGCGAACTCGATCTGTTGCGGAGCGTGAATCCCCAACTGCTCGATAAACCAATCGTACAGCGGACGATGATCTTCGAACTCGAGCGTACAAAGTGAATGAGTGATTCCCTCCAGCGAGTCATTCTGCCCGTGCGTCCAGTCGTAGGTCGGATAGATGCACCACGTGGTTCCCGTGCGGTGATGATGGGCGTGGCGGATCCGGTACATCGCCGGGTCGCGGAGATTCATATTCGGCGACGCCATGTCGATCTTCGCGCGCAGCGAATACTGCCCGTCGGCGAACTCCCCCGCGCGCATCCGACGAAACAGCTCGAGATTCTCCTCGACCGGTCGATTGCGGTCGGGACTGTCCTTGCCAGGTTCGTTCCAACGTCCCCGGTACTCGCTCACTTTTTCCGCGGGCAGACTACAGACGTAGGCCTTTCCGGCGCGGATCAGCTGTTCGGCGAATTCGTACAACCGGTCGAAAATATCCGATGCGAAGTACTTCCGGTCCGCCCATTCGAACCCCAGCCAGCGGACATCCTGTTGGATCGAGTCGACGTATTCGGTTTCTTCGGTCGTCGGATTGGTATCGTCGAATCGCAAGTTGCAAACGCCGCCGAATTCCTCGGCGATGCCAAAGTTCAAACAGATCGCCTTGGCGTGGCCGATATGCAAGTACCCGTTCGGCTCCGGTGGAAAACGTGTATGCACTCGCCCGGCGTTGCGGCCCGCCGCAATGTCATCCGCCACGATCTGGCGAATAAAGTCGAGGGATTTCTTGTCCGCTGTGTTCATAAGCCTCCCAAACGAATTCGAATCAATGCTCGCCGGCCGGCGAAGCCGCCGTGGCGATCTTCTGCAATGCCAGGTCGATCCGGTTCACGCACCGCTCCCGACCCAGCACGCCCAATGTGTCGAAAATTCCGAAGCCAGTGCTCTTCCCGGTCAAGGCGACCCTCAACGCGTGGATGATCTGATTCGGCTGAATCTGGAATTGATCGCAGAAGGACTGCAACAAGCTCTCCAGTCCAGCGGGCGAAAAGTCCGGAGCGGCGACCACGAACTTCTTAAACTCGCTCAACAAGTGCGCCGCGTCCGCCGGCTGCACCAACCGTTTCTGAAACGCGGCAGGATCCAGCGGTAAATCAGTGTCCGGCATGAAGAACTCGCGGTAGTTCAAGATATCTCCGGCCACCACCAACCGCTGATCGATCGCCGCCACAACCTGTCGCACCTGGTCGCGAATTTCCGCCCCATCTCCGCGGATCCAACCGGCCCGTTGCAAGAACGGCAAGACCAACGCGCAGCGCTGATCGACCGAAAGAGCCGCCATGTGCTGGCCGGCAAACGCCGTCAATTTCTGCGGATCGAAGCTGGCCGGGCTTTTGATCACGCGCTCCAGACTAAAACTGCGGACCATGTCGTCGATCGTGAAATACTCGGTCTTGTCGTCCAACGACCACCCCAGCAACAGCAGGTAATTCAGGATCGCCTCCGGGAGGTACCCCACCGTCTGGTAAAACTCGATCAACACCGGATTGAAGGACTCCGGCGTGGTTTCGACCCCCAAGTGCGCGGCGATCGCCAACCCGGACTCGTACAATCGCTTGAAGTCCAGATTTTTCAAATAGCCGGCGATCTTGCGCTTGCTCAGTTTGTTCTGGCTCCCCGGCTCCGCGACGTAGGGCAAGTGGGCGAAATGTGGGAGCGGTGCATCGAGCGCTTGAAAAATGAAGACCTGCCGCGGCGTGTTCGAAAGGTGTTCGATCGAGCGGACCACGTGCGTGATCTCCAATTCGATATCGTCCACCACGCTGGCCAGGTTGTACAAGCACGAACCGTCCGCCCGTTGAATCACGTGGTCCGGCTCCAACGCCCAATCGAACGCCATATCGCCTCGGACCAAATCGGTGAATTCGCAGCGTCCCTCGCGAGGCATCTTCAACCGCACGACGGCTGTCCGCCCCTCGGCGATCCACCCCGCTTCTTGCTCGGGCGAGGTCGCCATCCAACGGCGGCTGTACCAGAATGGCTGCTTGGCCTGTTCGGCTGCGGTCCGCTCCGCCTGGTACTCTTCGCTGTTCGAGTAATCCCGGTACGCGGCGCCGGAATCGAGCAAACGCTGGACGTACCGCCGATAGATGTCACCCCGCTCCGATTGGTAATACGGTGCGTGTGGTCCCCCGACCTCGGGACCCTCGTCCCAATCCAGCCCCAGCCAGCGGAATCCGGCCAGAATTGGGGCCAACGCGGCGGCTACGTTCCGTTGCGCATCGGTGTCATCGATCCGCAAAATGAATTGCCCGCCGGATTGCCGGGCCAACAGCCAGTTGTACAGCGCCGTCCGCACCCCGCCGATATGCAGATATCCGGTAGGGCTGGGGGCGAATCGCGTTCGGATCGTCATGGAGCAAATTCTCAACAGTTCGCGGCAGCCCGCATTTTACCGGATCGACGCGGTTTGCAATCCCGGGCGGAGTACACCTGTCGTCGCGACGGTCACCCTACCGCGGTTCTCCACGCGCTGCCGCATGGGGCTACCTTAGGTCGCCCCATCTCATGAGACGATGGCGCCCGAATGGGGGTTCGCGCCCGACGTCTCGATTGTCCGCCGCCGCCGCCAACCCCCGCCGCTGGTGAACGCCACCCAACCCAGTCGAAGCCAACGCAACAACGACCACGCCAGCCATAACGCCCACAACAGCATCAGCAGGCGGTAGTACCAGACGGAAATGGTCAGAATCCAGGGCTGCGGAAGCTCGGTCCCCGATCGAGGCAAGAACCATTGCAAGTTGTTCCGATACGAGCCATTCCCCACGATGAACATCTCGGGGTCGCCCAACAACCCCTCGCCGACGACCGCGATGAAGATGCCCAGCACGCCAATCGTCAACAAGACCAACAGCACCTGCAACAGATTGAATCCCCACACGCTTGCGCGTTGCGGATCCAACTGCTTGCGCCATGCCAACAAGAACAACCAGCTGACCACGATCAGCGCGGCGGGAATCGGAACCTGCGTCAGTCCGATCGCGAGCAACATCCATTCGCCGCGGCCCAACGGGGACAACGACAAACTTCCCAGCACGACGGCCAGCAGAAGCGACGCCGCCAGGATGATCCAGAAACGAACGGCAGGACCCCGCAGTGGGCCCTCCGCCCAGAGGACCCAGCGATTTTCCGGTACGACCAGCGAGGTACCGACGTTCGCCGCATCGACCGGCAATCCAACGGGCTCCATAGCGTAACGGGTCCGCAGCGGGACCGCCGACGTCCAAATCAGCTCGATCTGGCTGAGTCCCGGTCCCAGCGGCACGATCACGGCGGCCTGATCGCGGCGAACCGGCGTCGCTTGGCCGTCGACGCGTAAGGCGGTGACATCTCTGTCCGCGGGAAACCGGATTGGGAATTCGCTTCCTAAACTCGATTCGACGGCGATCCGCAACGTGGTCGTTTGTTGTCGCGCCCCCAACTGGACTTCGTGACCCACCGACTGAACCGTCGTCGTCTCGCCCGATACGGCGTCGGGGCGATGGAACTGCAATTGAACGCCCTCTCCCGGCCAGGGTCGCCAGACCGGAATCAACTCCGCGGAGACCGTTTCAAAAACCGGCTCCAGGCCGCTCGATTCGACATGCCACACCGGGGACATCACCAGCGACCAGCGTTCCACCCAGTCGGTCGCCAGGGCCGCTTGGAGGGAGAGTGATTCCACGGGATCGAGTTCACTTTCCCAGCTTACCGCGGTTTGGGCGGCGCCTAGGTTGACGCGGATCCCGTCCCCTTCCACCGTCGCCTCCGAGCTGAGGACTCGCTCGCGCGGTAACAGCGGGATGACCGCCGAGATCGCTTTTCCCGGTGCGGAGATCCGCTCCACCGTGGTCTGTACTTTCCACTCCAGGCCGACCTCGATTCGCCGCTGCACCGCCAGGATGCCGCGAAAGTTCCGCTGGTCGTACGAAGTTCCCCCGCCGACTGGAAGCTCCCGTTTCGAGAACAACAACTGCCCCTCTGGTACGCCGTCGGGGCGCAAACCGTTCACCGTCCAATCGGGGGCGTCCACGACGACATGCCGCGGCGGCAGGACATAAGTCCAATCCCACTCGGAGGTCTCGCCTATCCAACCGGTCGCCTCAACCACGTGAACTCCGGCGGGTACCAGCACCCACAGGTATCCGTCGTCGCGACGGCAGACCAAGGCGTGGGGCTGCTGATCGACGGCGACAGACACGGGGGACCAACCGGGCAGACGCCCCGGCAGGGGTACCGCCACACCATCGACCGCGGCGTGGATCTCGGCCTGCATCTCGATCCGGCCGTCCCGCAGCTGGACGCGGACCGCAGCGATATCCGCCGCGCGGGGGAACGCATCCGGAGCCTTGAGCAATCGCTCCCGCAGTTGATCCAACGTCGCGGCATCGGGAATTTGACCCGAGGCCGAGGGCGAAATTCCCGCGGCCACTAGAAGTCCGACCACCGCGACGGCGACGGCGTTCCCCGGCCTCCCTCGGCGTCGTACCCCCGACGGCCGGAAATTGAAGACGATCGCCGACAGCATCACCAGCAGCAACAGACGGACACCCGTGAGAACCTGGTGCAATGGTCTCGAGATCAACAGCGGCCAGATCTGCTGCTGTTGATCGACCGGCCCGCTCCAATAGCAAGTGACTTCGTTGCCGCTCCACGTCGGCTGGGCAGGTCCGGTTTGAATTTGAGTTTTGGGTGCGAAGGCCAGGTTGAACTTGCTTTGGGCCTGCTTTCCCTCTTGCGGCAGGGCATTCGGAATCGTCTGTTCTGGCAACTCGTTCCAGCCCATGCCCACGACTTGGCTTTCCCGAAGCGGCGCACGCATCTCCCGCCAGACCCAACCGGATCGCGGGCGGTAGGCGCCGTCCGATTCCAACTGGGGATACAACCCGTTCTGAATCTGCCGAGCGGCGAACGGCAACAAATTCAAGAGAAGGATGGCCGCGGCCAGGAACCGCCAGGCGATGAGCCACCTCCGGATCCTTCCCTCTCCGGACAATCGCAAGAGGGCGATCGGCATCAACATCAAGAGCCATGTCAGCCGCGGCGCGCCGGGCTCGTGGTACGCCAGTCCAAAGGCCAGCAACGCGACCAGCCCGGCCCACCAGCCCCACAGCCGAGCGACCGCCAGCGCAAAAATCAAAAGCAGAAACAGATCCAGCAGCGACCAGGTGGTCAGCCAATCTCCTGCGACGCGGTCCGCACCGAACAACGCGAACATTCGCCAACCAGGAGGTAACGACCAGGTCAATTGAAGCGTTTCTGCATCCGTTTGCCAGCCGGTGGCCCGCAGCGGCGAACCCACGCCCGTGCGGCCAATGGCTTCCAGCCGCACGTCGCGCTGGCGAATCTCGACGCCGCGCTGTTGCGTGGCCGGATTGGCCGTGATCAATTGCCGCTCGCCATCGATCCGGACCACTCCCAGTTCATTTCCCGGGGGGACATCCAACCGCCAGGTCCTTTGGGCGCGGCCGGAAATCGAGTCCTGATAGGTCAGTCCCCAACCATCGTCGTCCAGCCAGAAATGCCGCGTGATCGTCAAACCTTCGGGGCGCTGGAGGCCGCTCCCTCGCAACTTTTCCACCACGCGCAGTTCTGCGTTCGTCGTCCATTCGTACACCGGTAACGCTCGCCAATCGTCCGGGAAAGTCGAAAGGCTTGCGTCGATCGGCGTCCCCCCTTCCAACTCGGCGATGCGAAAAGTCGGATCGCTGTGAAACCCGATCAACTCCTGCGCGGCGAGCGGCTGGGCGGTCGGCGCAAATGCGACCGCCGCCTCCGGCGCATTGCGAAACGCGTCGATCGAAACAGTCCAGGTCCCAGCTCGCACTTGAACGCGCAGCCGACCCTGTTCATCGACCGCCACCGGGATCGGACTTTCCGCGAACGACAACTGCCAACCGGAGGGGAGCAGCTCACCCAGTTGTTCTTCGCGGCTTTTCCCGGAGACCGTCAATTGAACCCGAGTCCGCAGCCACTGAGGAATTCCGTCGTCCAGCCGCCGGTAGACCTGCACCGTCAGTTGGTCCTTTTCCGCGGCAGGCGTGGCGGCGCGTTGCAGCCAGACGTCGCCGTTGGGATCCCAGTTGGGCAGAGTCACTTCGCCGCCGTCGACCGTCAGCGCCAGGATTCCGACTTCGCCAGGAATCTTGAGGCGCTGCGGCATCTCGGCCCATTGGAAATTCCCCTGCAACTGATGCTCGCCGGCGGGCAACCGAACCACCGGCCCGCCATCGCGTTCGGTGACCGCGACGGGCGCTCCATTCGCGCGGACGTCCCGCGGCCACTGCGCTGCGTCTCCCGGCAGCGGGACCCAAGTCGTCTCGAACGCCCGCACGCGAATTCGCCATTCCGCGCCGGTCGACTGCGCGCTCAGTTCCAGTCGTTGCGGCCAGAAACAGATCGCTTCGCCCGAGGCGTTGAACGGGCGCGGACAATCGATGTGCGGCGCTCCCCATATTGCCCAGGGCTTCCAGGCTTGGAGCGGCTCGGGAATATCCAACTCTTGGCCTCGGATGCGAGCGCTGCTCCCCGCCACGAACAAGACCATCCCCAAATGCAGCCAGATAACTCGCGACCCCATGGCGTGGACCCCCGCAGTGATTCGAGAGCCAAGCCGCGAAAGCAATAGGTGTTCCGCTATTCCATTGGCCCTCCGGACATTGTCTATATTAGAGACTATTCGGAAACCGGTCGGCCCCTCTTCAGACCCTCGCCTCCGCGGAGGGCATTGGCATCTACACAATTCGCGCAGCCAAGTTCTGGCTCCGCTCGCCCCACTTTAAGAAAAGGGGCTTAGTTCGGCGTCTTCAGTAGGCGCAAACCTCCGCCAAACGAGGTCGCCCAAGTCTGGCGAGGGCTCCAGGGATTGAAGAACACGCGGACGGGATGCTGAAACGGGTAGTCGCGATCCAACACAAAGGCCGGTTGGGCGGCGTTCAAGCTGGTCGTCCGCCACAGCCCATCCGCCTCTGTGCTGATATAGGCGACTCGCGGATTGATCGGGTGAATCGCGATGCTCTCGACCCGGTAGAAATCCCCCAGCTCGGTCCAAGTCGCTCCTCGATTGGTCGATCGGTACAAGCCCCCCACTTCGTTTGGCGGCGCGCCCCAATGGCTGAAGACCGCGGCGTACCACGTATTTTCCTGTGGATCATGGGGATCGATCACCAAGTCCTTCGTCCAACGGGTGAAATGGGCATGGCTGCGATCCTGCCAGGTCGCGCCGCCGTCGGTGCTGTAGAACACTCCTGAACTCTCGGTGAACGCTCCGTTGGCGGTGCGCCGTCCTGAGTAGCTCACAACCAGCGCGCCATCCGCCAGCACATGGATACTGAGCGGATGCCCTTCGGTCCGCGGCGGGCTTGGCAGTTTCGTAAACGTCGGCCCTTGAGGATTTAACAGATCGTGCGTGACGTAAACCCCGCCTTCCGTCGAGTGAACCACACTGGCGTACAGCGTTTCCGGGTCCGCCGGGTCGAACTCCAGCCAAACCACCGGATGGCCGACGTGAAAGAATGTTTGCCAGGTCGCCCCGCCGTCCAACGACTTGAGAATCGCCCCGGACGCTCCGTCGATCCGCGAGTCCTGCAAGTAAGTCGACTGATACAAGTCGTGTGCGGTCGACGTCCCAGCGTACAGGGCCCCGGAGAGCGGATCCGCCGCCACGCAGTAAGTGCTGTTGTGCGGGAGTCCCAACGCGACTCCCGATTTCCAACTGGTTCCGCCGTCCTCGCTGCGAATCCCGCGAATGTCGCTGAAGCCAGCCACCAGCGTATCGGGGTTCGCCCACGCCACCCACCAGCAGGAGGTCTGATCGGCGCCCGCCGTCCGATAGGCCTGTCCGGGCGGGGTCGCGACCCCGAGGGGATTCTGGTCGGGGGGTTTGACATAAGCTTGCGTCCAGGTTGCTCCGCCGTCGCGCGTGACGTGGGCAAAGCCGTAGTCGGTGACAATCACTCGGTTCGAGTCACTGGGACAAACGTCGAAACCCAGCGGGACCTCGCCCCAATACCAGGCCAAATCTCCCCCCGTGCCCATCCAACCGGTCGAGATGTTCTGGTTGTTGTTGGTAAGGAAGACCGGCGCCCACGAACCGCCCCCGTCGCTCGACTTGAGCACAGTCGCCGCGCCGCTGGCCGTGTTCGCACCGGCCAGGTAGATCACGTTGCGGTTGGTCTGGGCCATCCCCACAAAAAACGGTTTGTGCGGGTTGCTGGCGTTGTGGTTGCGAATCAACTGCCATGTCGGCGCCCCACTGTCCAAGCGGTAGACGCGCGGCGTGTTCGCCGAGTCGACGATTTCACTGCCGACAATCCCCGCCCATACATTATCGCGCGGCAGCGTGACCGCGATGAACCGCGTCTGGCCTCCGCTCTTCGCCGCGGCAAACGAAACGATCGCTTCGCCCGTGGGGATCCCAGCTCGCGGATCCAGCCCAAAGCTATTCCCATCGTCATTCGAAACCAAGAGCCCTTTGCTGGTAGCCGCAAAAATGTCGGTCCCGTCGAACCACGCGCCCGCCACGTGCAAACCCAGGTTGTTGTCGCCCGAGTCAAAGGCGGTACGGAAACTCTGACCGCCGTTATTGGAAAAATAGAGCCGCCGCCAATCCGAAACCAACAGCCGCTCCGTCTGCTGGGGATCTACGTGCAACAGGAAGGCGTCGCCCCCCGTCGGATCGCTGGCCAAGGGAACGAACGACGATCCTCCGTCGTTGCTTCGCACCGGGTAGCGTTCCCCGAATCGGCCCACATTCAGTGCATAAAGCACCTGTGGGTTGGAGGTGAATCGAACGTGCGTGTCAACACCGCCGGCCAGCCGCGTGAAATGTTGCAGATGCCAGGTCGGGCCGAAATTCTCCGTGCGGTAGACCCCCGTCATATCGCTGGACATGTAAATCACGTCGGGCTGATGCGGGCTGATCGTCGGCGAGAAAAGTGCACCGCCCCCGCCGATCCCCCGCGCCAGCCAGGCCCGGCGGAGTAGCGGCGTCGATTGGCTGTCGGCCTGCGGCGTGAATATCCCGCCGATCAACAGAGCCCAAAGAAATCGAGATCCGGCCCGTCGCAGGCACGAGCCCCACCGCAACGTCGCGCATTTATTCGCCATCACCTGCTCCTGGAGATTCTTGGTATTCAAGAATACGCCAAAAACCGGACGTTGTTTGCGCGACTCGCCAATTGTTTGGCCGCGAACTAGGCCGCGCGGCGGTCTTGGCCCTGCAACTTTTTCAGGCGTTTCCGTTCCGACTTGGAGAGCCGTGCGGCGGAATCCTCCCGGACGGCGGCGGACGACGTAGAGGCGCCCGCAGAGTTTGCGGTGACAGCGGCCGTCTTTGCCCCCGCATTACTGGAGGCCGAGTTGGCGTTGCCCACCGGCGCTGCACCGCCCGAGCCGAACTTCAATCTCGACGCCAACGGTCCCAAACGGCTGGCCGGTGTCGCCGCGGCGCTGGTCGGCTTGGGGTTGTTCGAACTGGCTGCGCCAGTCGCCGTCGCACTTTTCGGTTCCCCGGCGGCGCCCGCCGCAGGCGCTGTTTGCACGGACCGCTCCGAGGCTTGAGCTTCCTGACGAGCACGCTGCTTGTCTTCCGCGGCTCGTCGCTTGGCAGCCTGGCGACGCCGGCTGGCTTCTCGCCGCGCCGTGCGCTCCGCCACGTACTTGGCTCGCAAACCGAAGACGTCCATATAAACGAAACGCGAATAACTGACGGTCGTCAGCCACATGCCGATCGCAGCAACCAGAAATCCGTTCGGAGACAACCAGGTGAGCTCGGACCAACCCCAGGCCTGGGTCTCCGGCTGCCCCACTAGAATCGCCACGCCGACCGCCAACCAGGCGGCGCTGAGGTAGAGGACCGACAGTTTGCTGTGACGAATCTCCACCAAGACTCGAAAGGCCACGGCGGAGAGGATCCCCAAACGCAGCCACCCCACCCACGTGACATCCGGATGCAGCCAATCGCGCGGCACGTAGTAATGCAACACACCCAAGAGTGCGCGATCGAGCTCCAAAGAGACTTGCAAACTCATCAACATGGCCCAGCCCACCAGCAGGAGCCAGATCCGATACGTTCCCCGATAGTCGTCCCGCCGATGACGCCGCAAACCGTAGATCAGGCAGGCGTAACCCGCGGCGGCCAGCCCGCAGGCCGTCTGGCACCAAGGCGCCAATCCTTGGGGGGATTCAAAGGAAAACGCGGCGTGCCAGTAGCGGTTGTTCTGAAGCGGAGCGAGCTCGCTGGTCCAGTCGAGGACATTGAGGGAGGTCAGTCCCAACAGCGCCAGCAGCGTGATGGAGGCCATCGTCAGCCAGCGCTTGGGAATGAAATCGGCCAGTCGTCGGCTTTGGCGGGCCTGGCTGGAGTATTTTCGTTTGCGCACCGGACGCTTGCCGCCGCTGCCGCCTTCGCCGGAGGCCGCGACGCTGCGAGCAGCTTTCTGGATCGCCTCGTCGAATACGACGCGGCGCCGACGGTTTTGCGTTCGACTCGTGGACATGCGATGGGCGTGAGAAGGCGCGGAGTTGCGCGGATGCGATAACTTTAACGTCGGCAAGAACCCCGCGCCGACTTCATGCTAGATCGAGCCGTCGCTAGCAACCACGGAATTCGCCAATGTCCCCAGCTTCTCGATCGTGACTTCCAGCCGATCCCCTGGCTGAAGAAATCGCGGCGGCTGGCGGGCGACCCCGACGCCGGACGGCGTGCCGGTATAGATCAAATCGCCCGGCGCCAACGTACAAAACTTCGACAAATGCGCGACCAGAAAATCGACGCCGAAGATCAGCTCGCGCGTGTTCGACGCTTGCATTCGCTCGCCGTTCAGCGTCAGCTGGATATCCAGCTCCACCGGCCACGGGATTTCATCGGCCGTCGTGATCCACGGCCCCAACGGAGCAAACGTATCAAAGCTCTTTCCCAACAGCCATTGCCCACCCGGCTTGCCCTTCTGCCAGTCGCGGGCGGAAACATCGACGCCGCAACCGTACCCGAAAATATGCTCGCGGGCTGCGCTCACGGGAATATGGCTCCCGCCCCGTCCCACGACCACCACCAATTCTGCTTCGAAGTCGACTTGTTGACTGAGCGCAGGAAGCTGGATGGCGGACTGATGCGCGGCCAACGACGACGTGAGCTTGTTGAACACGACGGGGATCTCCCCGACGGTTGCCCCTGTCTCGCGGGCGTGGTCGGCGTAATTCAAGCCGATCCCAAAGATTTTCTGGGGTCGGTCGATCGGCGGGAGCCAGCAATACTGCCCGTCGTCCAGCCGGGGACCTCGCGGCCAACTCGCCTGCCAGCCCGCCTCGCTGAATTCGTGCCAGCTTCGCAACGCCGCACCCCCGGGCGCCAGCAGGACCTCCGGCTGACCGTCCGCCCAACCCACCATGACCGCCGAGGATCCTCGCGGCTGCACACAACCAATTTTCACGCCGAAGTGCTCCTGTACATCGTCCGCAGTTCGGAAGGGGGAATTGTATCAAGTTTAGCGACCGTGGCGTTTGTACGCCGAACGGCGTTTGACAACCGTGGCAGGTAAGGTACTGTTCCAGACTATCTCGGCGAGCGGATGGGTCGTGCGACCAGCCGTTCCCCAGGCCCACGTCCTTACCCTCTGCAGCTACGTATGAGCGATACCGCCGTTTCGCAGACCGCGCCGGACAGCGAGTTGCGCCCGGCAACCCCGGTCAGTCCGGCGATCACCCCGCCCCCGCTCAACGCCGATCGATTGCTGCTGAAATACCTGATGCAGAACATTCGCGAGGCGGTGGTCTTCTTCGGACCGAATCGACGGATTTTTTGCTGGAACAGAGCCACCGAGAACCTGTTCGGGATCAGCCTCCAAGTCAACGCCGACTTGAACTGGTTTTTCGACATCGTGCAGCTCACCCCACGCCAGCATCAAATCCTATCGCCAGGCGACCTCTCGGTTCGCCAGGCGATCGCCGAACAACGCGAGCTGATGTTGCTGGCGACGATGACGATCGCCGGAAAACCGGTGGCCCCGGTCGACCTCCAGGTGATCCCCATCCAGGCGGAAGGCGGGACTCACCTCGGGACCATGATGATCTTGCACGACGCCACCTACAAAGTGAATTTGCAGCAGCAGGTCGATGACTTGATGGCCAAGTCCACGTCCGACCCGCTGACGGGGGTCAACAACCGAGCGGAATTCGAACGGATCCTGGCGGAGTGTTGCCAAACAGCCAAGGCCTCCGCGAGCGGCTTCAGTTTGATCATCTGCGATATCGACTTCTTCAAGAGCATCAACGACGAATTCGGGCACGACGTGGGGGATCAGGCGCTCGTCGCATTCGCCCAGACCGTACGCAGCGGACTGCGGGGCGACGACGTGCTGGCGCGATTCGGTGGGGAAGAGTTTGTCATCGTCTGCCACCGTTGCGAGGCCCACGCTGCCATCGAGATCGCGGAAAAAATCCGCCGCCGGCTCGAACAATCCCCGCAAGCGATGTTGGGGCAGAAATGCCTCACCGCCAGCTTCGGTGTGGCACCGTATCGTCCGGGGGACTCGCCAAAATCGGTCTTCGTTCGCGCCGATAAGGCGCTGCTGAGGGCCAAGGAATCGGGACGGAACCGAGTCGTCTTGAGCAAGGTCCATACCAACGGCTCGACCTATTTCGTCGGCGCCAACGATGAACTGGCGGAGGCGATGTTTTCGTCCGGAGACCACGTCTTGGTTCGCGAAATCACGTGCACCAGCCCGATCGAAGTGCTGGCCGCCAAGTTGGAAGGGTTCGTTAACGAGCAACAGGCGAAACTGCTGGTGGTCGAGCCGCGGCGCGTCGTCCTGCAATCCTCCGACCAGGCCGGACTGTTTCGTCGCACCTCGGATCGACGAATCGCCTTTCTGATCGAAATCCTCTTCACCGATCTCAATTCACTCCGCGAGTTCGAGCCCGGACAATCACCGTACACCGGGTTGAAAATCCAACTCTCGGTGGTCCGGCAACGCGATCGGCGTTTGAGCGACGTTCGGCAGCAAGCCGAAGCACTGGCCCGCAGTCTATTCAGCTTCTTGATGGTCTCGATTCCGGCGGTCGAGCACACTCGGCCGGGATCAACGCGCAACGCCTAACCGCCCAGGCCCCCAGCGTTGCCAGCCGGTGGGCGATCGTCTATCTTGGTCCCCATCGCGTCGATCGCGCACGACATCCGGGCGCGGTCCCGATTCTGTTCGATCCGCGATAGGCGATGTGCATCGGCCTGCCGGCTGTTCCGTCGCCCATTCCGCCTGCGGCTTCCCGCCGCCCACTTGAACTGTAAAGGAGCCCCGGAAATGGCTTACCAACTTCCCAACCTTCCCTACGCGTACAACGCCCTCGAGCCGCATATCGATGCCCGCACGATGGAGATCCATCACACCAAACACCACAACGCCTATATCACCAAAGTCAACGAAGCGATCGCCGGCACGGAATTCGAAGCCCTGCCCGTCGAACAGTTGATCGCCGATCTGGCCAAGATCCCCGAGGCCAAGCGGATGATCGTGCGGAACCACGGCGGAGGTCACGCGAACCACTCGCTTTTTTGGACGATCATGAGCCCCCAGGGCGGAGGCGCCCCCACCGGGGAACTCGCCAACCAAATCAACTCGACGTTCGGAAGCTTCGACGACTTCAAAAAGAAATTCAGCGACGCCGCCGCCGGCCGCTTCGGCAGTGGCTGGGCCTGGTTGAGCGTCGACCAGGGTAAACTGCTGGTCGAAAGTACCGCCAACCAGGATAGCCCGCTGATGGAAGGACGAACCCCGATCCTGGGGATCGACGTCTGGGAACACGCCTACTACCTGCACTACCAGAATCGCCGGCCCGACTATATCACGGCATTCTTCAACGTCGTCGATTGGCCCGCCGTCGCTCAGCGCTACGAAGCCTGCAAATAGGAGCGGCCGCCGAATCGGGGCGGCCGGCAAATAGGGGCGGCCGGCAATGAGGGGCGGCCGGCAATGAGAGTTACGATGAACACGAATCTTCGCTCATCTGCGCTAGGCCTTGTCCCAAAACACAGTTTCGCGTCCCCATGAGATCAGCCGCATGGCGCTAGCCTGCGGTTTCCGGTGTTGGATGCGCGAAGAAACCGCAGGCTAGCGCCATGCGGCTGATGTTTTGGGCCAAAGCCTAATCTCTTCAGTACATTCCCCTTCGATGGCTCGGGATGAATTAGTGGAGATGAGTGCAAATGAGTGTTCTAGAAATGGACCTTATTGGTCGTCGTCTTTTTCTATTTCTTCGATCTGTCCGTCGCTATCTTCTTCAACCATCGGCGCTTCCGCGTCCAGCTCTAGCCCGTCCGACTCTGGCTCCTCGACGGCAGGTGCCTCGACTTCATTTTCGGCATCCGCTTCCGGAGCGGCGGAGCGCTGCAGCGCCGTCTTCAAAACCGATTGTTCCAGCGACGTCAACTCGTCTGGCGGCCGGCCGAACACGATTTCAGCCCATTGGTCGGTGGTCGCCGGTTGCTCGTCGACCCACAACTTTGGCTCCAGTCGGCCGAACATCAGCGAATCGGCAGCCAATTCGATCCGGATGGTCACCCCGTCCCACTGGGATTCACCTCGGAGCACCCGCAGCGACGGATCAATCGTCGGCTCGGTCATTTGAAATATCGTTTCGCCGACCTGGAAATGCCCCCCCGACTCCAGGCGGACATTGGCTTTCCGTTCGTCCCCCGCGGCCCGAGTTGCACGGAACGTCACGTGCTTCAAAGGCAACTCCCGCGGTTCTTCCAGAAAGTCCGCGACCGTATAGCCGTTGAACTCCACGATCATCCGCCGGCCGTTGTCGTCGACGACCAGCTTGCCATCCGCACATTCACCATGGTATTGCAACGCGCCTTCGCCCGCTTCAATTTCGACGGTCATTTCCAAATCTTGCTTGAGATTGGCGAAGAACCCTTGTCGCAACACCGCGACCAACCGCCGGGCGGTGACGCTCTCCGGCCATCGGCGACTCCCCTCCGTTCGAACCTCGAGTGGATCGGAGACGATCGACCAATCCCCCAAATCCACCAATTGGCTGCGCCGAAAACGCATCCCGGAGATGCGGACATGGTCGATGTCGAAACGAAACTTCGTTTGCGGGTTGATCACCTGGATCGCGCCAATGTCGACCGAATCGATATTCCAATTGCCCGCCCGCATCAAGGCGGCTCGCTCTTCCTGGTCCAGAACCGAATCGAATTCGAACCCGGGCAAACTGAGCGAAAATTGCTCCGGCCGTACGATATCCAAGTACAGCGTCCCTTCGCCGATATGGACTTCGTGGATGTCGATGTCCCCGCTGAGGTTGATCCCAGCCAGCCCACGATAGCGCAAGGATACGTCGCGCAATTCAGACCACTTCTTGCCATCCCCCAGGAAGCGGAACTTTTCGAACCGCAACCCGTTGGCGATATTCCCGGTCAAACCCTCGATCTCTACTTTGCCGTCGTCTTCCAGCGCCCGCTCCACCAACTGCAGCGGCAGCGAGGTGTGCAGCACGGCGTAATACGCCAGGATCAGCAGGCCGAAGAAGCCGACCGCCGCCAGCAGGCAGCCGATCCCCATGCAGCCCAACGAACAGCCGCAGCCGTTCCCCTTCCGCTGCACTTTCTCGATGTATTGAACCGGTGGTGGTTTCATTTGGTGCAATCCGCTCCCGCGTTCGTCGCCGCGACCGTCTGCTGAATCATTCGCCGTAATCGGAGCAGTCTTTGCCGTGGGTCGAGAATTTTTGGAAATTTGTCAGCCGCCCCAAAGGCTTTTCGGAGCCCACCGCCTGCACGGATCCCCTGGCCGCGGGGAGGATTGTACCAAATTTCCCCACCACTCATCGAGCTCGCTTCGCCGAATATAATGAAGCGACGCGGGGTTCCCGTCCCAGGTTTCCGGATGCCGCGCCCTCCGCCCAAGCCCCCTCAGGAAAGGAACAGTGATGATCGTCGATCACCAGCGAACAACGCAGCCAGCGACCGCTGCTTCCGCGTCGGACGCGTCGGTCGAACAGGATCTGGTCTATCGCTCGGTCTGCAAATCTGCCGTGTTGGCAGTGGTCTTCGCACTCTTCTCCGCCAGCGTTTGGCTCAGTTCGGCGTTTCTGGTCTTTCCGCTGATCGGCGCGTTGCTGGGCGGCTACGCGATGTTGCAATTTCGCCGTTACCCGGACGAACTCACAGGACGCCCCCTGGCGACAGCGGGCCTCTGGCTTTCGGTCGCCGCACTGGTCGGTGGGATCGGGTGGCACGCCTATTGTTACAACACGGAGGTTCCTCCCGATTACGAGCGCATCTCGTTTCGCGCGTTGCGACCCGAACGCGGAACCACCAAGCCGTACGCCGCGGCCACCGAAGAACTCGATGGAAAACGCGTCTTTATCAAAGGGTACGTCCGTCCCAGCGATCTCAAGAAAAACTTGAAGAACTTCATCTTGGTGGGGGACTTCGGCCAATGCTGTTTCGGCGGGAGTCCCAAGATGACCGATGTAATCGCCGTCAGTCTCCAAAACGATTTGACCGTCGATTACAGCTGGCGCCTGCGACATATCGGCGGAACGTTTCGCCTGAATCGCAACCCGCGACGGATCGCCGAAAAAGACGTTCCCCAGGTCGTGTATACTATTGAAGCGGACTACCTCAAATAGCCTGGCCAGCGCGGTACTTGACGAAATGCACAGGGAATCTCGAATCTGCCGACGCCACGCGGTTGAGCGGTCCATCCGCGGTGGGTGGCGCGGGGCGCTATTCACGCTGCTGATCTGCCCGCTCCCCGGGGCACTCGCCTGCCAAGAAGAACCGGCGCCAACCCCCACCGCCGCGGCGACCGGCACGGAGGATCAAGACGAGGGGGGCGCCGCGGAACCAGCGACGACGGAACAGTCGACGGCCGAGCAATCCACGGCCGCGGATGAGGCCGCCAAAAAGATCCTCCGCGATATCTCGTTCGACGACCTCAAGTTCGATATCCCCATCGGCACCCCGTTCAAACGGGAAATGCTCAACGTCGATGTCAAGAAACTGGACGGCCAGGTGATCAAGATTCGCGGGTATATGAAGCCGAACTTCCAGCAATCCAATATCGAAAAGTTCGTTCTGGTCCGCGACAATCAGGCCTGCTGTTTCGGACCCGGCGCCGCCATTTACGATTGCGTCTTGGTCATGTTGGACGCGGGGAAAAAAACAGAATTCTCCGTGCGGCCGATCACCGTCTCGGGAACGATGTACCTCAAGGAATACAAGGGCCCCGACGGCAATATCTGGGCCATCTTTCGGATGCGGAACGCCCAGGTCGAGTAACTCGGCCGGTCACACGATCATCGCCGGTCAAACTATCTTGGCCGGTCCCACAAAGTTGGCCGCTCAATCGTCGCGGATCCAGTTGATCACAAACGCCTGCGCCAACAGCCCGATCGTCCGCCCCACCAAGATCACGGTCACCGCGCGGGCTGCCGCCACCAATAGCGTCCCGATGGCGGGAACGAAGATCAGAAGTTGCATCAAGGCCGCGAACAGCAGCCAAACTCCCATCCATCGGTAAAACCTCAGCCAGCCAGCGCGATGCGTTCGCATCGTGGAGATGACCACCGGCGAAAAGATCTTGAGCGGCGAGCCATTGTAGTAGGCGCTCAAGATTCCGACTGGCATCAGGAGTAGTGCGATGGCTCCGCCCACCAACCAACCTGGCCAGGCGGCGCGGGCCAGCGAACCGACGAAGGCGCCCAACACGGCCCCCACCAGCCCGGCCCCGTACAAGCTCACGCCGACCACGGAAAAACTAGTCAACCAGGAGAGAATGCCGATCTCCGGCGGATGGAATACACTGCGCTTGTACGCCGCCGCCTCCACCAGTTGGTTGATCACAACCCCGGCTACCAGTGTGAACAAGATCGCCACGCCGACGCCGATGATTTTCACCAGCAATCCGATGGCACTGTACACTTGTACACTATTTTCACTCAGCGCGGTCAAAGAACCTCCGGCGGAGAACAACCCCATGGCGGCCCACTGGATCAGGGCCAACAGGAGAAAGTAAATCCAGACCGTGGGGTCGCGAAACGGGGCCAGGAACTGGTCGGGGAACCGGAAAAGTTGGGCCTCGTCAATCGGCTCGTTCGATTCGAGGTTTTCCCGCATTTCTCGTTCGTACGAATCGATCGAATCACTGAGCCGATGTTCGTACTCGCTGCGCCGTTCGGCGGGGGCCGCCGGGGGGGCCGGCGTGGGCGG
>JBGSLW010000274.1:0-22566 GCA_041740495.1 Pirellulaceae bacterium
ATCGCCGCGAGTCGCCAGCCACCACAACAATCCACAAAGCGCGATGCAGAGACAGCCCAGCACCACGGCGGTCACGGTCGAAATCGGTCGCCGGATGCCGAACCATGGTCTGCGGCCGATCGGGGGCGTTTCCCCGGTTCGGCCGGCGGGCGCACGGCTCGATGTGCCAGGCGTGGTCGTCCCTTTGCTCATGGCTGCGGTTACTCGCCTGATTCGGCCGGGTAGATCTTGATCTCCACACGGCGATTCCGCGCTTGGTTCAGCGGATCCTCCGAATCGGCGGGACGTTCCCAACCGATGCCGTCCACGTTGAGCTGGTTGGCATCCAGTTGGTACTTATTCACCAGGGCTTCCTTGACCGAGTTGGCTCGTTGCTCGGAGAGCTGTTTGGTGAGCGCGGCGGGGATTTTGCCCTTCATCGAGCTATCCGCGTGGCCTTCGATAATAATCCGAGCCGTTCCGAATTGTCCGGCCAGCTTGGCGATTTCTTCGAGCACCAGATCGACCGATGGATCGTACATCCGCTCGATGTCCTTGTCCCCTTCGCGGACCGTGACGCGTTTGAACAGATCGGAGCTGTTCGGGTAGAAGTGGATCACCACCGTATTGGTCAGGATTTCCTCTTCGGCGCCGCGGACTTCGGAGGTCGTTTTGGGGACGAAGCGCACGGTGTATTCGTCGACCTGGCTGGCGTATTGGGGGTCCTGGCCCAGCTTGTCGATGATCGAAAAATCCATCACCTGGTCAAACTTGACCGGCGGGCGGGTGATCTTACCGATCCGCCGGTAGAGGTAATACGCCTGATTCCAGACCCGTTCGAAGTTCGTCGGGTTGTTGCGGTTCATGAAAAACTGGTAATTCTCCGCCCAGTTGGTGCTGTGGGCGTCCCCCAGCATCCCGATCGTTTCGGAAGCAGGGAGGCCGTATCCATCGGCCATCAGCTGTGCCACTTTCTGTTTGGCGTCGTCGGCCTTCAGGTCGACCATGGCGTCGAAAATCCCGCGGACCAGACCTTCCACAATCGCCGGGTGGTCATTGGCGAAGTCGGCTCGAGCGAACCAGACGTCGGCGATCAACTTGTTCGCCGTGGCGGTGGTGACCAACATACGATTGCCCTGGACCTTTTCCAGGTTGTAGATATCGGGCGCCCAGGAGACCGCGGCGGCGATGGACTTGTCCGAGTTAAACGCGGCGGCGGCCTGGAACGCATCGCCGGTGTAAACGAATTCGACTTCCGCTGGTTGAACCCCGCCGGCGACCAGCATGTTCAGAACGAAGTACTGGGAGGGGGAATTCTCGGCGAGAACGATTTTCTTGCCTCGCAGGTCGGCAACGTTGCGAATCGACTCGCGGACCACGATCCCGTCGCCGCCGTTCGACCAGTCCACCTGTTGGTAGATCCGCGGCATGATCCGACTGTCATTGGCTTCCTCAATCCCCTGCATCAACAGCGGCAGCATATCGAGGGTTGCCCAACCAATGTGGACTTGCCCCGCCGCGTACGCATCGCGCATATCGACCGGATTATCGATCAATACCAGTTCGACCTTAAAATCTTGTCCGTCGGGCGACTTCCAGATTTTGCCCGCTTTGAACCCGTCGTTGGCCAGGATGATCGGCGCCCAGCCTGCCCAGACGTTGAGCGCAAAACGGACCGTGTTGTCCTGCATCGGTGCATAGGATGCGGTCCCCTTTACGGGCGGGAGTCGCTCGGACGGTTTGAACTCGTAATTCTGCACCGTCGTCACAGCCGTCTGATCGGGCGCTTCGGGAGAGTCGGCGTCGATTCCCAATTCCTTGGGGTCGATCGCATTCTTATCCCCCGACGATCCTTTTTTGGCCTGATTGGCTTGGTTTGTCTGGCCCTGGTTGAAATACCGATAGCCGGCATACCCGAGCAGACCGACGATCACGGCGACGAGCGCCACGTAGAACATGGGCGTTGGTTTACCCGACATTTTCGACTCCCCTGTTGGAATAACTGTACAAGTGTACACCCATCGACCGCTTGGGCCGCGACGGCTCAGCCGACAAATCGAGCGTGCGGACGGGAACTGGCCATCTCATGGAGCATCTGCATGACGTTGAACGCCGAGAGCTCGCACAGCAACTGCGTGACGTCGGCGTGCAAGGCGTCGTCGAGCCGCGGCTCGACCTTTTTCATCAGCTCGACCAGCCGCCCCTCTTGAGCGGACAGCTCCTTGGCATCGATCCGACCGTCTGCAATCGCTTCGACGAACGAACCGAGTTTCTGCGCGTAGTTATCGATCAGGGTACTGGTCCCTTGGTCGTCCAGCCAATTCAACCGTGCCATCGTATTCTCCTAAAAAGTTCTACCGGTAATTGTTCACGGCCTGTGGATGATGTCCCCGTTTTCGGTCTCGGGCCTTCCGTCCTGCATCTCTAGTCGCGGTCGATGAGTTCGCGGATCTGGACGACTTCGCGTTGCAGCTTGGCACGGGCATCCGGTTCCGCCAATTTGGTTTGCCAATATTCAGGGAGAAACCGGAGGTCGGTACATTCGAGCACCGCGGAGATTTCTTGCAAAGTTTTTTCCAGTCCTTGGGCGGAGGGAATAAACGAGTGGAGCGCTAAATCGAGATCGGCTCGCTCCAGACGATCCCGTCCACTCGCCAGCATCTCGCGTTTGGCGCCCAGCACGATGCTCTCGATATCGGCCCCGCTCAAGTGGCGGGACGGATCGACGTCGGGGATCGCGTTTTCCCCCAGGGAGATTTTGTTTTTCTTCGCCATGATCCGAAACATCTCGGCGATCTCTTCCCGGTCGTCGGGATAGAGCAGCGGGATGTGAACTTCGGCGCGGCCTTGGCGTTTTAAATCGATCGGCAGCAGTTCCGGGCGGCTGGTGAGCAGCATCCAGACAATCTGTCCGCGGTATTTCGTGTTCCCCATTTGGCTGGCGATCATGGAGAAGACGCGTCCGCTGGTCCCCGAATCTCCGCCCATCTCGCGGTTTCCCAACGCCGCGTCGGCCTCGTCGACGATCATCAGCACGGGCCCCAAAGACCGCAGGACGTTGAGCACGCGTTCCAGATTCCCTTCGGTTTCGCCGACGTATTTCGAGCGAAAGTTGCGAAGCGACAGGCAAGGGATCCCGATCGAGCCGGCGTAGCATTCGGCCAGAAACGTCTTGCCGGTCCCCACCGGCCCGCAGATCAAATAGCCCATAGGGGTTGCGTCGAGTCTCCCTTCGGCGATCCACCGCGCATCCTGTTTCAGGCGTTCGATCGCCGCCCGATGTCCAACCACCATTTCCAAGGTGTGCTCGGGCTCCACAAACGAGACCAGACCATGGCATTGCCGTTCGATCAGGCCTTTCTTGAGCCGCCGGAAAATCTCCAGATCGACAACTCCGTTCGCGGGCGCCGCGGTCGAGCCGGCATCCGCGCGCGCTTCGGCGTGATCGCGTGCGCTGCGAGAGAGGGCGACGTTGAGATTGACCAGGTTCAAGCCGTTGGAGATCTGCGTCACGGACTCGACGCTCAACCGCGCCGCCGTCCCGTCGGTGGACGTCGTGGGTGTCGAGTGGGGGACCGCTTGGACCGCGGGTTGAGCCTCCGTCAACGCTGACGGTTTGTCGGCGGACTCCCGTGCCGCGGCAGGGCTCGCCTCGAACAGATGCCCCCACTGGGAGGCAATGAAGCGGCGGCGGTCCGGCGCGCCGGGCAAGGGAACTTCGATCGTCGCCACGTGCGGGTTCTGGACCAATTCGTCGCTGAGCTCGTGGAGCCCTTCGGCGATCAAACAGAACGCCATGTTCACGCGTTTGATGTACGGATTCTGCGCCCAGGACAGGAATCGAACCAACCGGGCGGCTTGGGTGCGAGCCAGCATGGCATGATCGCCCCCTGGCACCAAATACTGCGCGAAGGGAAAGAGGAAGGCGATTCGCTTGCGATTGGCCGGGTTGTCCTCCAGCAAGTTGCGTTGGATCACGCGATCCAGGGAGTTCAGCACCGCGTCGGGTTCGCGCGACCACGTGGTCGGGCTGCCGATAATCCCGCCCAGGTATTGCATCATTCCCTGCAGGCGTTTGGCGTCCGTACCGGCCTCGGCCTGGATCCCACGCCCCAGGTCGTACGAGACGACGGTGTCCCAACTGCCGAAAATCTGTTTTCCGATGAACTCGACCAACCCACAAAATTGGCCTCGGTCGCCCTTCTCCGCCGTCGCGTCTGTCTCCTGGAAATAGAACAGGTCGTTGACGTTGCCGTGGAGGATAAACACGCAGGTGTTGGCGGCAAAATACAATTCCGCCATTTCCCGGGCCCAGGCGGGAAACCAGGCCGGAACTTGGGTGGCGCCGCCCAGCGTCCGAGCGGCTGCGAGCGCGGCCGTTTCGCCCGACGCCGTCGGTTTTGCTAACACGTCCGTGGACATAGACGCACCAAGCCTATTGTGTTTCCAATTGTTTGGCGGCGGGCCCTAGTTCCTTCTGTTCGTCTTGGACGCCGGCGGTCTGCGGAGTGACCAGCCCCATTTCGATTTCGAAACTTCGCAACGCGTCTTCGGCTTGAAACGCTTCCATTTTCTCTTGCTTGGCGATGTCCTCGATCCCCTCCTCCGACAGGTCGGCGGCGACTCGAGCCTTCGCCCGGTTCAGCGAGATCTTGTCTTGAATCACCGACTCGATCTGCCCGAAATCGGTGGTGACGTCGAAATTGAACTCCTTGGCCAATTCCGCCATTTCCGCTTCGGCTCGACTCAGTTTCAGCTCGGCGTCGTATCGTTGGATCTTGTCTTTGACGTCGGCCAGCTTCTTCATCGCCGCTTTGATTTTGCGGACGTTGTTTTCGTAGGCCTGCTCGTGCATCGTCAACTGGGTTTCGTTTTCGCTCAATTCGGCCTTGGCCTTTTGCAGTTCGATCGCGAACTTTCCGGCGGTATCGCGGTCTCCCGACTGCAGATAGGCTTTGATCTTGGTCTCCAGTTGCGCCATGTGCTGCTTGGCCCCGGCGACTTGCCGAGTGACTCGTTCGACCAACGAGCGGTATTGCTCCAGCCCTTCGCGGCCCCCCTTGAGCTCCTCGACCGCCTTGTCGTATTCGTACTGCATCTGGGCGATGGGATCGGCGGTCCAGAAAAAGTTGGCCAGTTTGTTGAGCTGCGCTTTGAAAGCGCGCCACATTTTTCCGAAAATCATGGTCGACACCTTGCCAAACAGTGAACGTCGAATGAGAACCTGCTGCGCGGGGGTGTTGCGAACCTCACACTACCTCCACGTTCCAATCATGGTACTCGATCTAGCACCCGAATAAAACGAGGGGATTTGCCGCGGTCCCAGATGAGTGCATCACGCGAAATTTTGAATTGGTTGGTGGGCGCTCGTGCCCGGAATGCGCCGTGCAGCAAGCATCTGGCGATCGGCAGGCGAACCCGCGTTCCGCGCGGGCTGTTGTGCGGTTCGTTTCATCCGCTGCACGCTGCCCACCGGGGAATGGCGGACCGCGCGGCGAAATGGCTCGATGGCGATGTCGATTTCGAACTCGCGATCCTCAACGCCGACAAGCCGCCGCTGGACGACGCCGCGCTCGAATCGCGTCTGGCGCAAGATTTCGGAACCCGCCAGCTCTGGCTGAGCAACACCCCCCATTTTGATGCGAAGGCGGCTTTGTTCCCCGGCACGACGTTTATCGTCGGCGTCGATACGATGGCCCGGATTGGCGACCTGCGGTTTTATCGGGCGGCGCCCGAGGTTCGCGCGGCAGCGATCCAGGCAATCGCGGCGGCGGGCTGTCGCTTTCTGGTCTTTGCCCGAATCATTCAGAACACCGTGCATCAGTGGGACCAGCTGGACCTGCCGCCCGAACTAAAGCGACTCTGCCAAGCGGTTCCTCCGCAAGAATTCCTGTCGTCGCTCTCCAGCAGTTCCCTCCGACCGAAAATGGACTAGCTTTGTCCCAACACATCAGCCGCCTGGCCCTAGCCGCCGGTTCACTGCACACAGCCCTCTCCGCACAATTTGTGTGAAACTCAACAATCTTGCGCGGCGGGTTCGGTATTCAGGAGCGGCCAAACTCCCGTAGGATTTCGCTAGGCATTTCGACGGGAGTTGCACTATAATCGGGGCGATCCGAATCCAAGGGGAACCAACTTCTGATTGAGTTGAAAGGACACTGCGATGTTGCGAATCTCGGCGATGGTATTTTGTGGATGCTGGGGATGGGTGGCGCTCCAGTCGTGCGGCGCGGGAATTCAGCAGACGCAGGAAAGCGAAGCGGCGGCATCGGAAGCTTCGCAAAGCCAGCAGACCTTTTCGGTTCGTGCGGTGCGACTGACGGTGGCCGCGCCCGCTGAAGAGTCGGCTGTGCAAGAGAGTGCACCGGCTGCCGTCTCGACCAAACCGATCTCGAAAGAGGACTTTGACGCGAGCCATTCCGAGGTCGCGCCGTTGGCGCCCCAGCACGACGGGCAAAATGTCACATTGAATACGTTTCGTCTAGACAGCGCGAATCAGGTGGTGGCCTGTATCGCCGCGTCGGACGGATCGCAGGGATACATCCAAGTGTACTCGCCGGATTTGGAGTTGGTTCGCGAGTTTGCCACGCCGTTCGTACCGACGGCGATCACGTTCGACCCCAGCGGTAATTATCTGGCTGCCGGTCACGGCAAGGTCGGCAAGTTTTCGGAAGACGGCGCCGTGTTGAAGGTGGCAGACGCGCCCAATGTGACAGGCCAAGACCCCGAAGCCATGCGGCGCGAGATCATCGAGCAATACAAAGAATCGATGAAAGAGGTTGTGAAGAATTACGAGATGCAGATCGAGAATTTAGAGACCTCGATCCAAGAGCTGGAAGAGAAAAAGGCCGCCGACGAAGACGCCTTTTCCAAACGCGATCAGAACCGGCTGAAGGCGATGGAACGACAGTTGGAGACGTACCAGCAAGTCCGCACTCAATTCAGCGGGGAATTGCCGGAGGAACAAGTCACCGCGATGATGCAGTACCGTTCGGCGATCCCCTCGATCGCGGCCAACGCTCGCGACGTGTACGTGACCACTTCGTCCGGCATGGGCTATGAAGTTTGGCGAACCGACCACAATTTCGAGAACCCGCAGAGGATCCTGAGCGGGTTGCGAGGCTGCTGCGGCCAGATGGACGTCTACGCCAAGGACGATCAGCTTTTGGTCGCGGAGAATACTCGGTTCGAGGTCGGTCTGTACGATCGCGACGGGGTTCGGCAGGCGGCCTTTGGGGAGCGGGCCCAGGGCGCCAGCAATGGTTTCGGCAGCTGCTGCAATCCGATGAATGTGCTCTGCTGCAGCAACGGCGACATCCTGACGGCGGAATCCAGCATTGGAAAGATCAAGCGCTTCGACGCGGACGGCGATTTGATCGGCTACGTGGGGAAAGCTCGGATCGGCGGCGGTTGCAAACACGTCGCGTTGGGCTACGACGAGTCGCGTGATCGCTACTACATTCAATACCAGGACAAGAACCAGATTTGCATTTTGGTCCCGCACGCTGAGGCGGAGACGCTGTTAGCGGAGAAGCGGGCGGTTCAAGCGGCTGGCGAAAAAATCGTCGCCAAGATCCACGGCGAATGGACTTTGGACAAATCGGCCGCCGCGAAAGATGAGCCGAAGTCCGCGGAGGACTCGAAGGAATCCGATGACGAAAACCGCGAAGCGGTCGAGTCCTTCAATTACGAGCAGTTTGTCGAGCAGATGACTGGCTTTCAAAAACTGTCGATCGGTTTGGAAGATCATAAGTTTCAGGCGACTCTGGGATCCGAGGATTCTGAAGATGGGCGAGCGGGGACTCAAAACCTGAAATGGGCTGTCGCCAGTTCGCAAGAGAATCAGGTTTCGCTGGAGTTGGAAGGGGAAGACGGGATGGTGATGTTCGGCGCCGAAATCAAAGTGCTCGATGCCGACACCATCCGCGTCCGCTTCTCCTATGATGCCGTCCAGCAGTTTGGCCGCGAGAAGACCTACATCCGGGCGACGTTGCCCACCTCCCAGGAGATCGAGCAATGAAACTTCAGCGCGCTTCCCTGGGGGGACTCGCGGTCGGCGTCCTGGCAACCGCGATATGCTGGCCTGTCGAAGCCCAGAATTCGGCGGCAGCTCGATCGGCGCCGGATCAGCCGCTGCTGATCGTGGTGATGGATCCGCTTTGCGACAAGTTGGCCTGCGATTGCGTGCAGGGGTACGCTCAACGGAAGTACGAGGCGTTGGCCAAATACCTCCTCGCGAAAACCGGTTACCACTCCAAACTGGTCTTTGGGGAATCGATCGCCGTGGCGTTGGAAGGGACCGATCGGCGTCCCGACTTTGTGATCGGGAAATATTCGGTCGCGCGGCACGGCGCCGCAAAATTGAATATGCCGTTGACGCCGATTGCTCAGTTGACCGGCAAAGACGGTTCGGTCCTCCAATCCGGTCTGATCGTGGTGCGTGCGAACGATCCGGCGGCGGTGGTCGAAGACTTGGCGAGCTACCACGTCATTTTTGGACCAGAGGATTGCGATGAAAAAAATGCGGCAGCCAAAGAACTATTGGAGTCCGCCGGGGTGACGGTTCCGGAGACAATCGAAACGGCCGGGGCCTGCAGCGATGCGGCCAGGAAGTTATTGGAGTTTCCCGAATCGACCCGCGCGGCGGCGGTTATCTCTAGTTATGCCCAGCCTCTTTTGGAGGGATGCGGCACGATCAAGAAAGGGGACCTCCGCATTGTCGGCGAGACCAAACCTTTGCATTTCGTGACGGCATTTGTGCACGACGAAGTCCCCAGCCAGGTGCGCGGCGCCGTTTTGAAGGCATTGCTGGCCACCGGGGATGACTCGGATATGTTGGCGGCACTCGAGACGGGTCGGGGGTTTGTCCCTTTCCAGGAATCGGTCGAGGACAAAGCAACCTCCCTTCGCCAGACGCCGGCTGCCGCACAGGCGGGGGATTCGGCAAAAAAAAACTGAACGCCTGGCCGGGATTCCGCGGCCGGGAGCGCGATGGCGTCGTCAACTGGCTGCCTGACGCACTGCCCGATCCGTTGCCAATCGCCTGGGAGGTGGAGCTTCCGGGCGATTCCTTGGGGGGTCTGGCAGCAGCGGAAGGGGTGGTCGTCGCGGGCGGCAGGGATTTGCTCGATACCAGCGATCTGTTCGTCTGCTGGGACGCCGTGACAGGGGCCGAGCGGTGGAGGTATCAATATCCGGCACTCCCGCCAGCCGGATTCTCCGGCGCCCGCGATGGGAAGCTCGATTTCGGCAACTCGCCTCGCGCGACACCGGCGATCGTCGGCGAATGGGTCGTCACGGCCGGCGCTTTTGGCGATGTCGCGTGTCTCAACATTCGCGACGGCAAGGTGCGCTGGAAACTCAATCTGCTCACGGACTACGGGGGCGAGCTGCCGACCTGGGGATTTGCGGGTTCGCCGCTGGTCGTCGATCGGACGCTGTACGTTCAGCCGGCCGCCGAGGACGCGGCCTTGGCAGCGATCGATTTGGACTCCGGCGACGAACGCTGGGTGGCGGACGGGTTTCCACCCGGATACGCTTCCCTTCTGGTTGTCGACAGCCCCGCCGGGCGGCAGTTGGTTGGCTGGGATATGCACGGGGCGGTGGGTTGGCGCCTGGAGGACGGCCGACGACTCTGGAACGTCCCGCCGCAGGAAGCAGGCGAATTTCTGGTTCCCAGTCCGGTCGCGTTGGGTGCAGGATTGTTGCTGGTGGGCGAGACCAACGGTGCGAGGCTCCATCACTTCGATGCCGCGGGCGGCTTGCAGCCGGAGCCGAGCAAAACGTTTCCCGCGTTGAAGGCGGATTCGCACACGCCAACGCGCATCGGCCGGGCGGTCGTCGGAGTTCATGGACGCTTGTGGTCGTTGGACGCAATCAGCTTGGCCCCTTTGGGCTTTGACGACGACCCCGACCTGGGCGAATACAGCTCCCTGGTGAGCGATGGGAGCGACATCACTCTCTTGTTGACCGTGGAAGGAAATCTGGTGTTGCACCGATTCCAAGACGGCATTCCACAGCAGGTGGCCAAACGCCGACTCACCACAGGCCACGCCTCAGTCTATGCACATCCCGCGTTCTTCGATCGTCGCATGGTTTGCCGGCTGGGAACGCGGCTGGTTTGCTACGAATTGGAGCGTTAACCGTCTGTTGGAAAATCAGCTGCATGGCCGCAGTCCGATCCGATTCCCGTCCCCGCCGCGTAGCGGTCTATGGCTTTCACCATCCCGAGCTGATACCGGCGATCGATGCGTTGGTTGCCGGCGGCGTCTGGGAAGTCCCGTTGTGGTACGGCAGCGGGTCAGGGCGACGATGGACCGAGGACGTTGCCGCGTGGCATCTCGGGTGTCTGCAGAGCGATTCGGCGGACGAGTCCCCGCGTGCGGCCGATGGCGCCGACGGGGATTTGGATCCCGCGGCGTTGGATGCCTTCCTGGATCAAGTCGCACGAAATCCCGCCATGATCGACCAGCCGTTTGCGGAATACCGCCGGCTATGGCAGCGACTGCTACGCAGGTTCGACCGGCAGTTGCGGTCCGCGAATATTGATCGGGTCGTCTTTCAGAATCTCCCCCACGAAGGATTCGAATGGGCGCTCTACCAGGCCGCTCGGCGGCGAAGCGTCGAGACGTTGTTGCTGTACCAAACCGTGCTGCCGAACCGATTCTGCTTCTGCTGGGACCTCGCCGATTTTGGCTGGTTTGTCACGGTCACAGCCGACGAACGCCGCCCGGTGATCGAGATCGAACGCCGCTTCGAGAAGGATTTGTTTTACATGCGCGACGCGCTGGCGGAGAACCGGTCTGTCGAACGATTCGACCTCGCGGGGACGTGGAATGCGCTACGCGTTCGCTGGCGGCGCGGCTGGCGCGATTGGAAGGCGGCCAGCGGCTGGGATTGGCTGCGAGGCAAGTCGGAACGGCCGGTGCACCCCGACGAGGATTATCGCGCACAAGTCCACCGGCTGACGCGTCCCGTGGACTGGCGCCGTCCGTTCGTCTACTTCCCATTACACCTGCAGCCCGAACTGACCACCGCGACGTTGGGCGACCAGTACCGAGACCAGCTCGCGGCGTTGGAAAACCTCCGCGCCGCGTTGGATCCCGAAGTTTGGATCTATGTCAAGGAGAACCCAAAGCAGAGCTGGCGATGGCGCGGACCCGCGTTTTTCGAACGACTCCGTCAGATCCCGCGTACGCTCCTGGTCGACCGAAGTTGTGATACGTATCGACTATTGCGCGAGTCCCAGTTTGCAGCGACGGTGACGGGGACCGTCGGCTGGGAATCGGTCAGTGGCGGCAAGCCCGTTTTGGTCTTCGGCCGTCCCTGGTACTTGTCGTTGGCCGGCGTCCACCGCTTCGGACCGGACGTGGCGCTAGACGATCTTCGGGGCGCCAGGATCGATCCTGCCGCGTTCGACGCGAGCCTGGCGAATCTGTGTCGCAAGATGCCGGTGGGATTAGTCGATCTGGCGTACCGCGCCATGGTTCCAGACTATCGGGCTGATGAGAACTGCAACCGACTGGTGGAATTTTTGCAAACGGTGGCGCCCATGCCGCCCCAGGTGATGGTGGACGACTCCGTTATTCCGTGATGCCAGTGGACGTCGCCGTCTTTCCGGGCTGGCAATGGACGTCGCCGTCATTCCGGGCTGAGACCCGGAATCCACGCCGGGCAGGATGCCAACGCGCTTGGATTCCTGCCTCCGCAGGAATGACGGAAGTGTACAAGAAGGGCGGAAGTGAACAGGAAGGATGGTCGTGTGCCGGAAGGTCGGTAGGCGTCTACCGGCGAATTGAATCGTTTGCGTGGACGTCGCCGTCATTCCGGGCTGGCAGTGGACGTCGCCGTCATTCCGGGTTGGCAGTGGACGTTGCCGTCATTCCGGGCTGAGACCCGGAATCCACGCCGGGCAGGTTGCCAACGCGCTTGGATTCCTGCCTCCGCAGGAATGACGGAAGTGTACAAGAAGGGCGGAAGTGAACAGGAAGGATGGTAGGCGTCTACCGGCGAATTGAATCGTTTGCGTGGACGTCGCCGTCATTCCGGGTTGGCAATGGACGTCGCCGTCATTCCGGGCTGGCAATGGACGTCGCCGTCATTCCGGGCTGAGACCCGGAATCCACGCCGGGCAGGATGCCAACGCACTTGGATTCCTGCCTCCGCAGGAATGACGGAAGTGTACAAGAAGGGCGGAAGTGTAAAGGAAGGACGGAAGTGAACAGGAAGGACGGAAGTGTACTGGAAGGATGGAAGTGTACGGGAAGGATGGTCGTGTGCAGGAATGACGGAAGTGGGCAGGAAGGATGGTCGTGTGCCGGAAGGTCGGTAGGCGTCTACCGGCGAATTGAATCGCCTGCATCGACTTGCGTCGCGGTTTGCTGCAGTTGTTGCAGTCGGGACAGGTCGGTTCGCAACTCGGCCAACAGCTCCTGGTGTTTTGAGGCAAAGGCGGCTTTCAGTTCGCGGACGGCCGCTACGTAGTCGGCTTCGACCTGGTCCTGGTACGTCGTGCGGGCATGGTGGATTTCCAGCCCTGTGGACTTGGCGGCGGCGGAGGCGATGGTATCGGCGAGATCGCATTCGCACTCGATTCGCAAGTTGTCGAGGGTTCCCGTCAATTTCAACCTGGTTTCGAACTCGCGGACGTTTGCCAACTCCCGATTGACCCAAGCCATCATCTCGGGTCCGCCTGCCAATTCATGCAATTCGGCCAGGCTCAATTCCGTCGCCGCGTGGCGAAATTGAACGGTCCCTTCGACGGACTCGCCATCGATCGTCATTTCCACATCGACCAATTGGCGGCTGGGGCCGACGGCGACTTGGACGACGTCTGCGGTTCCCAACGATTGGGGGGCAACCTGGAGTTCCGGTTGGGTGATTCGAATGGTATCGCGGCAAGCGCCGTGGCGGCGATCGATCTCCGCGGCCAGGAGGAGGTGCGTGTCTCCCGGTAGGCGCATTTCCAACTCGATCGGCCGGGGATTAAGCGCCAGCGGAAAGGTCCAATTGCGGAGTGTGCCGAACATTTTTCGATGGCGGCCGTCGACCAACGCCGCCCCCTCGAATTGGAGCGTCCGGATGGTCAGGTCGGGAATCGGGGCGTTTTCGTAGTGCACATCGACGCCGGTTTTGGGTTGCGGGGCGAAATCGGTGGGGTCCAGCGGCAGTGCAGCGCGGAGCCAACGGATCCACTGAACCGCCTCTTCGACCTGTGCCAGCTGTTGGGGGCTGACCAAGATCCGCTGCAGAAGTTCGGGTTCCAAGTTCGCCACGGTGACTCGGCATTTGCTGGATGCCAGGTCGGCGCGTTTGGCTTGCTCAAGTCGCTCGAGTTCCTTGTGAAAGTCCGATTCCAACTGGGCGGCCGCGTCGCGTGCGGTGTGGGCCGATTGTTCGATTTGGGGCAATTCCGCGGCGATCATCCGCACCCGCTCCGGCTCGCGCAACGGATTGCCGGCGGGGTTGGTAAGCAATTGGGCGATGCGTCCCAGTTGACTTGAAACGGCCTGGGCCTGGGCCAACACGGCAACGAACTTCTCTGGGATCGCTCGGCGTATTTCGGCGGCCACGGAAGAAAGACTCGATTCGGCCGGCGGCGTAACGGATTGTCGGACTTCGACGCAATCCAGGAATTTGGTTCCATACTCTTCCAGGCGATATTGAAACGCCGCGGGAAGCCATGGCAACTCGGGTGCGGCAGAAACGGCCGCGGCGCCCAATTGCCCCGAAGTAGTCCGAGGCGTGTCCAGTTGCACGTTGGACAAGTGGGCTTCGTCGATGACCAGTCGTCGACGCAGAAATTCAGGTCGCTGCAACACGATCCGCGCTCGGTCAGCCTGCAATAGATTCCGCAGCGGCTGATGCGGATCGGCGATCTGCAGATTCGATAGCAGCAGTTCCCCGGTGGACCAGCGAGAATTCAGGTGGCCGATCTCAACCCGAGCACCCGTCCGCGTTTCGATCCCCAAGGCGATCAACTTTTTCAGCCAGACATCGGCCGACAGCAACAGGGCGACCAGGGCGAGCACCAGCAAGCCGCAACGGACAAAGAGACGGCGTCCAGATTTCATGCGATCGACTCCTCGGCCCGCCCGTTCTGCAACCACCAGCGGTAGAGCCTTGTGTTTTGCAAACGGTTTAAGAATTTCGGAGCCAATCGAGTGTACAAAGGGAGGCTAAAGAGAAAGACGGGCCAGAAGAGGACGAGACCGACCACCGCCCCCCCCAACACAGTGGTGTTGCTAAACCGTGTCCAGGGGACGATCGGCATATTGGCCAGGTACTGCCACGTCGTATCCAGGTGGGAATTGGTCAACAAGATGGCCCCCAACTTATGGAACAGGGGTTCGCATCCCCAAGCCACTCCGTGAAATAAGACAGCACTGATCGCCAGAAGTACCAAATTGGTGGGCAGTATCACCGATAACACGAGCCATGTGTAAAAGGCCAACGAGTCGACGGGGAGGAATCCAAGTCCGACGCCGCAGGCCGTCGCCAGGGCCAAGCTGGTGGGACGGATCGGCGAACCGTGCGAAACCGGTCCGGGCATGCGACATTCCTTGTCTGGAGCGAGCGATTGCGGGATAGCGGGGCAGGTGCGGCGGGAGAGGAGCGCGCCCTTACAATGCAATCGACCGTTAAAGTCTATTGACTTTAGGTAACCGTCACCAAAAGATAATTCAATGAACCGGTTGCAATCTGGCCGATAGGAGAAGGGACATTTTCCGTGGCGGGTATCGGCCGCGATCGTGGAGGTTTTCGGCGTGGAGGTTTTCGGTTCGACATGACCGCCGCAAGGCGTCGCAAAAATCGTCGTTTTCCGGCGATTTTGCTGGACAAATCGGGGCCATTGCGCTTACGATAGAAGTCTGTCTCTCGGATGACTCGCACTCGCAGTTCAATAGGATTTTTGGATGGAAAACCCCAGGGAAATTTTCGCGGACGGGATTGGAGAAATCACGTTGGCCGGCGGCATGGTTCGCATGAGCCTGGTCACGTTGGTCGGAAGCCGTCGCGAGGGTGATCAGCCGCGTTTCGAGCAACGAGAACGAATTGTGATGCCTCCCGATGGTTTTCTGCGCAGCTTTAGCGCCATGGAAGACTTGGTGAAGCAACTGATCAATGCCGGATTGGTCAAACCCCGCCCAGGCGAGGGGGGGGCCGAATCGGCCGACCCCCAGCCGAAAGCTGTGGCGACTCCCAAGTCCCCCAATTTTGGCTAAACCGACGTTTTCGATGGACCCAGCCGTTTCGGCTCAATCGTTATACTACCCTCCCCAACCGTTTCCCGCCGAGTGACCCGTTCCCGCCGAGTGACAAGTCCGATCGAAATACTCCCGATCGACCGAATCAAGTAGGGGCGCCCTAACCTCTATCCGGAGTCTGCAAAATGCCGACCAATTTCTTCCCGCCCGCCGTCAACGTCAAGCAAACCAACCTCGAGATTGGAAGTTCCGTCCAGTTCTCTAGTTTGTTCGATGTGTTAGATCTCGATCCGGGCGCTACGGCCACCCGCTACCGATTTCGGGACAACAGCACGTACGCCCCCGGCGGTTATTTTGTTTTGAACAACGTGCGGCAGACGTCCGGCGTGTGGATCGAGGTGGACGCCTCGCAGATCGCCGGATTGTATTACCGCAGCGGCTTGGTGATTTCCGCAGAGAGCATCGGGATCCAAGCGTTTGACGGCCAGTTTTGGAGCACCGCGTCGTACGGCGATGTCAATACGGTCGCCGCCAACGTCCGCCAGCCGATCGTTTCGGCCAGCAATTTCTCGGTGACCGGGTTTGAAGGACTGGCGGTCGATGGCCTGGTTTCGGCCAGCGATCCGGACGGTTACGCGATCACCAAGTTTCGTTTTGTGGACCGTTCCACCAATTCGACCGGCGGGTTTTTCAGCTTCAACGGCATCGCCCAGACCTCGGGCGTGTGGTTCGAAGTCCCCGCGGCGCAACTCTCCTTGCTCCGCTACATCGGTGGACAGGTCGGCGAATCGGAAACGATTGGGATCCAGGCGTTTGACGGTGCCTTGTGGAGTGATGAACTGAACATCATTGCGACCACGATCCCCAACAACTCGCCGCCGGTCGTCACGGCGTTTGACGCCAAGCTCAAAATCGACACGACGATTTTGGCGACGAATATGTTCCAGTTTTCCGACCCGGATGGAAACTCCCTGAAAAAGGTGCAATTCTTCGACACCGGAAGTTTGTTGACCGGGGGTTATTTCACCATCAACGGCGTGGTCCAAGCGGCCAATACCTGGTTCGAAGTCGACTTCAACCAGCTTTCCTCGGTCGAATATCATTCGGCGTCGCAAACCGACTTCGAGCGATTTCGGGTCCGAGCCTTTGACGGACGATTCTGGTCCGCCAACACCTCCGCTAAAGTCGAAACGATCGATATCCCACGTTTTGACGCCAATCCGGAGACCATTTCGATCCGCGAACTCAGCATCACGCCGTTCGCTGATTTCCTGGTGCCCGACAATGGCCCGGCGATCACCAACATCGAGATCATCGATTTGAACGGCGAGGCGGGTTCGGCCGATTTGGTTTTGAATGGCAACGCCGGAACGCATTTGGAATGGGGCGAACTGCATCGGCTGACCTCCGCGGAATTCGCCGACCTGGAGATTTTGGGCGGCTTTGAAAATACTGCGACCGATGATCCGGGACGAAAGTTCGATGCGATCGTCTACCGAGCCTACAACGGCTTTTATTGGAGCGATTGGCAGCGGCTGGAGGTCAATACCGACATCACCGCCATCGACGCGTTGGAGAGCGGAGGCGACTACGCTGCCCTCTCAGGAAAGACGGTTATCACATTCACCTTCCCGGAAGTGGTCCCCTTTTACTATCCGGACGACGCGCCGGAACGTGGCTCGAACGCTCAAGAGCTCACGCCGACCATTGCAGCCGGCGTCCGCCGTGCGTTGGCTGTCTATGAGGACTTCCTCAACGTCGATTTCATTGAGATCCCCTCCGTCCAAGGTTTGGGGGCGTTCGTCTTCATGCGTAACGACCAAAGCGGGTCGTCGGGATACGCCTACCTGCCGCCTGGCCCCAATACGCCGGGGACCTCGATCGGAATCCCCGGGGACATTTGGCTCAATCAAAATGACCCGAATATCGTCGAGATGAACGCGATCGGTTTCAACACCGTCTTGCACGAGATTGGCCACGCGTTGGGGCTAAAGCACCCCTTCGTCGATGCGATTAATCCGCCACCGGGCTTGCCCGGCAGCGCCACCCCCGGTGTCGCCGATGGAACCGACAACGATCGGTACTCGATTATGTCGTACACCGCGGTGGGACTCGAGGTCACCACGCCGATGTTGTATGACCTCTTGAATTTGATGAATTGGTATGGCGGCAACCCGAACTATAACCCGGAAGATACACAGATCTTCATCCCGCAGAACTTCGATGATCTCGGGATGATTTGGGACGCCGGCGGCTACGATTCGTTCAATCTGGGGAACCAGACGGTCTCCGTGGTAGCCGATATCCGCGAGGGACGATTCTCCAGCATTGGCGGGCAGGTCGATAACCTCGCCATCGCTTATGGGGCGACGATCGAGAACCTGCGGGGCGGCTCCGGCGATGATACCCTGCGAGGCAACGCGTTGGGCAACATCATCATCGGCGGTGTGGGGAACGACTCCCTGCAAGGCTTCGCGGGAACCGACACGCTGCGCGGCGACGCCGGCAACGATTCCTACCTTTATACGTATGGTGACGGATTTGACACCATTGACGAAAACCGCGGCGCCGGGCGGGATACCTTGATCATGAACGCCTTTGGCGACCTCAACTCCTTCCAACAAGATATTCGCTTCAGACGGGCGAACAACGGCTTGGATTTGGACATTCAATTGACGGTCGATGGCGGCGAAGCGCAGGGAGGGATTACAATTAGGAACATGGGCTGGGGTGGCTCGCGGATCGAGACCTTAAGGTTCTTGGACATCAATGGGAATATTATCAACCCAGATGTCGACCTGCGTTCGATTTACGAGCAAGCCACCAATTCGCTGCAATCGTTCCGTTTGACGGAATTTTCGACTTCGTTCGGAGTGATCGCTGCACCCTTGGTGTAGGTGATCGATCCCGTACAGCGAAAAAACGCTGCACCCCGCCACGGCCATCGTTGTGCGGGGTTTTTTATTGACCTGGCCAGCGGGACCCCGGCAATGATGCGGTCGGGTGGATGGCCAAGCCGCATCCCCACGTTTCTTGCCGTTCGCCAGCGATGCCGCCGTCCCCTTCCGACATTCCGCCTGCCGATGCCTCTCCGGACGAACTGTCCGCCAGCCTGCCTGCGGATGACGGCGCCGGGTCGAATACTTCTGCCGGCAGTCCGCCCGCTGCGGAACACCATGCCGATCCAATCGTCGTCGGCGCCCGCGATCGAATTCCCGAGCAGGGACAAGACGAGCCGCCGATCACGCCCCCCAAACACACGGCCCTGCGTTGCTTCGCGCTGATCGCGCGGCATCACGGCGCCGACGTCAGCGCCGAACGGTTGATCCACGATTACTCGTTGGAGGAAGAAGAACCAGGACTGCGGCGCTTACTGCGCATCGCCGCCGATTACGGCTTCAAGACACGGCATACGCGACTCAATTGGAATCAGCTGCGCCGCTTGGGCCAGGCCTTCCCCGTGATGGCTCGCCTCAACAACGGAAACTACGTGATCCTGGTCGGAATGCGCGTGGCGGAGCCGGAACCGGGAAAACCGGTCGAACAGGTCGTGCTGTACGATCCGCTGGCCGATCGCAGCGAATTCCTGTTCTTGTCCCGCAGTGACTTCGAGAAAGCCTGGCGCGGCGAAACGATCCTCGCCAAACGGACCATGTCGCTGTTGGACCCGAACCAGCCCTTCAGTCTGAAATGGTTCATCCCGGAAATTCTACGGCAAGGGATCTCGTTCACCGACGTGGCGATCGCCGTGATTTTCATGCACCTGATCGCCCTGGTGGTCCCGCTCTACTTTCAGATCGTGATCGACAAGGTCCTGGTCAATAACGCCCAGGCGACGCTGCAGGTGATCACGGTGGGGATCATTATCGCATTGATCTTCGATGCGATCCTGGGATTTTTGCGCGGGTTCATTCTGCTGCATGCATCCAGCAAGATCGACGTGCGTGTCTCCACGCGGACGTTTCAGCATATGCTGAACTTGCCGATCGACTTTTTCGAGAAGATCCCGGCGGGCGTGTTGACCAAACACATGCAGCAGACCTCCACCATCCGCCAATTCCTGACGGGAAACCTGTTTCTGACGCTGCTGGAATCGACCGCCCTGTTCGTGTTTGTCCCGATTCTCTGGTTCTATAGTCCGTCGCTCTTGCTGGTCGTGCTGCTCTTTTCGGGGTTGATGGCGGCCACGATCGGCGTCCTGCTGGGGCCGTACCGCCGCCGGCTGGAGGCGCTGTACGTGGCCGAAGGCGAGCGGCAAGGGATGCTGGTCGAGACGATCCACGGCGTGCAGACGATCAAGGCGCTCAGTATGGAGCCGGTGCAGCGCCGCAAATGGGACGACCGCACCGCCCAATCCGTGGCGATGCACTTCCGGGTCGGCAAGATCTCCACGCTGGCTACCAGCCTCTCCAAGTTGCTGGAAAAGTGCATGACGGTGGGGATCGTCTGGTTCGGAGCAACCCTGGTCTTCAGTGAACAGATGTCGGTCGGGGCGCTGGTCGCGTTTCAGATGATCGCCGGCCGCGTCTCCGGTCCGCTGGTGCAACTGGTGTCGCTCATCCATTCGTATCAAGAAACCGCGCTTTCGATTCGGATGCTGGGGCAGGTCATGAACCGGCCGATCGAAGCGGGGATCGGTCACGGTCTTCGCCCGGATCTCGCGGGTCGCATCGAATTCGAAAACGTCGCATTCCAATACACCCCCGAAGCTCCACCGGCGCTGCGCGGAGTCTCGTTCACGATCGCCCAGGGCTCGGTGGTCGGGATCGTCGGCCGGAGCGGTTCGGGAAAGACGACCGTTACCCGTTTGATCCAAGGGATGTATCCCGTTCGGCAAGGCTTGATCCGAATCGATGGACTGGATCTCCGCGAGCTGGATATCGCCCATGTCCGGCAGAATATCGGCGTGGTCTTGCAGGACAATTTTCTGTTCAAGGGATCCATCCGCCAGAATATCGGGATGGCCAAACCGAACGCTTCGTTCCAGGAGATCGTGCACGTGGCTCGGCTGGCGGGCGCCGACGAATTTATCGAAAGGCTGCCGCAGTCGTACGATACGGTGATCGAGGAAAACGGATCCAACCTCTCGGGTGGACAGAAGCAGCGTCTGGCGATCGCCCGGGCGATGCTCACCAACCCACGGATTCTGATCTTTGACGAAGCCACTAGCGCGCTCGATCCGGAAAGCGAGTCGATCGTGCAAAAAAACTTGGCCCGCATGGCCCGTGGCCGGACCGTGATTATGGTCTCCCACCGTTTGTCGATGTTGACCGGATGCGATGCGATCATCGTGCTGGATCAGGGGGAGATCGACGGGATCGGAACGCACCGCCAATTGTTGGAATCCAGCAAGGTTTACCGCGATTTATGGCAACAACAGACTCAAATACGATAGGTCGTCCGCCGCCGGGAAAAGTCCAGTTGCGGCGTCCCCGCGCCATTCCCAGCAACCTGGTCGAATTCCAGCCGGATGCCGTCGAGATCGAAAAGCGCAGCGTTCCGGGGGGCGCCCGCTGGACGTTGTATACCGTGGTCGCATTGATCGCTGCGGCGATCGGATGGGCCTGCTGGGCCCAAGTCGACAAGATCGTGATCGCCCAGGGCCAACTGGTGGCGACCGAACCTCCGATCGTGATCCAGCCTCTCTCGGCCGCGCCGATTCGCGAGATCCTGGTCCGGTTTGGCGATGTGGTCTACCCCAACGATATTTTGGCTACGTTCGACCGGACGTTTTCCGAGGCCGACGTGGCGATTTACCGGGCCAAAGTCGATTCGCTCACCGCGGCACTCGCTCGATTGACTGCGGAACGCGATGGTCTCGAATTCCAATTGACTCCGACGCAGATTTCAGACAATTGGCGCTCGCAACGACGAGCCTTTTCCGATCGCAAGCTGGAGCATGCCGCCAAACTAGCCAGCTTCGTCGCCGAACAGGGAAAACTGGAGGCGCAACAAGGCGCCAACGACGAAAAAATTGTGACCATCCAAGGAGAATTGGATGTACGTCAAAGACTGCATGAGAAACTGCTCAACTTGCGGGCGAAAGACGTCACCTCCGAAGTCGAATTGATGAGCGCCGCCGTTGAGTTGCGGCGAACCGAGCAATCCCTCGCGGAAGCCGGCAGCCAAAAAGTCCAGTTGCATCAGGATCTGGAGCTGAACGCCAAGCGCCGCGACGAATACATCGCCCACCGCAACGCCGAGATCTCGCAAGAGTACGCCAAGGTGCAGACCGAATTGAGCCAGGCCACCGAAGAACTCAACAAGGCAAACCGGATCAACGAATACGTCGACCTTCGCGTTCCGGCGGACTTGCCGCACCCCGCGTATTTCGTATTGGAAGTCGCCGAACGATCCGCCGGATCCGTCCCGCAGTCCAGCGAGTCGCTGTTCAAGTTGGTCCCGCTCGATGTCGCCGTCAACGGATTGGTGGCGGAGTTCGATGTGGAATCTCGAGACATTGGCCTGATCCGCCAGGGGGATACCGCGCGAATCAAATTGGATTCGTTCCCCTATCAAAAGCATGGAACGCTGGAAGGGAAGGTCCGCACGATCAGCGAAGGAACGTTCGTCCGAGGCGAAGGCCCCTCCAGCAAGATCATGTACAAGGCCCGCGCTTCGCTGGGGTCAGCCGATCGCCTGAAGAATATGCCGGAGCCCTATCGCCTGCTGCCGGGAATGACCGTCGCGGTCGAAATCGTGGTCGGCAAGCGGCGAGTGATCGAGTACTTCCTCTACCCGCTGATCCGCAATTTGGATTCTGCCACCCGCGAACCCTGATCGCCGACGCCGACAAAGTTTTCTCAGTCGGTAGATCTTCCTTGGCCGGCAAACTTTGACTGTTCGACGCTGGCAGTCGGAACCTCATTGATGGCACGATTCTTCCGCAATTTTGGCGGTTATCGGTCGCAATCCATCATCCAGGTTTTTATCGGATGACGATTGAAACGAGGAGGGTTGAAGATCCGGATGAGGAAAGGACGCCAAGATATGAAAAGCCGAGTTTGTTTTACGTATTTCTGCGGGGTGTTGTGGGCGGCTGTTTCCGCCGTCTCGGCGCAGGATGTGATTCCTGTGCCCGGCCCCGAAGTCGTCAGCGAGGTTGCACCGGCGGCAGTCGCCCCGCAAGCTGGATGCGGCTGCGGACAGTCGCAACATCACCACCAGCAGGTCGGTCACCACGCGGAGGGAACCGGCGGCTACTCTGTCGAGGGTTGCCTGGGTGGTCGCGAAATCACGCAATACGATGCGGAGCAGTTGTGGAACGGCTACTGCGAAGGAGACTGCCGCGTCGGCACCGCGAAGCCCTGCAATTGGCACGGCTTGGGATGCCGTTGCCGAAACTGCTGTGCACCGCGAGGCGGCGCCGGCTTTGGCTACG